>JALYHV010000387.1 GCA_030776205.1 Myxococcota bacterium | reverse complement strand
CGGCCACGCTTACTGTTCGTGGGGGGTCGCTGGAAGCGGAGCGCGCGGTCGCGCTCGTCGGCTCGCGCAACGCGCGGGACGAATCGATGAAATTTGCGCGAGACCTGGCAAGGATCTTGGTTGGGACGGGCGCCGTCGTCGTTTCGGGGGGCGCCGTAGGCATCGACCAGTCCGCGCACGTCGGCGCCCTGGAAGGCCAGGGGCGCACGTGGGCCGTTGCAGGCACGGGATGCGACCATTGCTTTCCGCCGCAACATGCCCAACTCTTCGAGACGATCGCGCGTGGGCCGGGCAGCATGGTTTGGCCCTTCCCGCCGGAACGGCCGGTTCAACCCGGCTCGTTTCTCGCGCGGAACCGCGTCCTTGTCACGCTCGCTGACGCCGTCGTGGTCGTCCAGGCAGGATTCCCGTCCGGGGCATTGCGCGCCGCGGAATGCGCTCGCGTCCTGCGCAAACCGCTCTGGGTCGTGCCTGCTCCGCCATGGCTCGACGGCTATGCAGGGACGCATCAGCTCTTGACCAGCGGCGTTCGCCCCCTTACCTGCGTGGACTCTTTTCTTCGAACGCTCGAGCTCGCGCCTCGAGCAATGACAGAGCCGGCCCGTGACTTCTCATCGGTCGAAAAAACCGTCTGTAACGCGATGACCGATCGTCCTCTCCACGTCGACCAGATCGCTGACGCCGCACACGTCGCCGCACAAGTCGCGGCCGCCACGCTCTTGACGCTCGCCTTGGAGGACGTAGTAGTAGAGGGCCCGCCGGGGTTCTTCCGGCTACGGACAGCTCAGAAGCGCTGAAGATTCTTGGACAAAGCCAAAAAAAAGCCGCCGGTCGGGAAGACGCTCGTGGTTGTCGAATCGCCCGCGAAGGCGAAGACGATCAAGAAGTACCTTGGTTCGAGATATGAGGTAATCGCGTCCAAAGGGCACGTCAAAGACCTGCCGAAGAAGCTCGGCGTCGACATCGAGCACGGCTTTCAAGAGACGTATGAGGTCGTCCCTGGAAAGGAGAAGGTGCTCCAAGAGCTTCGAGACGCCGTCGAAGGGGTGGACGAGATCCTGTTGGCAACGGACCCCGATCGGGAGGGCGAGGCCATTGCCTGGCACCTGGCCGAGGAACTCAAGCCCGCCAACAAGTCGACCAAACGGGTCGAGTTCCACGAGATAACGAAAAAGGGCGTCGAGTACGGCGTCAATCATCCCCGCGAGCTCGATAAGAACCTTTATGACGCCCAACGCGCGCGCCGGGTGCTGGATCGCATCGTGGGCTACGACGTCTCGGCTCTCGTATGGAGTAAGCTCGCCTTTGGCCTCAGTGCCGGACGGGTTCAAAGTGTCGCGCTGCGTCTCATCGTCGATCGCGAGCGCGAAATCGAGGCGTTCGTCCCCGAAGAGTACTGGAACTGCGGTGCAGCCCTTTCTACCGGAGGGGACCCGGGCCACACGGCGCTCATCGGCCGCCTGACGACTCGCGCAGGCGAGAAGCTCCCAGTCAAGGACGGCGAAACGGCCGCCGTAGTCCGCGGCGACCTCGAGGGGGCGCGTTATAAGGTCGCCAAGGTCACCAAGAGCGAGCGCAAGCGCAACTCGCCAGCACCGTACACGACGAGCAAGCTCCAGCAGGACGCCGTCAATCGCCTTGGCTTCGGCGCAAAGCGCGCGATGCAGATCGCCCAAGGCCTCTATGAGGGCGTGGACCTCGGCAAGGACGGAGGCCCTGTAGGTCTCATCACGTACATGCGCACGGACTCGACGCGCCTGTCGCCCGATGCGGTCGAAGAAGCGCGCGAGTTCATCGCCGGGAAGTACGGCCGCGAATGGGTACCCGCGCAACCGAATGTCTTCAAGTCCAAGAAAAACTCACAGGACGCACACGAGGCCATCCGACCGACTTCGCTCGAGCTCGCACCGGAGAGCGTGCGGCGTCACCTCAAGGACGATCAGTTCAAACTCTACAAGCTGATCTGGGATCGCTTCGTAGCGTCACAAATGACGCCCGCCGTCTACGACCAGACGAGCGTCGATATCGAAGCGGTTGCAACCAACAAGACGGTGTATGGGTTGCGTGCGAGCGGCCGTGTCCTCAAGTTCAGCGGCTGGCTGGAGGCCTACGGCAAGGGGGAGCCTTCGCGTGCCGCGACGCCCTTGGCGGGCGAGGGCGAGGGGGATGAGGAGAAGGACTCTGAAGTCGCCAAGAAGGAAACGAGAGATCTCCTGGCAGACGATGGCGATGCGCTCCTGCCCGATGTCGCGGAAGGTGAAGCGCTCCACCTCGTAAAGCCGCCGGGGGTGATCACGGACCAGAAGTTCACGCAACCGCCCCCGCGCTACACGGAAGCTTCCCTTGTTCGCGAGCTGGAAGAGCGAGGGATCGGCCGCCCGAGCACGTACGCGGACATCATAAGCAAGGTGCAGGCGCGCGACTACGTCGAGAAGATGGACGGCACGCGTTTCAAGCCGACGTTGCTTGGCAAATTCGTCGTCGATGGGCTCGTGCGGAGCGACCTCGACTTCATGGATCCGGCCTTCACCTCGAAGATGGAGGAAGAGCTGGATGAGGTGGAGGCCGGCAACGAGGAGCGGGTTGTCTTGCTGAAGCGCTTCTACAAGCGCTTCCGTGAGCAACTCGACGTGAGCAAGAAGGGAAAGCGCTGGAACCCCGAGCCGGAGCCCACCGACGAAAAGTGCGAGCTCTGTGGGGGGGTCATGCTGAAACGCTGGTCCAGAAATGGCTGGTTTCTCGGCTGCGCCAATTACCCGGAATGCAGGAACACGCGCGACCTCGGCGTGGACGGCACACCCACGCAGCCTCGCGAAACAGGCATTTTCTGCGACAAATGCACCAAACCGATGGTCATTCGAAGCGGCCGCTTCGGAGAGTTCTTATCGTGCACGGGGTACCCGGAATGCAAGAACGCGAAGCCGGTCCCGCTTGGTGTTAAGTGCCCCAAATGCGGCGGTGATCTCATCGAGATTCGCCCTAAGAAGCGCGGCGGCAAGACCTTTTATGGGTGCTCGAACTACGCCGACCAGCAGATCAAGTGCGACTTCAAGGTTTGGCAAAAGCCGATTTCGGAGCCATGCCCCAACTGCGGCGCCACGTTCGTCGTGCTCGGCGGCACGCGCGCCCGACCGATGATCGTGTGCGCGAACAAGGAGTGCGGGTACAAGCGACCAGTCGCCGACGAGGCGCCATCGCAGGAGGGGGGGCTCGTCGCCATGGCAACCGGGGTACAGGCGGAGGGGCCAAGCGCGATCCTTTAGCGCGGCGTCCCGCTCGGCAGCCCGCGCCGGCCCGCCGACAGGACGATCATCGCACTGCTGCTGGGTGGGTCGTGGACCCGATTGGCCCACGAGCTGTTGCCGCGTAAGCTGCGTGTTCTCGTCGTGAGCGAAAGCAACCCGAACTACATCACGCCTGAAGGCGCCAAGAGGCTTCAGCTCGAGCTAAGTGACCTGCGCTCCCGACACCGCCCAAAGGTCGTACAAGAGGTTGCCGACGCCGCGTCTCAAGGGGACCGCAGTGAAAATGCCGAGTACATCTACGGCAAGCGGAAGCTGCGCGAGATCGACCGACGAATGCAGTGGCTCACCAGGAGGCTCATCGCCGCGCGTGTCGTCGAGCCCAGGGATGACACGCCCGACGTGGTCTACTTCGGCGCGTTCGTGGAGGTGGAGGACGAGGCGGGGACGCGCTGTTCGTACCGCATCGTGGGCGAAGACGAGATAGATCTCGCGAAGAAGCACATCTCTTGGCGGTCGCCGCTCGGTCGAGCGCTGCTGAAGCGACGGCCCGGGGACACGTTCCTTCTGCGCACACCGAACGGCGATAACGAGGTCACCGTCGTCGCGCTTCACTACTGAGTTGGGAAACTGATGGCGGGGCTGTTTTTCGAATCTGGATCGCGAACGCTCATGGCGTCGGGCCGTTGGCGAATGGTTGCGGCGACAGCGCGATGAACTCTTCGAGGTCTCGCTTAGCAGCGCCTGCCCACGGATGGCTGGTCGCCTCGTAGCACGCGAGCCGCGAAGCCAAGAAATCTTCGGTCCAGACCGGGTTCGGCTCGAAACGCTGGTAGGCGCCTACACAAGGCGGCCCCGGCGGCTGGCGGCTGGCGGCGAACGCGAGGAGCTCTCGTCTTCCCTCCTCCGCGAGGCTCAACACAAACGGCTCCCGGAGCGCCGCAGTGAGGCGTCCAGCCAGGCCCGGAAACCTCGCGACCACCTCGGTAGATAGCGCAAGCGTCCGTGCGATTATCATCGGCAGCGGCCACGGATCGGTTCTGTACCCAGCATAGGCCCTTTCGAGTGCCTGCATCCCCTCTTCGGTCCGGCCCTGCCTGAAGCTCAGCCGCGCTTGCGTCGCGTCGGCCTCCACAGGGTTGAAGGCACGCATCGTATCGATGTACGGCGTCGCGGCTGCGCTCCCGAGTTCCGCGAGCGCCGTAGCGAGAATGGCAATTTCCGTGGGGCCCGACGGCTCGTAGGACTGCGCTGACCACTCTCGTGCAACGCGGACGAGGTCCCCCTGCTGGTAGGCGTTCAGTGCCGCGATGCGCCGGGCGAGACCTGGTGTCTCCTCCGCGCCTTGACGCGAGATGATCAGACCCTCGTCGGCGAGCACCGCCACCACCTGCTCCTCGATCGCGTTCCAGTTCAGTGAGCCGCCGTGGAGCGGAGGCAGGTTGTCATCATGGCGGCGAGCGAGCGCGCGGACGTCGTTGACGGCGAACCCCCCGAGCGCGGATACGCCGCGCGCAAAGCCATACTCCACCTCGTTGCGATCGTCGGTATTCACCTCGCCTCGCTCCTCTCTTGCCACCGCCTGCGCGGTCGCCGCCCCGGCCACGTAGTGCGCGAGAACTCCCTCCAGCTCGGTAACGCGCCAAGACACGGCGAACGCCGTACGGAACGGCTCTTCGCGCATGCGCGCCCGGAGGAGTGGGCCGTCGAGAGCGATGGAGTGGCGGGACGCGACTAGGAGGAGGTCGTCACTCTTGAGGTGCCAGCTCTGGACGACGGGAAAGACGGATGCGAGCGTCGCGTAGACGGTTCGCATCGTTTTCCCGTCGATGCCGTAGCCCTGCACCCACTGGAGGAACATTCCGTCCTCCTCGAGCGACACGCGCGCGGCTTCGTAAAACTCGCGGGTGAAGAGGCTCGCGACACCCGCCCGATAGGGGTTCGAAGGCTCCGATGCGATGAGGTCATACTTCGATCGGGACGCCAGCAACCCTTCGCGAGCATCACCGAAGAGGACATGAACTTTGGGGCTTTGAAGCACGTCGTGGTTGATGGCTGCGCTGCGCCGCGCCACTTCGACGACCGAAGGCTCGAGCTCCTCCACGTCGACGGTGCTCATCGTGGGCACCGCCGCCAGCCAGCCAGCCGACGCGCCCGTACCCAAACCGATGACCATCGAGCGTCGCGGGGCACCGTGCAGAAACGCGCCCAGTAGGCCCAACATTACCGTGGTGGCCGCATCCCCCCGCGCGTTACCGTCGTTTTTTCCATTCACGACGAAAGCCACGCCGTTCAGCGAGTCAATACCGACGCTGCTCTCGCGTCCGTCGACTTCCCAGTCGATTGCGCGACGGCGCTCGGAGAGCCACGACCGGATTGCGTTCGGCGTGCGGAGCAGATCGGGATCGACCAAACCCGCACCGATTGGGCTGTGGCGCCAGGCCGCTGTGGGACCGCGCGCGCAGAGCGCGACCACCGCCGCTCCAATCACAGCCGTGGCCGGAATGAGCGCGACGCGTCCGCGCGATCTCCGGCGTGCATCGATCGCAAATGCCGCAAAAGCGACTGCGATTAGCAACGCGCCGGCGAGCCGCCAGCACTGTGCTGCGCCTATTGCAGGGATGAGCCAGAACCCCCCCGCCAGCGAGCCCGCGATGGCACCCGCCGTGTTGAATGCGATCGCCTGGCTCACGTCCCGCGCCGCCTCACGAGGAGCGCGCCCGAGCAGCGCGACCAGGAGTGGGAATTGCGCACCAGCCGCCACGGCGACGGGCAGGACGATCCCGCTGAGGATCAACGTCCAGCCCGCGATTTGCGCGGCAAAGCCTAGGGCGGCAACCGGCTGCGCGATAGCGGAGAAGACTGCGATGGTATCCCCCGCCGCAAGCGGCATAACGACGGCCACCGCGCCCACGGCGCCGGCCCAGGCGAACGCGGGCAACGTCGCCTCACCAGCGCGCCTGAGGGCCGCCGCGAGGACGCCCCCCAGTCCGATTCCCACGAGGGCAACGATCAGGATGAGGCCGAATGTGAACACCGATCCGCCCAACAAAGGGCTCAGCAGGCGATACCAGACGAGCTCGAGGAGACAAAAGACGAAGCCCGTGACGCCGGCGCCGCCCAGCACGAGTGCCCGCGGCGGCAGCCAACGAGGATCCGGATGTGCGCACCCCGCGTCCCGGCGACCATCGAGAACCTCGGCGCCCGGCGGCAGGCGACCTGCGATGAGCCATGCGGTGGCCGCCAGGGCCATGTTGGCGACGCTAGCCATCCACAAGGTCCGGCGGGTACCAAGCGCCTCGAACGCGACGAACGTCACGAGGACGCACCCGGCAGCGGCCCCCGCCGTATTTAGAGCATACAGCGCGGCGACACGCCGACGGTCGGGGTCGGCGTCGTCCCCGACGGCCCGCGACGCGGCCGGCAACGTGCCCCCCATCGCAACCGTCGGAAGGCCCAGCACCAACGCACATAGAACGAGCCGCGTGACCGTCGCCCCGACCTCACCAAGCGCCCGACTGCCCCCCATGGCGATGTACGCAGAGCGCGCTATCGACAGGCCGAACGGCGACGACGCCGCGGCGACGGCGGTTATTCCCTCGAGGGCGGCATACCAGCGAAGCGGACTTCGGGCGCGATCGATTCGCCCCGCGAGCGCGAGGCCGCCCACGCCTAGACCGCCCATGAAGCAGGCCATGACGACTGCGGTGGCGCTCGTCGACGCGCCAAACACGAGGCGCAACTCGCGAATCCATGCCAACTCGAATGCGAGCGAGCACGCCCCCGACACGAATAGAAATGCGCCGACTGTCCACGTCACGCGGGTCATCGCGGCGAGCCGTCATGCATCGCGTTCCCCGGCCGGCGTGCTCTTGACTGCTGCGAGGAGGTCACGAGCCAAAGCGCGCGACGAGAGCGGCCGCCTCGCGAACGAAGGCACCCCACTAGTGTCGATTGAACTCGCTCCAGGTGCACAGCGTGCGGGTATCGGTGTCAGCGCTTTTCCGCGAGGATGATGGTTCGTGAAGACTCGTTTCCGAAATAGACCCCGGGAGTGCCGATGCGCCCGCTGACCTCGCACACCTTGAACCCGTGCTCGTGCAAGATCTTCCCAAGCTCGTGCAAGCTGTAGACGCGCATGGAGTAGTCGATCTCGCGCGAGCGGCCGTCGTCGAGCATCATCGTGCGTTTGACCCGCATTCGGCTCGTGATGAAGTCTACGTTCATCTCGTCCATGCAGACGCACCCGTCCCCCTCGAACCACGCCAACGAGGGGGACTGCCGCGTCAAAAAATCGCGGTTGACCACGTCGAGGAGCAACAGACCGCCACCCTTCAGCGCCCTCCTGACGCGGTCGATGACCTGCGCGTTCTTGTCCTCCTCGAAATATCCGAAGCTCGTATTCCAGCAGTACACGCCATCGAACTGCTCGTCGAACGTCATCTCGCGCATATCCCCTTGCACGAAATTCAACTTCGTCTCCCGCTCCTGGGCCTCATCGCCCGCGCGCGCGAGCATCGCCAGGGAGAGGTCGAACGCCACGACCTGGTAGCCGCGACGCGCGAGCTCGATGCCGTGCCGACCGGTGCCGCAAGCCAGGTCGAGCACGGCGCCACCTCGCTCAACGCTCAGGCTGTCCTCGATGAAATCGACCTCCCGTGCGATCTGCTCGTCGGTCATCCGCTCGGTAGTACGCAGGTAGTCGTCGTTGAAGAGCTCCTCCCACCACAGCCGTCCCTTGCGGCGCTGGCCAGCGGCGTCCATCGAGCTGGGCGCGAAGCTGCCGACGTGAGGCGGAACGATGACCAGCGGAGCCTTGCCACGAGCCGGCGGCAGGAACGCATTCGGTTTGTTGCTCGCCGTGGCGGGGCGCAGCGGCGCAACAAGCGCACGCAGTGGAGGGAGGCTTGCCGGCGCCTTCGGGCGCGTAGGCGGCGGTTCCACCGAGAGGAGGTCGTCTGCGAGGAGCTCGGCCTCCGACGTATCGGAGCGGCCGTCCGGCGACGTCGCCGCGGGCGTGGGAACACCCGGTCTGCGCGGCGTCGGTGTCTCGTCGTACAAGGGCGGCTCCGCGCGGTCGATTGCAGACGGGGGCCCCGTCCGAGGCGTGAGAGGCCCGTCGTCGAGTATGGGTCCGATCAGATCCGCGGCCGAGTCCTGCGCGGCGCGCAGAGGCGCCACGGCCGGGTCGGTGTCCGCCGCTGCGGTCGGCTCCGCATCGATGCTGATGATGCGCGTGGGCTTCAGCACCCCGTCCACCGGCGCAGAAGAAGACGCGACCGCCCCTTCCCGTGCTACCGCGAGCGCGTCGCTCGGCCCTTCATCGTTGACCATGCTTCCCGGCACGGGGCCTGCCGGAGCCACGCTCGACGGGCGGGTCACCTCGTCATCGGGGATGCGCAGACCCAACCGACTCCGTCGTCGTGCCGGCGGAGGAGAAGAGTCACGGAGCGAAGCGTGCGAACCGAGAGCCTCGGTGTCGCTCGCGGCGGCCGGCGGATTCTCAGGCGAGTCGGGAGGCTGCGGGGCACGATCGGACCCCGCCGACGCGGAGTCGTGCGGTATCGCTGCGGGAACAGCGCGGTGCTCCTCGCTCATCCGCTTGCTCCGCCGGATGCCTCGAAGGTCGGGGTCGTCTCGACGGCCGGCGCGCGCAGCAGAGCCTGGCCGCAACGGACGGGGCCCGGAGAGACCAGCCAGGCTCCTGCCGCGCTTCGCTCCGCCAGGACGACCGCGGTAGAGCCCAGGTGAAAGACGCCGAGCTCCTCACCTGCCCCGACGCGCAGAGGAGGGTCGAAGACGTGGTCGCCGATCGGCGTGTCCGCCAAGTCGAAGGCAATCGTCGTGATGCGCCCCACGATCATCGCGACGACCATGACGATCGTGACGCGCCCGAATCCCGCGCTCGTCTCGATCTCGATGGCCACTCGGCGGTTCCGACAGAACAGATTCGCGACGTGGCGCATTCCGACCGCGTTGACCGGGTAGTAATCGCCCGGCATCGAGCGAATGCGTCGCACGTGTCCGCTCACCGGAGAATGAACGCGATGATAGTCGCGCGGGGAAAGATAGACGACGCACCCCACCCCGCCGACGAAGCGGCCGGCCTCGCGGGAATCCCCGACGAGCTCCTCGACGGCGTACGGCCTTCCCTTGACGAGGAATGTTCCGCGGCCGTCAATCGTGCCGAGCGACTCGATTCGCCCGTCGGCTGGGCTCGTGATCGCCCGCGGATCCGGATCCACCGGGCGCGCGCCGGCTCGCAAACGACGGGTGAAGAAGGCGTCGAAATTCGGCCAGCCTTCCTGCTCCATGCATTCGTCGAGGCGCACATCGTAGACGCGAGAATAAAGGCCCACCACGGCACGCCCGATGGGCGGCGACCACGGGCGCTCCGCGAGCCGGCCGATTGCCCGACCGATGCGCGCTCGGGGCAGGACGCGCAAGATCTGGGCGGTAGCGTATGTGACTGCGCTCATGGGGGAGAGGGCTCCAGACGCCCCACGACGCGCGAAGCCGGCCGGAGGTCTGACTGCATCAGCAGCTCGAAAAAACTTATCGCGCTTCCACTGGATGGTAACCGGCCGGCTCCGAGGCGGTCAATCTCGGGTCCGCACGAGGGTCGGCTCCTAGTCGCCAGCGCCGAAGGGCGGTGCGCCCAACGCACGAGCCGCGCCGCAGAGGGCGTGGTCGCCCGTGGAGCTCGCAGCGACGCCCTCCGGATCGACCGACTCGCAGGCCGATTCAACGTCGAACGGATCGGCGGCGACGGCCTCGGAGAACGAGCCCTGCGCCTCGTTTTCGTTTCCGCGCAAGCGCGCCCAACGTCCGCGGATCGCCCACCATGGCCCATATGACGTGACTACCTGTCGAGGGTCGGCCACGAGGGACTCGCCCTGCTCGCGCCTGCCCGCGGCCTCCAAGC
>JALYHV010000386.1 GCA_030776205.1 Myxococcota bacterium | reverse complement strand
CAGCAGCATGTGCCGAAGCTTCCATGGTCGACGCGTTGCCTTCCGCGAGCGAACGGCCGACGGCAATGCCGCCTATCATCGCTGCGGCAAGGCCAAGACCAGCCATGATGGCGAGAATGCTTCCGCGACGGTCGCCGGCTCTTACAGGAGCAAGGGTGACCGGTATCACGACGGTGGTCGGCGTAGGGAGCGAAACCGAGCGCGCGCTCGTAGAAGCCACCGCGCCGGTCGTTGACGCAACGCGCACGCTCGATGCCGCCGGCGACGCCGCTCCTGGCGGAATAGGACGTACAATAGCTGACGAGCCCGCTTGCACGACCGGCAGCTTCGCGGCCATTTTCGCCAAATTCCTCAGCTCGCGCCGCATTTCCTCGCGCGTCGACATGAACTCCTCACTTTTCGTCCCCGAACCGAATGTTGCGTGAGGTCTGGAAGTGTGCGCGGCACACGCGCGTCTCAGCTGCATTTCGGTCGTACCCTGTGCGCGCCGCGCGCTCGGTGCTTAGGTCAATGAACCCCGTCCAGACGGCAATTGACAACGCCTTCGCCGCCGGTAAGCCACCGTGGCGGTCTCGCGCCATGCCAAAGATTGAAGAAGAGCCGCTCGATCCGTTGCCGCCGCTGGATGGCGGCGCGGGCGACTCTCCGCTCCCCGAGATTGAAGAGGACGATCTCCGCGAGGAGGATACCGATGCGACACTGGACGACGCAACGGGGGAGAACGATCCGGCGGACGCGAGGGAGCTCGACATCGAAGGCGAAGAAGACGGCTGGCTGGTGGGCGCGGGCGAAGCGCTGGATCTCGATGTCGGCGCGGGCGATCTAGGGGAATTCGCGGTGCCGGATTCGCCCGCAGACGACGCGGAGGACCCCGGCGCCGGCCGGGATGAGGACCTCGGCTTCGAGGCCATGCCCGAAAGCGGCGCGCTCGACGCGGGCGAAGAGGGCCCGCTCGATGCCGATGAGGAGCTGCACGAGGCGGATCTACCCTCGATGGACTCGGACGAGGATGGCGAACTCGATGCCCCTGACATGGTGGATCCGCTTTTCGGCGCAGACGAGCCGCTCGGGCTCCAATGGTCGGCCCAACCATGGCTCCGGGTAGGTGCGCCGCTCGCGTTGACGGCAGCCAACGCGGTGGTCTGCGTGCCGCGCGGAGCGCTCGTGGTGGGGCGCTCTGAACCGGGTGGAATGGAGCTCCTGCGCATCGACCTCGAAGGCAGTTGCGAGCGACTCGCGGCCGAGGGGCTCGCATTGCCGGAAGTGACGAAGCTCGCCGCGGACGGCAACGTCGTCGTGGCGGTGCTCGAGGCCGGGCCCATGCTCGTCTCGTGGCAAGGAGGAGACGCGTTTTACCCGTTGGGCGGCGACGTGGTGGCGAGCGACGCGATTCTTGCGTCGGGGAGTCTCTGGGTGCGCACTCGCTCCGGTGCACTCGTGGTGGCAGACGAGCTCGTCGCAACACGCCCGAGCCGGCTCGAACGCCTCGTCGGTCCCAATGACAAGTCGGCGATAGCGCTGTCGCCCATTCGCCGCGCCGTGGCTATCGCGCCGGACGGGGCGAACGGCATCGCTGCGTTGCTGGTCGACGATGACTCACGGCCCGTCGCGGTGGTCCGGGGATCGGTCAAGGGTTTGCTCGACACGGAAGCGGTCCAGGCCCCCGAAGCGCGCGTTCCCGGGCTCCTTGCCGCATCCGGCGCTCACATTGCCTACGCGCCCATACGGGGAGGTGTGATCCGGCGCCAATCGAGCGGCGAATGGCTGTCCTTCCCGTGGGCGGGCCGCGTCACTGCCCTTGCATTCGTAGACCCCGACGGAACCCTCGTCGCGGCAACCTACTCGGAGCTGGACGACACGACGACGCTGGTACGCCTGAACGCGCGCGGCGAGGCATCGGTGGTTGCGCGGCTTGGAGCCGCGCCGGCCGACACCGAATCCGACGGACGGGTGGCGTCGATGGCGCACGATGAGGCGCGCGGGGTCGTCTGGGTCGTCGGCGGCTTCGGCGTGGCCGTGTTTGCGGTGCGCTGAAACTAGTTCCGCGCTCCGGCGTACGCCGTTCATGAGCGAAGTTCCTGAGCTGCGCCTGGCCGATCTCGTGACCCTCTTGGCGGTTCAACGGACCGGGACCATATCCGGGGCGGCGCGCGAGTTGCTCGTTACGCCCTCTCAGGTAAGCAAAGCGGTGAGCCGGCTGGAACGGCACTACGGCGTCCAGCTCTTGTCGCGGGGTGCGCGTGGCGTCGCCCCGACGGCGGCAGCGCGCCGGATGCTTCCCCGAATCGCAAACGCGGTCGAAGAAATCCGCGCGACGAGCGGAGCTCGCGAGGACCATGGACCAGACGTGGAGCTCATGATCGCCGCGCCCTCATACCTGCTTGCAGCGCTGCTTCCCGCTGTAACGAACGCGCTGCCCAGAGCTCGACTGCGAGGCCTGGAGCTTCCCCCCGCATCTCTCCGTGCCCATTTGGCCGAAAACGCGTTCGACGTCGCTCTCGCGGCCGGTGCGATTCAGAATCTGCCTGCCTCGTGGGCAAGGGACCGGGTGGGCGACATCCGTTTCGCGCTGATGGGCCGGCCGTCATACGTCCAATCTCTGGGGACGCTGCCTCTGTCGCCCGACCGAGTCCGTGCGCTGCCGTTCATCGGGCCGTTGCGAAGCGGGGGCGACCGCTTCGTTGCCATCGGTGATGATTGCCCGCTGTCATTCGAGGAGCGGATCATCGCTCACGAGGTGCAAACGATTGGGGCGGCGCTCGAGTTTGCCTCCAGAGCAGATTACGTGGTCTTCGGCCCGCTCATCGCGGCCCGACGCCTCCTCGAGACGGATGCTCTGGTCGAAATACCGGTGGCCTCGTGGGCAGTGCGCGAGCCATTCCAAGTGTTGACCAACGGTCTCCGCGTTCTGGCGGGTGTGCGCGCCGCCATCACGTGCGCGGCTGCCGATCTGCACACCGCGTGCGTTGGCTGACCTGCGCGTCCCGGTCTCGAGGACGGCCAGACCAACGCCCGCGACAAGACGAGAAGTAACGGAACTAGCTCGCGCGCCTTGCGACCAGGGCCAGTGCACTGCGCGTTTCATCCGGCTGCGTCGGCGACGAGACCGGATCCACTCCGTCGACGAGAATCACGAGGGCACGCACCGTGCGGCGCGCCTCCTGTTTGGCAGCAGCGTCGCCGTCCTGAACAGCGATCGCCAGCAGGCGACGCCACACCGCGAGCTGCGCGGGCGTGCGACCGTCTATCGCGTACCAGAGCGCGAGCTGCCGGAGCGCCGACGGCTCCTTCTCGAATGCGGTATACGCCTCGAGGTCCGTCTCCGCCTCTTGGTGGCGCCCGAGCTGCCAGCGAGCCGCGGCGCGGGCTGCAAGACAGCGGTGAAGCGAAGGCACGTGATCGAGGGCGCTCGTGTACACGCGCTCGGCCTCTGCCACATCGTCGAGCTTCATTCGCAATGCGCCCAACCCTACCCAAGCGTCGGCGTTCGCGGGCTGGATCGCGAGCGCTTCCATGTAACGGCGCACGGCCACGTCGTCCTCGTCGGAGGCTTCGTGCGCGTGCGCTTGTCGGACGAGCTCGTCGGCCGACGAAGAGGAGTGCGCGAGGTGCGGCATGCCGACGACCGCGAACACGCTGACGATGAGCAGCGACGTTCGCGTGGCCCGCGGCCTGCTGCACGCGCCTGTTCGTCCGCGACTGCCTGGGGCGCGGGCTGCCACGTCGAGAACGCTACCCAACGCTCTGCGCGTCCTCAATGGCCTCGCTGCGGCGGGGGCGGCGGTTGATCTCCAAAATTCCCTTGCGGACCCGGATGGCTTCCGGCGTCACTTCGACCAGCTCGTCGGCATCGATCCACTCCATCGCCGTCTCGATGGTGAGCACACGTGGTGGCGCCAGCAGTACGTTCTCGTCCTTGCCGTGATTGCGCACATTCGAGAGCTTCTTCTCTTTGATGACGTTCACGTCGGCGTCGTTAGGTCTATTGTGTTCGCCGACGATCATGCCCTCATAGACGTGGGCGCCCGGCGCGATGAAGAATCCGCCGCGTGGCTGCAGATGGTGAAGCGCATACGGGGTCGCGACTCCCATGCGATCCGAAACGATCGCGCCGGTGGCCCGCTTCATCATCGGGCCGCCCCACGGCTCCCAACCATCGAACATCGAATTGAGGAGAGCCGTCCCGCGGGTCGCCGTCATCAACTCGCCCCGGAACCCAATCATCCCACGACTCGGCACGCGGTACTCCAATCGTGCACGGCCAAACCCCGGGTTCGCCATCTTCATCATGCGCCCCCGTCGTTCCCCAAGGCGCTCCGTGACGACTCCGATGAACGCTTCGGGCGCGTCGACCACCACCAACTCCATCGGCTCGCTCAGAACGCCGTCGACGACGTTGGTGACCACCTCCGGATTGCCGAGTTGAAGCTCGTATCCCTCGCGGCGCATGGTCTCGACGAGGATAGCGAGCTGCAGTTCGCCTCGTCCCAGCACGAGGAACGTATCGGGCGAATCGGTCTCATCGACGCGAATGGCGAGGTTCTTCTTCGTCTCGCGCATGAGCCGCTCCCGCAGATGGCGACTCGTCAGGTACTTGGTTTGTTTGCTCTTGCCCGCGAAAGGCGACGTGTTCACGCCCACCCGCATTTTGATCGTCGGTTGCTCGACGAGAATGCGTGGCAACGCGCGGGACTCCCAACCCGGATTCTGATCCACGATCGTGTCGCCGACGTCTACGTCCTCGATGCCGGCGATCGCAACGATTTCTCCTGCAGTTGCTTCGGACGCCGGCGCGCGCTTGAGTCCCTCGAAGGTGGCGAGCACCTTTATGGTGCTCTTCAGGCTGGTACCATCTTTCACGAGCCCGACGATCTGGTTCGAACGCACGGTACCGGCGACGATCCGCCCTATGGCGAGTCGCCCGACGTAGTCGTCATGGTCGATGTTGGTCACCAGCACCTGGAGGGGTGCGTCGGGTTCGCACGGCGCGGGTGGTACCCTCTCGAGGATTGTCTGGAACAGCGGCTCCAAAGTCGTCGAGGGATCCTCGAGCGACCGCCTGGCGATGCCCTCGCGACCGATCGCATACAGGGTCGGAAAATCGAGCTGCATGTCCGAAGCATCGAGGTCGCAGAACAGGTCGAAAATCTCTTCGTGAACGTCTTCTGGACGGGCGTCCGATCGGTCAATCTTATTGATGACGACGATCACCGGGAAGCCCAGGCTGAGGCACTTTCGAAGGACAAAGCGTGTCTGCGGCAAAGGCCCTTCCGCGGCATCGACGAGCAGCAGCGCCCCGTCGGCCATCATAAGCGTCCGCTCGACCTCACCCCCGAAGTCCGCGTGGCCAGGCGTATCGATGATGTTGATCTTCGTCACCGTTCCATCCGGCGCGCGCCACTGAACGCTCGTGTTTTTCGCGAGGATGGTGATTCCGCGCTCGCGCTCGAGGTCATTCGAGTCCATGACGCGGTCTTGCATGACCTCGTTGGCGCGGAAGGTGCCAGCCTGGCGCAGCATATGGTCGACCAACGTCGTCTTGCCGTGATCGACGTGGGCGACGATGGCAACATTGCGCAAGCGACGGACGGCGGGAAGCGGTTGCGGGCTACTCATGCGGGCGCGCATGACTAGCTTCCGGCGGGCCCCTGCGCAAGCAGCGCTCGTCTCAGGCGCCGCCAGCGGCAAACCGTGAATGCGCCTCCGCGAACTTTGGCCCGGCTCCAAAAGCAAGCAGATCGCGCGCCTCTGCAGTGAGCAAAACCCAGGACAGTCTTTCCGTTCCGTCTCGTGGCGCCCCTTCCGCCGAACCGTTCGACGAGGCGATTGCATCGAGGGCCGCGCCGGGGTTCCCGAGTGCGAGCAGGGCGACACGGTTGGCCCAAGCAAGGGCATTTCCCCCGAGCGAAGCCGTGTGTGTGCTTAGGGTTTGCGTCACCTCGACTGCCAAGTCCCGGAGCTCGGGGACCAGCTTAGGCGGTAATGCGCCCTGGAGGACGGATTGTGTGGCGCTGAGCGCAGCCCGATCCACACCTGACGGCTCGAACTCTGCGTGGAAGCATTTCAGCCACGCCCCAACGAGCAGGCCCAGCTCGGCCGGAGCCGTCCGCGTGAGCGCGGCGGCCTTGGCGCTGACCAGCTTCAACGCGCGAACTACGAGGAATGTGACGATGTCCTCATCGAGCGCTCCCGCCGACCCGTGGGCGGCGAGCAGTCCGCCGGCCAAGATCACGGGCGGCGACGAACGGACCGGAATGCATGTCGCTCCGAGCCTCGGGGACACGAGCACCTGCACGCTACCGAGGCCCATGGTCTGAGCAATCCCTGCCGTGAGACGTCCGAGTGGCGACGCCAATGGCGCCGCGGTTGCTTCCACGCGAGCAAGATCGATCGGGGCGACGGTGTCCAGCGCGTGACCCGCTCGGCGCAGCAGTGCTCGCAGCGCAGGGCTGAGAACCTCGGGCGCGAGCAGCTCGTCGACGCCGGGGTCGAACGCCCGCGATCCAGCTGCGCGAACTGCCGCCGTCCGGCCCTCCAGGGCAGCAAGCATTGCCCGCGTCACGGTCGCGTCCGTGCCATGACCACGAAGGTCCCCCGCCGTCGCGATCAGGTCGAGCAGCTGCGGCGAGATTCGGCCGAGCCCGAGGAGGCGCTGTCCCTCGTTTCCCGCCCTACCGGCCACGGCCTCGCCCGCGGCCGGCTGGCCTTGCCGAGCACAAAACGCGACGCTCGCTCGCAAAACGGCCGGATCGAGGGGGAATTCTTTACGTGCCGCCTCCAAGGTCTGCTCGGCGCGGCGGTTGTCGTGCGCCGTCTGCTCGTAGAGCGAACTGAGCTCGATGAGGCGATCGCGCCTCTGCTCGGGCGACCCCGAAAGCGCGATCAGTTCTTGCTGAAGTGGCAGCGCGCGCGCCGGATCCCTTTGACG
Organism: Myxococcota bacterium; assembly: GCA_030776205.1. Classification (GTDB taxonomy): domain Bacteria; phylum Myxococcota_A; class Polyangia; order Polyangiales; family Polyangiaceae; genus Palsa-1150. The sequence goes on along the minus strand of JALYHV010000386.1, from coordinate 13,013 downwards.
ACGGTAAATGTCGACGAGCTTTCCCATCGTCGGCGCGTCGCCAGGCGAGCGCTTGAGGACCTCGTTGAACGCAACCTCGGCGCGTGAAAGGTTCAGCAGGTGGCTGCCGTAGAGATCGCCGAGGCGCGAATACACGCTGCGCTGCTCCTCCACGGTAGGCAGCAAGCGCGCGAGCCGCACCAGCGCCCGCTCCGCGGTTTCCCAGTCGCCTTGGGCCAGGCACAAGTCGGCAAGGGCCGAGAGTGCCGTGCCGTCGTCCGGGTGATCGGCAAGCGCCGACTCGAACGCCCTTCGGGCTCCTTCGCCGTCGCCCACCTCGAGGAGAAGCTGCCCTCGACGGACCTCCATGAGCAGGCGGTCCCCGGCGTCGCTGACTCGCGCCAGGCGTCGCTCGAGCAGCGCGGCTAGCTCGGTCTGCATCTTCCGCGAGGTGTAAATCGACGACAACCGCTCGAAGACGTCCGCGTGACCGGCGTCGATGACGGCGGCGGTCTCCAGCGCGACAATGGCGCGCTCGTCGTCGTTCGCCTCGGCGGACCAGATGCGCGCGGCTTCGTACCAAGCGGCGAATTGATTGGCGGCGACCAAGCTGGTTCGCGCGAGGGACTCGCACGCTTCGGCCGCAGCCGCGTGGTCGCCCGCGCTGCGTCGCACGGCAATCAAGTGCTCCCAGGCCACGATGTCACCCGGGTCTTCCGTCGTGGCGCGCTCGAGCAACAAACGGGCTTCCTCGAAGCGATCGAGGCGCATCGCCGCCTCGCCGGCGCGCACCAGAAGCGCTGCGGTCTGAGGGGGCGGAGGAGCCCGGTCGGCCAGCCGCAAAGTCACGTTCAGGAACGTTAAATCGTCACCGAGAGCGCGCGCGTGCGCTTGCAGCAACCGCAGCGACCAGAGGGAAGGCTCCGCCTCCGCCGCGGCCAGCTCGGCCATCTCGCGGGTCGCCTCCCAGTTGCCCTCCGCGCCCCGGGCTCGAAGGCGCGCCGCCATTTCGGCGTGTGCCGTGCACTCCCCAGACCCACTCCGCCTCAGCCCGCGCGCGATCGCGGTCGCGACCGGCTCGAGCTCCTCATCGCGGCCCTGCCCGATCAAGTGGTGCTCGACATGACGCAGGCTCGGCAAATGATCGGGCAACTCCTCGAGGATCGCGCGGTGCCAGAGCAGCGCGCTACCTGCGTCAGCACGGACGCTTCCGTCGAGCTCAGCGAGCCGTGCGTACGCCTCCCGCCGCTCGTTCGGTTGCGTTGTCGCCCTCGCAACCGCGAGCAGCTCTTCGGCAAGGCGCGCCACGCGGCCTGTCCGTAGCTCTGCGCGCTCGCGGGCGATGCGGCCCATCCCTCCGGCGTCCGCGTCCGCAGCCGCCTCCGCGCAGCGGAGCGCCGCCTCTTCGCTCCCGACGCGCTCGTAGTGCCGCGCGGCCTCCAGCAAATACAGCGTCTGCGCGTCTCCGGAAGTCTCTGCCGCACGATGTTCTCGCCATGCGCCGCCGTCGCGCAGAGGTTCGGGAGCCATCCGCTCGCAAAGCGCGCGAAGGGCTACGTCGCCGGGGTAGGCGCGGTGAGCGCGTTCGAGACGTTCTGCGGCAAGTGCGGGTTCTCGGTCCGCAATCAGGAGCGCTTCGCGCAGGTTGTCGAGGGCGACCTCCGTCGAATCCATCGTTTGCGCTCGCCGCTCTCGCACCCAGCGCACCGCCCCGTCCACGTCGCCCGAGCGACGTGCGATGCGCTCCGCCAGAAACGCGGCGATAGGGAAGCTCGGCGCTGCGCGGTGGGCGCGCTCGAGTAGCTGCGCGCGGGTCGGCTCTGGCAATACGTCCTCTCCGCGTATCACGGCCTCCAGCCGCGCCAGAGACGCGCGGAGCCCGTCCTGTAGGTCGTCCGCGAGAGCGTTCGCCTCCTGCACTAGGTCCACCGACTTGAGGGAAGCGATCGCTCGCAATGCGGCTTCGTTTTTCGGGTCGGCGGCGCGCGCCGCTTCAAACCATTCGACGGCACGCGCGAGGTCACCGGCCCGCTCCGCGACGAGAGCGGCGGCTAGCGATCCGAGGACAAGCCCCCCCTCTGATGCGCGCTGGGCGCCCCAGCTCGCGAGCGCCGTCGCTACCTGGAGAGCGTGCCCATTGCGCCAAGCGATATCCAGCGCCAAAGCGCTCATCTCGGTTGGCTTTTCCTGGCTTAGGTCTCGCACCGCCGCCTCGACATCCGAGCTCCGCGGGTCCAACGAGAGGAGCCGTGCAAGACGGACTCTCCTCCGCGACTCCGCCGTACCCGCGGACAAATCAGCGCGCGCCTGCAGCGGCGTTTCGCGCACGAGGCTGGCTCCGTGCGGAACCACCGCTGCCGCTGCGGCAACTAGGGGTCCCATCCCCGGGGCGGCCGCTACGGCGTCCAGCTGCAAGTCGCCTTCCACGAAGGGACGCCCGCCGAGGAGCGTCACGGCGAGCCGCTCCGCGGAAGAAATTGTCATTCGTCCGGCCATTGCGCCAACGAGGAGGTCGGCGTCACCCAACTCCATTGCGCGCGCCATAAGGGCGGCGCTCGCGTCCCCATCGCCACGTTGGAAGAGCTCCCCGAGCGCGCTCGCAGCTTCGCGACGCGTAGACGCGCGCGTAGCGCCAAAAGCCGCTGCCAACCACGTTGCAGGGCCGAACAACTCGGGAACGCGTGCGAGGCGCGACAGCAAGAGGATGGCGCTGGCCGTGTCTCCGTGTCGCAACGCCTGGCGAATTCGCGAGAGCACCTCGCTCGCCGGCGATCCCTCGGACGAGTCACCGCGATCGACTCCGCGCAGCCGCAGGCAAGCCTCGGCCGCCTCTGCGACAGGCGCCACGTCAGCCGTGTGCGGCAAGCGGAGCGCCGGACTGGCCGACTCTCCGCGCGCGAGCGCGCGCACTGCGAGCGCCACGATCGGTCGCATATCGCTCGTACGGCCCGTGTCCCCGCTGCAGAGTCGCGCCGCGTGTTCGAGGCGCTGCGCGACCGCTTCGTCGTTGCCGGCGTCGCGCAACGCCTCCGCTGCCAACCATGTTCCGTGAATTTTCGCAGGTAGAGACTCCGACAATGCGATCGCCTCGTCGAGAGCTGCGATGTAGGCCTCTCCGTCCGGCGAAGATGCCGTGAGTCCTCTGATTTGCCAGTGCGCCAGCCCGAGAGAGGGGACCAGCTCGCGCGCCTCGATTGCCAGCGCACGAGCCCGCCCCACGCCACCCGTCGTTGCCAAGATTTCGCTGCAGGCGAGCAGACCACGTGCTCGGGCACCTGCGTCTTGCGCAGCCCGGGCCTCGGCCTCGAGCCAGCTCGCGCGAGACGCAAAACCCTCCCGCGCGCTCGCGGTCAGCCACTCCGTCGCGGGCTTCTCGTCTGCCCAGTGCCGCGCGCGCGATTCAGTCCCGAGCGGGAGCCGTTCCGCGAATCCGTTCTCTGCATCGTCGCGTCTGTGGCGTAGTTCTTGAGTCGCGATGTGGGTCGACTTCGTGACGTCATCGGGGTCGAAATGACGCGCCCGCGGAGCGATGAGGAACGGACCGGGCGGCGAAACCGCCGGCCCGACCGAGGTGCGCTGCGGGGGCGAGCGCATGTCTCGGGGCGGCGAGGTCGTTCGTTCTCCACCAGGCCCTACCGACGACGGACCCTTCTCGTCCCGCCGTTCTTCGCGCGCAAAAAGCTGCCCCAGCCCGCCGCGCGAACCGGGGCGCGCCGAGGTGCCGCCGCGCCGGAGAAGCTCGCGCGGGATCGCCGCCACGATTGTTGCCCCGTCGTCGTCTCCGTCCCTCTCGTAACCGGGCACGCTCTCCACGTCGGCCGGATGCTGTGGACGAAGCGGGAGGGGAAGGGGCACCACTGCGTTCGTGCCACCATGTGCGGACGCGGGTGGTCGATACAGGGGTCGTGACAGCGGGCTCTCACGGCGGTCAGCCGGCTTCTCGATCGGGGCATCATTCGCGACTTCTGGGAAGAAGGTTTCTTTATCCCACTCCTCGAGCGCCTGGTCCCAATCGATGTCCCCGAGCTCGCCACCGGGAACCTTCGTGTCATCGGTCACGACACCCCCTCCACCTCGAGGTTCAGCGCCCGGCGCAAGCTCAGGTACTCTTCGGAGAGAACGAAGCGAAGCAGCCTTTCTGCACGCTCGCTGCCTAGAACGACGTCGGCCAACCCGACGACCGGCGTATCGAGAATCTCGCTCAGGACAACCGTCGCGTCCCCGCAGGCCAACACGGACATACGGTCGAGGGAGGCCAGCGCGTGCGATCGCCAGGCGCCTGCGTCGGCTCGGCTTGCGGCGATTGCCCGGCATATGTCCGGAAGGAGCTTTCGCGTCTTCCGCGACATGGCCTTGCCGAGCAGACGTTCAACTTCGGCAAGGACGGCATAAGGGGGATGATCGAGAGGAACACCAGCCAATTTGCAGGCGGCCGCGACGACCGCTGCGACAGTCACCGGATCGCGCGATTGCACGATGGCGGTGCCACGCACGATTGACAGCAACTCGCGGGCGACGCGCGCCCGGGCCAGGGGATCGAGCGGCGCATTGGCGTTGGCACCTACGACGAGGGCAGGGGGGTCGCCGGGCACCGCCTGAACACCGTGAACGTCTTTGCCGCCGACGTACAAATCGAACGCACCCAGCCTAAAGGCGCCCGCCCAAGCGGCGATCTCGTTGCGTAGGGCGAGCCCACTCCGGGGGTCGACCCGGTCCCGCCGCCCAACTCCGATCGACTGCAAAGTAGGGCCCAGCGCTTCGGTCAGCGTCGGCCCGAGTACGACGAACAGATCGGCCAGAGGCCCCTCGTCTCCCGGAGCGGCGATGGCGCGCAACAACGGATCGCTCATCTCGATGTGAGGAACCAGCCGATTACGGGCCGTGATCTCGACGAAAGCCGGCTCGCTCTGCGCCACGGTGACGTCCAGCGCCACAAGTACGCTGAGCGCCGCGCCATGCAGAGCGTGGTCTCCCAGGGCAGCGGTGACGTCTACGAGGCGGCGAACCGCGGATCTTTCAGTCGGCTGATCCTGAAGGAGGGTCACGAGCGCTCGACGGGCCTTTTCCAAGAGCGCCCGGCGCACTTCGGGCGGCTGCTCGGTCTGAAAGAGCAACTCCAGCGCCTCGCCGTCGGCCGGTACCTCTCCGAGCAGCTTCGTCATTGCGCGAATGGCACCTTGTGGACGACCCAGTCGATCCCGGTGAATGGCCATCGCGAGCCGCGCGGCTTCCACGCGTCCACCCGCATCCGGTCGCTCGTACATCAACTCTTCGAGCGCGGCCGTTGCGCTTTCCCAATCGCCAGTCCGCGCCGCCGCCCGGGCGAGGCGCTCACGCACGGGAAGCGTCGACAAATTTGCGGCGTGAAGCGCAAGGAGCACCTCGAGCGCCTTGTCGTGCCGCTCCAATTTTTTCTCGTACACGTCGACGGCCGCGACTCCCGCGGTCACTCGGCTCTTGGGGGGCGCGCCGTCGAGCGCCGCGAGCCGTGCCAGCGACGCCGCTGCTTCGTCGAAATTGCCGCGTCGAATGTTGATCTCGCCGATCAGAGCCAGCGCTCCGACGTGGTCGGCGTCCAGCAGCGTCACGTGCTCGAGCGCTTTCAGCGCCCCATCCTGGTCGCCCTTTTCGCGAAGAACGCGCGCCTGCTCCCAGAAGAGCTTCTGGATCTCCTGCGGCTCGTCAGTCGCGGCGAGCCTTCGTGCAATGAGCGCCAGGAGCTGGTCGTTGTGCTTTCGTGCACGGACGCGGCGGAAGAGCTTGTCGAAGGCTATTGAGCGCCTTGCGTCGCGCGCAAAGCTAGCCTCGAGCGCCCGATCGATATTCGCGTCCGCGGCGGTATCGCCCGATGATTCATGCACCGCCATCCACGCGAACGCCGCTTCCTCCCAGAAGGCGGCCCCCCGCTCATCGTCATGGCATCGCGCGCCCAGCTCCGCTGCCGCACGGGCGCGCATGATGTGGTCTCCCGCAATCTCGGCGCACGTGCGGAGACCCTCCCACGCGGCGAGATCATCAGGGCGGACGAGGGCAGCGCTTTCGAACAGCGCGCCAGCCGCTAGCGGGTCACCAGACGCCAGAAAAGACCAGGCTGCGAGCGCTTTGGCATCGTCGCCTGCGCCTTCCCCGAGCGTGCCGTCCACCTCCGAGAGGACCGTTGCCCGGCGCCGCGGATCACAACCGGGAGGTCCGAGCTCGAGGTTGGCGAGTCGCGCGGCCGGCGACGAACCGACCGTCAGCGGAGCGGGTGCCGTAGATGCCACCCGTCGCTCCAAAAGGGCGGCGGCAACGAGGACCGACTCGCGTGCCTCGCCGGTGAGCGAGTCGGCTACGGCGAGCCATGCGCGCTTCTCCTCCGAAGCGCGATCGAGCTGCGTCGCCGCCGCGAGCCACTCGAGCGCGGAAGGCAGTTTGCCGCCAGCGGCGTACCAGCGGGCGGCGGCCGCGACGAGCTCTTCGGCGTCGCCGCTCTCCCTCGCCGAGCGCGTTTGCTCCGAAGCAGCCAAAGCCAGCGCTTCGGGTCCGCGTGCAGCAATTCGCTCGACGGCCTTGCGCCATGCGCTCGCATTCAAGACGCCGGACGGCCAGACGAGCCTCCCGAGCGCAGCCGCCGCGCCTAGCTCGTCGTTTGTCGCCGTCTCAGCCACGTCGAGCGCCGCAGCGGCTTCGCCCGCGTCACCGCCGCACGCTTCAATGGCGAACCGCTCGATCCCTAGCGAATCTGCCTCCGGACCGTTCCCGTGCGCCGACGAGCCGGAAGAATAGGCCAACGCCCGGCGCCGCCCCTCGAGCGAATCACCGGCCACTGCCCACGCCGCCCAGCGGACTACCGTCCGTGCCGCTTCCGGTGCTCCGGCTATCGCTCCTTCGAACTCCTCGAGCGCCGCGCCATGTTCCCCGAGCCGCCACAGCTCGAAACCCGCCTCGAGGCGGAGGCTCGCCGCGAAAGTGCTGTCGTGCGACGCGGCCGCGGTGCGCAGGCAAGTCGCGGCGGCGGCGCGGCAATCGCCGGCTGCCCGGTCGAATTGGGCAAGCAGGGTCGCGACGAGAGGGTCCGATGCGTCTGCGTCGTGAAGCGACCGCAACCCGGACCGTGCCTCAGCCAACGCCCCCGCAGTGCGCGCCCGGAGCGCAGCAACAATGGACAGCCCGCGGGCCATCTCGGGGTCGATTTCGGCAGCTGCAAGGTCGTTGACCGCGCGCGAACGTACTTCTTCGGCGCCATGCACGCGATCCTCCGTCGCATTCGCGCTGGGCGAGACGGGCGGGAGGAACGCTGCAAGTGCGCCGCCCAGCCACGCACCCCATCTCGTTCCAGTCATCATCTCGCGCGCGTTCGTCGCACCGACGCGATCGCCACGTGCCTCGCGGATTCGGATCAGCTCGACCGAGAGCGAGACGGCTTCTGCGTCGTCACCGCAGAGGGGCGCGAGGCGGGCGGTTGCGTCCTCGTACCAGACAGAGTCACCGGCCAGGCCCGCCAGGAAACGCTCGGCGCGTGTGATGGTCGTTGGCGAGGCGAGCATCGTTTGTCCAGTGGCGTGCGTCGGCGCACGGCCGAGCGCCGCCTTTGCTGCGCGCGTGTCGCCCGCTGGAATCGCCCATACGTATGCGGCGAGCAGCAACGCGCGGACGCGTGATTCCTCGGCCGTCAAGCTTTGTGCGAAGACCTCCAGTTGTGCGGCAAAGGCGGCTGGATCTTCGCCTTCGGCAAGCATGTCGAGCTGCAGCGCCGTCGCCGGCAGCGAAGCCGGATCACGGGCGAGTGCGCGCGAGACTCCCTCGAAGGCACCGGAGCGGTCGCCCGCTGCGGCACAGTGCTCTGCGATGTGCAAAGCCAGCGCGGCGGCCACGCCGGGATCCTTCTCGGTAACCAAGAGGTTCCGGGCGAGCTTCGCCACGAGCGCGGTATCACCCGTGTACTCCGCGATTCGCATGCGCGCGTTGGTCACGGCGACCACTGCGATCGGTCCGTCCTCAGTCTGCCGCCGAGAGGCGAACGCAAGTGCGCGGTCTAAGGTGGCGGCTGCACCATCGAGTTGGCCCATCGAGCGCTGCGCCTCCGCGGCTCGGAGCCATGCATCCACCAGCCGCGCCGGATCCCGGGCCCACGACGGAACGCCCAACGCGTCGCCCCGCGAAGGGTCGCGTAGCGCCTCTTCCAGGTGATCCGCGACGGCGACCAGCGCCTGGCCGTGCGAGGCACGGTTATCGCGCGCGTCATCCGCATTTTCAGGCTCAGGAAGCCGAGACAGGACGCGCTCCAGAAGCGAAGTCGCCATCCAGCTCGCCCGAGACTCGAACGATTGAGCCCTCCTCAAGAATGAGAGGGTGCCGCCCACGTCCCCAACCGCGACAGCTAGCTGCGCTCGGTCGACGAGGAGCAGCGCCCGCCACTCGGCCGATGACGCGAAGCGCAGTCTCTCGGTCAGCGCGGCCTCGCGCGAGGGCGCGTCTGCGGTGCGACCGGCGAGGACCTCCAGCGCGAGCCATGCGCTCGCCTCCTCCGCGGCGGGCGCAGCCTCCACGGCCGTTGCGGCGCGCGCGGTGCTCTTCGCGCTGATGAGGTCCCCTTTGACGTCCGCCTCGTATGCGGCGCGCATCAGTAGCGCACGCACCCTCTCGTCCGGCGCTGTGGCTGCCCTCTCGAGAGCGTCGACGATCCTACCGAGGTTGCGCAGACTTCGCCGCTTTTCAAGCAGTCGTACGAGCGCCTCTAGGGGCTCTTTTGAGCAGACATCCGCGTTGTATGCGGCAAGGTAGTCGCGCGCGGCGGCCGCATCGTCGCCGCCGCGTTCTTCGAGCTCGGCGATTTCTGCGAGCAGCCGCGAGCGGCGAGCCGGTGCGGCACTCGCCGCCAGCTCTGCGCGCAGTCTTCGCGCCGCCTCCTCGGTCTCCGCACGGTCGATGGGCGGGGGGGGCCGCGAAGAGGTGAATGTCAGCGGCTCCGGCGGCTGGCTGATCGGGTGCGTGTGGGACATGCGCGGGGTCGGCGCGGACGACCGCTCTCACCGAGAGGGTATCGCAGTCGACCCGCCCTACGCATAGGAAATTGCAAGCATACGTGGCGTGCGTGTAGGCACGGGCTACGTGCCGCTCCGAAGAGACATCCCGCGTCCGCCGAAACCTCAAAGAAATTGATTCAGCTTGTCATTCACCTTCGATTCAATGGTGCCCTTCATCACGCGGAGAAGAAAAGGGAGGTCGATCTGTACTCGGACCTCATTGTCCATGACCTCCACCGAGCCCTTCGTCCCCTTCGCCGCGCCCCGCGGCGCCTCGAAGACGATGCGATCCCCCTGCCAGGTCCACTCGAGCTCGAGCTTCTCCTGCATCGCTTGAGCCAGGCCTTCGGCGCGTTTGCGCGCCTCCTCTTTGGGGAGTGAATGACTACGTCGAACGTCAATCGTGGACATACTTGCCTCTCATTCGAGCCTCTTCACGATCCAAAATCCGCGCGGCGTCTCGACCGGTCCGCCCACCCCCCCCACCGGCAACGTGAACAGGACGTACTCGGGCGCCGGCTCCAGGACGCCTAATCGCACGCGACCGATGTCCTCCGTCGAACCAGGGTCACCTTGCTGGACGGCGGAGTGAAAATCGTTCGTTGCGGTCGTCATCAATCTGTCTGCATACGCCTTCGCGTCCGCGATCGATCGCGTTGGGGGCCGCTCTCCCGGGGTTGCCTGGGCACCGTTGAACGAGACCAGGACGATTCCGAACCGTACTTGCCTAGGCGCCGACAACGGAAGCGGCGGAACCGGCATCCCGCCGTTCGGCAGCGATCCCGCACCCGGCGGCGGGAGGTCTCTCTGCGGGAGGTCGGAGCGCAGGAGCGCCCCGTCATCGTTCTCGAGAACGGCGGCGTCGCCCAGCGCGAACAGGAGCGCGTCGTTCCCCTCGCGGGCGGTCGTGGAGATCCTCGATGTCGTTGCGGGTGAGGTCCGCGTTGGCCCTCGACGGCTGCGCATGACGACGCCAACGGCAGCGACCACCGCCACGAGACCTATCCATGCGGTGATAGACCGCTGCATGCCGCCGCGCTACTTTTTCGGCTCAGAGGGGGCGAGCGCCTGGCGCGATCCGCCGCCGTCGGTTGCGGAATCCGGCTCGTCGTCGGCAGGCGTCATCGGCGGACCGAACTCCTCGTGAAGGCGCATCGTCGCCGGGGGCGGATCGCCATAGAGCTCAAGCTGGACCGCCAGCCAGTTCTCTCGCTGAACCAGACTTTCCCTGCGCGTCCGAGCCTCGCTGGCACCGACATCGGCGTCCTTCGTGTCCGTCCCCACGATGGCGACGCCCTCCATCTGCTGAAGCTCGTGCTGCACTGACGCGAGCTCTCTGCGTATGAGGACCGGATCGACTCTCTCGCGTTCTGTGTAATCGTCGGTGAGGATCACGAGGCGGTCGGGACCTGCCTCGGCGAATCCCGGGCCGACCGCGCAGCGCGTTGTCACGCTTCCCCGCCGGTAGGTCACGATCCCCGTGCGCAGGGCGGCGAGGAGAGGGAGGTGACCCGGCAGAACGCCGAACTCCCCCTCTACGCTCGGAGCGGTGACTTCGTCGACGGCAGCTGACAACGCCGCACCGCGTGGCGTGACGATTTCAAGCTGAATTTGATCGGCCATGGTCTTCGTCACCCCTCGTGGGGGTCAGCTCTTGCCCGTCAGCTTCAGGGCCTTTTCCTTGGCCTCTGCGATATTACCGACCATGTAGAAGGCTTGCTCGGGCAAGTCGTCGAGCTTGCCGTCGGCAATTTGAGCGAAGCCGTCGATCGTCTCCTTGAGCGGGACGTACTTTCCGGGCGCGCCCGTAAAAGCGGATGCCACGAAGAACGGCTGCGACAGGAAACGCTGGATTTTCCGTGCACGGGCCACCACCAGTTTGTCTTCGTCGCTCAGCTCGTCCATGCCGAGAATGGCGATGATGTCTTGGAGGTCTTTGTACTTCTGCAAAATGGCCTGCACGCGCCGCGCGACGGCGTAGTGGTGCTCGCCGATGACGCCGGGGTCGAGGAGGGTCGAGGTGGAGCCGAGCGGGTCGACCGCGGGGTAGATTCCGATCTCGGTGAGCGCGCGATTGAGAACGGTCGTCGCGTCGAGGTGAGCGAAAGTCGTCGCTGGCGCGGGGTCGGTCAGGTCGTCGGCCGGAACGTAAATCGCTTGCACGCTCGTGATGGAACCCTTGTTCGTAGACGTGATGCGCTCCTGGAGAGCCCCCATTTCCGTGGACAAAGTCGGCTGGTAACCGACCGCGCTCGGAATGCGACCCAAGAGCGCGGAGACCTCGGACCCTGCCTGCGTGAATCGGAAGATATTGTCGACGAAAAGAAGGACATCCTGCTTCTCTTCGTCGCGAAAATACTCCGCGACCGTCAGCGCGCTCAGGGCCACGCGGGCACGCGCGCCCGGAGGCTCGTTCATCTGGCCATAGACGAGCGCGGTCTTGCTGATGACCGGCTCCCCCGTTTGGAGCTTGGTCTCCGTCATCTCGATGTAGAGGTCATTGCCTTCGCGGGTGCGCTCGCCGACGCCGGCAAAGCAGCTGACGCCTCCGTGCGCCTTGGCGACGTTGTTGATGAGCTCTTGAATGAGCACCGTCTTGCCGACGCCGGCTCCGCCGAACAGCCCGATTTTGCCCCCTTTTCGATACGGGGCGAGGAGATCGATCACCTTTATTCCGGTCTCGAAAACCTCTATTTTTGTCGATTGCTCCACGAATTGCGGGGGTGCTCGGTGAATCGGCATCCGCAGCTTCGTCACGACGGGCGGGCCGTCATCGACGGGATCCCCGATGACGTTCAGGATCCGTCCCAAACACGCAGGGCCGACGGGCATCGCGATGGGAGCGCCCGAGTCGCGCACCGCCATGCCACGGACGAGGCCGTCGGTCGTGTCCATCGCGATCGCTCGAACGGTGTTCTCACCGAGGTGCTGCGAGACCTCGAGGGTGAGGTTGTCGCGCGCAGTGGAAATCCCGGGATTCGTGAGCTTCAGCGCGTTCAGGATCTTCGGGAGCTTCCCGTCGGGAAACTCGACGTCCACGACGGGACCGATCACCTGAAGGACTTTGCCCTGGCCGAGCGGTGATCCGTTGGGGGTAAGGGGAGGAGCAGACTGTGACATGGATGCGGTGTCCGGTGGGGAACGCGAGGGGACGAGTCGCTTCGAAGAAGCGTGGCGCGTGTACCACGGGGTGCACGGCAGTTCAATCCGCTGCACGCGTCGCACGACGTACATCCTTCCTTGACGGCTACCCCTCGAATTCTGGATAGGCGAGCGCGCTCTCCGTAATGCCGCAATCTGGTGGCGCGGTCACTCACGTGCCATGTTCGCCCGCGACTGATGCTCCGCGTGCGCGATCTGTTCGGCCCCGGCGGGGCGCTGGCGAGATCCCTTTCGGGCTGGGAGCGCCGCGAGGGGCAGCTCGCGATGGCGGAGGCGATAGAGCAGGCTCTCGAGCAAGAGAAGCATCTCTTCGTCGAGGCCGGCACAGGCACCGGCAAGACGCTCGCGTACCTCGTTCCGGCCGTCTTGAGCGGACGCAAAATCATTGTCTCGACGGCGACCAGAGCTCTCCAGGAGCAGATCTTCCTCAAGGATTTACCGTTGGCGGCGGAGGCACTGGCAGCGCATGACGTCCGTTTCTCCGCCGCGCTGATGAAAGGACTCTCGAACTACGTCTGCAGGCGTCGCTTCGAAGAGGCTCGCGCCGGAGGCGGGCACTCCGCCGATCGCGAATTCGTTCGCATATCCGCGTGGCTCGAGCAGAGCGAAACGGGCGATCGCGCGGAGCTGGCCGACCTCGCGGAGGATGCCGCAGCCTGGCGGCTCGTCTCGTCCTCGAGCGAGACGCGCATCGGCGCCGGCTGCGAACACTTCGACTCCTGCTTCGTCACCCGCATGCGGCGCGATGCCGAGGAGGCGCAGGTAGTCGTCGTCAATCATCACCTCTTTCTTGCCGATCTCGCGCTCCGCGCCGGTCCTCGCGGCGCGCACGCGAGTGTCCTTCCGGCGTACGACGCGGTGATCTTC
>JALYHV010000385.1 GCA_030776205.1 Myxococcota bacterium | reverse complement strand
GACGTCAAGCGACCCTCGCTCAAGAAGGTGGGGCGAAAAGGTCCTTTCTCAAGACGCTTTGTCCACATGGCATATCCGTTGCGATCCCAATACACGATCGCACCCGATCACATCGTTTGAAAAAACGATGAACGGATGGCCGCTAAGCGGGTCGTGGCGGAGCACATCTCGAACGAGCGCCATCAGGCTGTCGGGACCCTTGCGTCCGTCTACGGGCTGCGTCGCGACGAACAGCCGCATGCTGGGCGGCAAACTCAGCACGCACGGACCTGCGCCAGAACCTCCAGCAAGCCCGCCAAGGCCGCGCCATTGAACGACTGCGGCACGCGCACCACGGCGCCCGAGGCGAGTGCGATCTCGAACGCGGTGACCTTCGCGTCTCCGTGTCGCGCGTCGGTACGAACTATCAATTCCCGGAACGTGGTATGCTCGCTGCGCCGAGCCGCCGTCGCCAGAGGGTATATGCGCTGAGGATCGAGCCCGTGCTCGGCGGCGAACACGCTCACCGAGGGCGAGCCGCCCCTCTTTGCGCGCAACACGGTCTGGCACCCGATGGGGGTGACCGTCATCGGGGTAATCGCCCGCAAGGTCCTGTAGAGTTCCGGCGGTCGAATGGTCGCTGCCATCGTTCTCAAAACCACGGGGTGCCAACGGGGGCTTCTCGGAGGCCGGCTCGTGGTTCCCGCTGGTTGCGCGTAGAACGAAAGGCGCGAACGACCGATGGGAGTCTTGGGGCGAAGCGTTTTTTTCGGTGGGTTGGCTCTTGCTGCCGCTCTTCCCGTTCCGGGCCTGGTTGAGGCTCTCGGCATGTCGGCGAGCTCCGAATTCGAGGAGCGCCCCTCTTCCACGCGAGAGTACGCGACAATCACCCGGCATCTGCAAAAGCCGTTCGGTCGCTACAGCGTAGTCGACGTCTTCGCGCCGCGGTTCGCGATTGTTGCTCTTTCCCACATGGCGAGCGGAATGCTCAATGTCTACGTCGCCGAGCCGGACAAGCGGTCGGAGGTGCATGCGCACGTGCTGGAAGTGCAACGCCGCGCTCTATTGCCCGGGGTCTCACCCCACGGGACCGCGACGACTGCTTCAACCCCGATGGACGACCACAATCTCTTCTTGAGCCACCTGGCGCTCATCCTCGGGATCGAGCGCTACACGCGGTGCGACGGTCGCCCGTGCCCGCTCGATTGCGATTCGGACAGACTGTTCGAGCGCATCGTGATGCATCTGCGTGCCAGGAGCCTGGCGACAGGCGTATTCAATGCTCCCTCCTACCCCGGATCGCCCATGTGGCCTGCGGACCAGACGGTCTCCCTCCTCGCGATGAAGCTCTACGACGCCACACGCGGGACATCTCTCCACCGAGAACCGATGCAAGGCTTGCTCGGTATCCTGCGCGCCCGACGGGATCCGCAAACGGGTCTTTTTCCGTCTTCCTTGTCGCCGATCGCGCACGCCCAAGTTCCGCGCGGATGTGCGACCAGCTGGAGCGTGTCTTACCTAGCGCAACTCGATCTTCCGGTCGCCCGAGAACAGTATACCCGTGCTCGGACGTCGCTGTGGCAGCAGGTGCTTGGCCTCGGCGGCTTTCGCGAGTGGCCCCGCGGGCGCGAGGGTGGCGTCGACATCGACTCAGGCCCAGTCGTTTTTGGCATCGGGGTCGCGGCCACGGGGCTGGGACTGGGCCCGGCACGCATCTTTCGCGACGCGGCCTCGTACACAGTGATCCGTCGAACCGCGCTCGTCTTCGGCGTGCCTGCGTGGTGGACGTCCGGTGGATACTGGACTGCCCCACTTTTGGGCGAGGCCATTCTCTTTGACGGGCGCACCTCACGCCCGTGGTTCGGCGAGGCGGCCGCGGTCCCACCTTCGCACGTTCCGCCGGCAATCGCGCCGGCTCTGCTTCTGCTCGTCGGCATCGCCATTGTTGCGGCGAGCGTGCGAGCCGTCGCCCATGCGCTTTAGGGCTTCGCGGCCGGGTGTGCGCGCGCCGCTCGTGAGCGGCCACTGTCGCGCGTCACTCCGGCGGAGCAATGATACGACGGCACGTAACGGCGACGGCCACTCCCAGCGCGACGAGGTCGATGACGATCGAAACGGTGAGCGAGCGCAACGCGCGACGCGGAGATCCGCAGACACTGAGCTCGGACGCCGCCGGCACGTCTGAATTGGCGGGAGACAGCCGACGCGCTTCCTCCCCCATCCCCACGTCGCTCCGTGCGCCGCCATCCGTCGGGGGCGCGTGTCCATCTCGAGTCCAACGAGCGACGCGCAGCAGCCGCGAGAGCGCCCCGAAGTCGGCGACGACAAACCAAAGCGCACACGCCGCAGCGAGGCCATAGAGCAAGAGCACCCCCTGCTCCCATTGCGAGTGCCGGAATGGTGCGCCGCGGTCCGGGACGAGGACCCAACCGCAGTAGTACCCGCTCGAAAGCTCTCCGAAGAGGGCAGCCGTCCCAGCAGCTACCGCCCACGGCGAGCGCCGGTGCGACCCGTCGAGAATCGTTCCCCGGCCCGCACGGCCGCCGCGCAGCGACGAAATCATGAGCGGCGCCAAAAGCAGCGCAAAGAACGCTCCCTCCAGTAACCGAACGTAGAGGAGAGTGCGGTACACACTTCGGTCCGAGGTCGACACACGGGCGAACGAAGAAAAAAAGGCGAATATGAAAAGGCACGCGGGTACAAAAAACAAGACTCGTGTCGCCCGCGTTCGCAGGCAGCAAGCCGCCAGTACGAGGAGGGCCATGGGAAGCGCCGGAGTTGGATCATGCCCGTCGCCATGAAAGACGACCACGAGCGTGGCAACGACGCCCAACGCGGCCACCGGACGCGCGAGCGAAGGGGGGGGCGACGCGCCATCCGTCATGAATTCCAACCGCCGCTCAACGGCTCGTCGGGCCGGCAGACACCGACAGCACGCGGCCGAGTGGGATCGTTGCCTCGCCCACCATCCAGTAGTCGCGTGCCGTGCCGGCCTTCAGCTCGACGGCCGCCGCGTGGACGCAGTTGGTCTCGCGGGCGACGTCGCCCGGGAGCAGGGAGTAGAGCCTGAATAGACCGGGTGCCATTCATAGCGATCCTTGAACCACGCGTGAAGCGTTCCCTCCTCGAAGTCAGCTCGATAATCGAAGCGATCGATCGAGCCAAACGCAAATTGAAAATCGCTATCGGAATAGTTGTTCTGACGTATGCCTAAGTGACCAGTCACGATCCCCTGTCGCCGCGGCGTCGGATGTCCGCCTGCAAGAGGCGCCGAATTTGGAGATCCTGCGTGAGCAGAGCGGCAATGTTCGCATTCTCGACGAAATCCGTGCCGTGGCCGTCCGCCAAAAACCAATTGAGATGCTGGAGCGCGATCGGCTTGAATGTAAACTCCGCTGCGATCGCGGCGCGCATGACCCACTCCGGACTAAGCTCCGCGCAGACCGTGCACGCCGGTTCGGCGCTCCTGGGATCCCTTTGAATCTCTGCTCACCTTCCGCAAGGCTTATGGTCGTGCATGACCCCGGGTGGAACAGAGTGACCGGCTTTGCCCGACGGGCCGTACCGAGCGGAGCAACCCGCGTGCCCGTCGCCGTCCTTGGATGCTCTCCCCGCTGATGGCCCTCGCGCACGCCCACCGGGCCACCCGTCCTTCCGTGTCCCATCGCATCACCCCTCGTTATACGCCTCGGCCGTATTTCGCTGGCGTAGCACGCGGCGTGGTCTCGCGCGAGGAGAGGTGGATCTCCATCGGCCACGCCGATACATGGCGCCTCCGCGAACGGTTTGTCGAACCGTTCAGAAGCGACGGAGGCACGGTTCCGTTCCGACCCAGCTTTGGTGGGTGACCGCCGGATTGGCTGCGCTCGGCAACCGGATCGTCACCGTCTGCTACTTCATCCGCGCATGGTCGGTCTGCTTCGCGCGGCAAGGCCCATCTCAAATGCGTCCCTAGCACATTGGAGGCGAACCGCGCGAACGCGATATCGATCGTCCCCGACGACGGCAAGCTCGCGGACGGTCTGATCGTCGAGGCCGTGTGCGACAAGTTCATCGAGCATCTGCCGATCGAGCGGCAGTGCACGCGCTTCGCGCGCACCGGCGTCGAGATTGCGCCGCAGACGCTCGGACGGAGCGTGTCGGCGGCAATCGATTTGCTCGTGCCCGTCGCTCGGCTCATTCAAGAGCAGACGCGCGGCCCAGGACTGCTCGGCACCGACGCCACCGGCATCCCCGTCCTTGATCCCGACGCACCCGAGGTGCATTCGCTACGCGCACGATCTGGGGATGGACCAACGCGCGTTGGGTGACCTTCTTCTATTCGCCAGTCGGGGATTCCGAGAGCGTCAAGCGGTTCCTCGGCGAGGACCTCACCCGCACCGTGCAGTGCGACGGCACGAGCATCCTGAGCTTCCTCGAGCGCACCGGTGGCAAGCGTCCGGCCTGCTGGGCCCACGCACGACGCGGCCTGGTCGAAGCCTCGCGCGCCGGCGACCGCATCGCCCTCGAAGGCGTGCGCATCATCGCCCGCCTGTTCGTGGTCGAACGCGACGCGACCTGTGCGGGCGATGACGCCGAGCAGCGGCGTGAGCGACGCAATCAATTCAGCCGGCCGATTCTCGACGAGCTCCGGTCGTGGATCGATCGACAGAGGCTGTCGCTCCTCCAAAGACCCCGCTCGGCAAAGCCCTCGGTGACCTGGAGCGGCAGTGGCGGCGACTCGTGCTCTTCCTCGAAGACGGGAACATCGAAGCCACCAACAATCGACGTGAGCGCGAGCTCAGACGCCTGGTCCTCGGTCGCAAAAATTGGTTGTTCACCTGGCTCGACGAAGGCGGCATGCGGACGGGAGACATCCTGTCGATCATCGCGACGTGCATCGCGCACGACGTCAACCCCCGGGCGTATCTCCATCGCGTCGTTCACTGCATTGTGCATGGGTGGCCCCAGGCGCGGCTCCGCGACCTCCTGCCCGATCGCACGCTCGCGGCGCGCATTCATTTTTGACTTGGTGCTGCCCGCCATATGGCGGTCTCGTTTTCCTCCGCGTGACGGTCTGGAAAGTGTCGGCCGACTCATGTGGGGTGGCCCTTGACGAGATCGCGCACGCCGCGGGCGTCGACCGCAAGACGGTTCGCCGCTACGTACGCGCCGCGCAAAGCTGCTCGCCGCCCGTATGGTCCCAATAGGCGATCGGGCGGCTCACGCGGCGGTTCGTTCATAGAAGTAAAGCAGCCTGCCAAGCCGTTCTCGCCGCCGGATGGCACCCGTCACGGGCGACGCACGCGCCGGAAAGGGAATGACGTTGCCAATGCCTTGGTGATTTCGCTCGGAGTGTCTTGCAGCTTTTTGGCGTCACGCGACCGCTCGGCGGCGAGTGTTCGAATGGCAAGACGCGTGCTCCATGAGTGCAAGATGGCTGTGCCTATGAACAGGCTGAACGCCATTTGATGTGGAATTTCTGGCCAATGCGGCGATTTCGGAAGGCTGGCGACCAGTGGCATCGGCTTCATCGCCCCCCTCGACGACGTCAAGTTCGTAGAGGGCGGAGCGCAAGGCCAAAGTGGGGCGGAACCGACGGACCCGCTTCGGGAACTTCCCCGTCGTCTCGGCCACCTCGTCGGAGACCGCCAATACGACCGGGGGCAGTCGGCGAGCGAGAATCCGCGGCCATCAACAAGGATCGTCAGGGCGTCCGTTCCCGCCCGCGGGATGGCAGGCGTGCCGGTCACGGCTGCACTCCTCCGCACGATTTCGACCGCCTTCCTGACGCGAGGATAGCCCGAACGCGCGACGGCTCGCATGCGGGCGAAGCGCAGCCCGGTGAAGAAGACCAGTGCAAGTCCGACGAGCCCCCCGGCGATGGCTGCATACGCGTACCCCTCGACCAAGGTTAGGGCGGCAGCAAATAGATAGAGCGCCACGGCGGCCGCATAGGCCAAGGGCCACGAATCGCTCGTCCGTATGCGGAACGAAGTGCGTTCCGCCGTGTCGTCCACGACGAAGCGGCCGAAAGTGGGCACACCGGCGAAATAGCACGGTACGCCCGCGGAGCGTCCGTCATGGACCGGCGCTTGTCCACGAACACCGCAGCCGCGAGGGCGCGACGGCACGCAATGACGGCCTGGAATCCTTGGTGTTGTCAAGACGACCAAGGGTCATGAGCCACAGCCGCACGCGCGAGAAGAGCTCATAGGACAGCTTCTCGGAGGCCGCCCGAAACCTGCGTCCTTGGAGCCCTGTGACGACATAGTTCTCGATGAGCTCATCGACCATCCTCCGCTCGTTGAAGATGGCCTCTCCGGGCGCGAACGGCGTTCTTCCCTGTGGCCGGCTAACGAGACTCATGCCTCGTGACCTCTCTTTCTTCGGGACGGGATCGACTATCGGCGAGCGAGCGACTATGTGCGATGGCACGTTCGTGCGCGAGTCGTATTGGCGAACCGGGGCAGCGCCGAGATGCGACCCGGCCGATGAGCATCGCCGCCATGTTTGAGGGGACGGGGATCAAGAAGACGGACGCGCCCAGGCGGTTCAGAGCCGCTCGTCATCCTGGTCAGGTTCGCCGGCGATCGCGTCCACGACGCCGCGGTAGACGCGCAGGGCACGCCGGAGACGCGAGGCGCGACGCAGGACGACGCGCGCGCGACTGCGGACGAGCGGGTCGTCGGCGGACGGCGGCGCGTGGAGCAAGGGGTGTTCGAGCAAGAGCGCACGCTCGAGGGCGACGAGGCATGCGACGACGACAAGTGCCCCCGGCGAACAGGCATGGCGCGCCTCGAACGCCATCTCGTGGGTAGCGCGCAACACGTTGCTTGATCAGACAGCATCGACCCGGAGTCGAAGGCCGCAGGCGACAACAAGCCTCTCGATATCGTCGACGTCGCCAGTGACGATCCGGGCGCGGTGGTGCATTGCCAGAATGACGACGGACGCGTCGACCACGTCTGAAGCCCCTATCGCACTGAGGAGACGGCCGGCATCGTGTGCGGTCGCTTCGTCAAGTGGGACCACGAGGCAACCGCGCAGGAAGCGGCGAAGTTGGACCTGCCGCGCGGTCCGGCTCACTTGTGCCACAACGGCGGCTGGCACCCACGGAACTATTCCGCTCTCGAGGAGTGCTTTGTGATCCCCCCAAATACGTCGGTTGTTGCGGTCGGCCGCAATAAGTACTGCGGCGTCGTAGACGACCTCGCTCAAGCGGAGCGGCGCGTCCTCGTTCGAGGACGCACACCGGTCGCGTGCACGCGGCGGCGGGCCTCATTCATCTCCTCTTCCGTCAAGCGCCCGTGCTGCGTCTCCCATTCCTCGACGGCCGCCAGCCCGTCTTGACAACGTAGGGCGCGACGAGCCGCGTTCGTCATCCAAGCCGAGATGCTCTTCCCTTGAGCGGCAGCGGCAGCCCGTACTTGTCCATGTACTTCGGGATCAACCGTGATCGCGAGTTTGGGCGAAGGATTTCCGCGCGGCATGCAAGTATCCTACTACTGGAGGAGGCTTCGCACCACTCGATCGCCGACCCGCTGATGCGTCGATACAGGCCGATAGGGCCGCTGCAGCCAGGCTATTTCCTTCGCCTATCGTCGCCGGGCGTTGAACCCGTCGAAGCCCGTGAGTGATCGCCAATCCTGAACCGATCACGGGGGGGAGGCGGGCCACCAGGCAGGTCCCCCGACTCGTTCGCGCGGGCCACCGAAAGTCGGCACGCCTCGGGACCTTCCGGCCCCCTGCCAGGGTGCCGGGCCTCTGCTTTGATCGGTTTCCCGCGGACGCGGGGAGCCATCCGTCAATGCGGCCCGGCATCGCCGAGGAGTGCCGCGTGGCCCGCGTGGCTCGAACGAGTCGGCAAACCAGCCGGCTCACCCGCAAGGAGCCCCGACCATGCCCGCCATAGTTTCGCCCGTTCACCCCGTCCCCTCCGCCGAAGGGAACACCCTCACCGGATCCGATGACGACCGTCGCCGTGCCATCCTGCAGCGAAAACTCGACCAAGGGCGCACAACCGCCCAGCAGCTCCTCGAGAGCATTGAACGCGACCAGCCGCGCGACCAGATCGTCGGCGCCGGTGCCATCGGGCTTCGAACCCGACCGATGCCACGGTATCCAGATCCGCGTCGGAAATGACGCGTACGTTCCGACCGAATTCGCCATCGTGACCGATACCGGCGCCTCCACTCCCGTCCTCTGGTCGATGCCCTAGCGACCGAGGCCACCCAGCTCGGAGCGGTCCGCATCGACGGCGTCGCGACCGAGACCCGCGTCGCGCTCAAGCTCATCCTCCCGCAGGTCTTCGAGCCCGTACCAGGGGAGTTCGTGGCGTACGGAGGCGAGTGGAGCAACAGCGATTTCGGAAACGGCGTCCACTCCTTTCGCACCTTCGTGCTCCGCGTCATCTGCTTGAACGGGATGACGGGCGAGAACGTCCTCAAGCAGGTCCATCTCGGAACGCGCCTGCACGAAGATCTCGAACTCTCCGATCGCACTTACCGTCTCGACACGGCCGCGAGCGCCTCGATGCTCCGCGACATCGTGCGTAGAACCTTCCGCAACGGAGCCGAGACTCTGGCGCGCGCGATTCGCGCTGCCCATGAGCGCTCGACATCGGTCGCGCAGCTCATCAAAGGCACACGCAGCCTTCCCAAGAACGTCCAGAACTCCATCACCGCCGCATTCGAGTCCCCGGACGTCATCAACTTGCCCGCCGGGGAACACGGCATGGCGCGCCTCGAACGCCATCTCGTGGGTAGCGCGCAACACGCCGGACGCCGAGCTCCGACTTGACTTCGAGCGGACCGCGGGCGCGTTCGTCTAAGCCCCGAACGCCTGGAGCCGGCGTGTGCCAGCACGTCGGCTCTCTCCCGACCGCGTACGTCTCTCAGTGGATCGGTCCGGACGGCTTGAACGCAAAGGCGAAAAATGCCGCCACGCCGAGAAAGACGAAGGCCACGACATAGTTCCAGGCGAGCTTCTCCTTCAAAAACACGACAGCGAACCCCATGAAAACGAGGAGCGTGACGACCTCTTGAATGATCTTGAGCTGGAATCCTGAAAAGTGGCCGTATCCGAAGCGATTGGCCGGTACCGCCAAGCAGTATTCGAGCAGCGCAATCGCCCATGAGACGAGGATCGCCTTCCAGAGCGGCCATTCGTGGCCGTACTTCAGATGCCCGTACCAAGCGAACGTCATGAAGACATTCGACACACCCAGAAGGAGGATAGTCGTCACGGCCGTCGATCCCGAGGTCGCGGTTCGCGTGTTGTCACGGAATGAAGCCACCGATGAGAGACGGTCGTCGATGCCTTGAGCAAAGGCTCCTGGTGCGGGTTCAGGCTCTCGGGGTCGAGTTTCACCGGTTTTCCCAGAGGCGCGCATAAGGGCTCTGAGCCAGCCATTTGCGGGCCGTCCGCTCCGACACCCAGGGCAACGTTTGCTGAATGGTCAAGCCACGGCCTCGGTTCTGCACAATCCACCGCCGGATGCCGCTGTCGTCGAAGCGACGAACGAGCCACCGCTTGTGCTCGTTGCCGCCGCGAGTCAGCACGTGGAGCATCACGAGATCGACGTGGTCCGGGAGTCGAAGTTGCTCCAGCTGATAACCCGGAAAAAGCTGCCGCATCAGTTCAGGCAGACGCCCCCAGCGCGCGGATGCCGCGGCTCGGGCAATGGCCGTTCGGCGTGCGGCGGAAAGCGTGGAAGCGCGCGCCGGGCGACCGGACGCCCCTCCCTTGAGCCCGCCTAGCCTTCCCAACGCAACGGCATGCGGATTCTTCACGAACCGGAACCGGACAGTAGCACGCAGCGCTTCAACATCGCGCCCGCGCCACGGCGATCCAGGCCACGTGCGGTTGGCTTCACGTGGGCGCGAACAGCTCGAGCTGTCGAGGCGTCGGACCCCGATTTCCCCGGTTCGCCGCGACGGCCTCCGTCGGCCCGGTTCGCGCGGGTTTCACCCATTCGGCGCGCCTCGCGACCTACCGGCCCCTGCGGGTGCCGTCCTTCTGCTTTCACGGTGTCCCGGAGGGAACCCTCCGTGAATGCAGGCCGTCATCGCGAGGAGCGCCTGGTGCCCCGCCGGGGAGCGAACGAGCCGACAGACGCGCGGCCCGAAGCCACCCGGAGAAGAATCAATGCCTGCCACCTTCGACCAGCTCCTTCTTGCGTTCAACTTCCTCCAGACGCACGCAATGGCCACCGCAAGACCCTTTACGATGACCCTCAACAACAGGCGTCTCGAAGTCCTGCCGGTCGGCTTCTACCTCTACGACGACGAGAACACGCGCATCAACACGCTGCCCGAGGCGCCCGAACTTCCGTCCATGCCCGTAGTCAGCGCTCCGGCACTCCCATGTCTGCCTGCGGCCCCCCCAGGGCCCCCGGCTCCGGGAAGGCCCCAGCCGCGTATTCTGGGTAGTGGGGCCATCCACTATGATCGTCGAGCCATACGCGAGGACGCCGACGGAGATTCCCCCCGTACCTCCCGCGCCGCCGGATCCTCCCGAGCCGTTTCCGCCCGAAGCCCCCGCGGCGTGAAGCTGCGAGACACCGCCGACGTCCCCACCGACGCCACCGGGTTGGCCATCGTCACCTGCGCCTCCGGCCCCGCCGGTCCCGGCTATGGACGTGGTCAGCGAGCAGCTCGCAAGGCTAACGATGCTGCCGACGCTCGTAAGGGCGATGCTCGCTCCTCCACCACCGCCGCACTTGCCGCCCGCGCCGCCGCCCCCCACCGCCAAGGCTTGGCTGCGGGAGGTTGCACTGGCCATAGAGTGGATCGCTGGCCCCTGCGCCGCCCTGGCCCGGACCTCCGGCAGGGCCGTCTCCGCCGCCGCTCGGCGTCCATCCGCTGGCCGAAAGGGCCCCAAAGACTTGAGGCGCCGCAGCTACGCCGCCGCCCGCAACCCCATCGGCGCCGGGATCGTTCGTGGTGGTGACCGTGGGTGAGCCCCCGTCACCGACGGTGATCGTGCCCATGGGGAGGCCATCGCGTCCCGACAGGACGACGGGCGGCTCGGGGTTCGCGGTGCCCGCCGTTCCTGCACCCTGGATTCCCGCTGCGGTCAGACAACCAAGGCCGCCGTTGCCACCCGCGGAGCTACCGAACACCCGGCACTGGTTCACCGCGCCGGCTCCTCCTGAGACCGCGCTCAAGAAGCCGCTGATCGTCGTCCACACCTGCGCTCCCCCATCGGGGGCCGGCCCCATGTAGTTCGGGTTCGCGGTTCCGTCGGCGCCGCCCGCGCCATTGACGCCGCGACCGGCGCTCAGCGCCAC
>JALYHV010000384.1 GCA_030776205.1 Myxococcota bacterium | reverse complement strand
GTGTACGGTCGCACCCCCGCCCCCGCAAAAATACGGCGCGAGCTGTTGCACCTGGGCCGACAACGACCCACCCGCGACCGCCTGGCAGAGGGCCTCCGGCGTGCCGCCCCCGTCGGCCGTCGCACACACGCTCGACAACGCGTACGCCATGCACGGCCCCGCGTAGGCGGACCTCGTGCACTGGTCTTGATAAGAAGTTGGCGCCTGCGCGCAGGTGACGTCGCAGGCAGCGTGGGAACACTGATCGATGGCCTGCACCTTCGTCGCGCACGCCGTCCCCTGCGAGAGGAGCTCGAGGCAGCCGCCCGTGTTGAGCTCCGTCTGCCCGTTCGGCCAGAAGACCAGGGGTCCCCAGGCTGGGTCGGTGGACTCCGATTCCAGGCACCCAGCGCATGTGGCGTGGGTCTGGCGGTAGACGGGACAGTCCTTAGGGGCCTGCTGGCTCGTGATGCACGCAGCCGAATAGTCCAGAATATCCTGATTGCTGCAGGCGGTCGGAGCGCGCTTGGCGGGCACGTAGGCAGGAAGCGAATAGCCGCTGAGCGCGTCCGGCACGGGGCAACCGAGCGGAACGAACACGTCCGGTGCGCTGCTCCCGGACGACGCGGCCGCCTCGCGAACGGCAGCCTCTTGCGGGCCGGCCTCGGGACTGCCCGGAGGTCCGCCCGAGCTGCTGCAACCGTACGCGACGGACCCTACCGCGATGACGGCTGCAGCGACGACGATGGTGCGTGGTGTTCGACCCATGCGCGCCAGACTAGTTCAAGATCTGGCCGCACTTGCCATTTCCCGTGCAGTAGAGCGGCGGCGCTCCTGGCGTGTTGCAGCAAGCAGTCGGGTTCGTGAGGCAGTTGGCGCCGCTCGGAATGCACATTTTCGGCGGAGGAGCCACGACGTTCTGGTGAGTCCATTGCGGAGTGTGATTGTGCGTCGTGATGTCCTGGTAGGGAATCCAGAAGGCCACGTGCGACGGATCGGTCATCCCGTTGAAGCCCTCGTTCAGCGTGATGGGGGCCATCCAGAGCTGCGGCTGCTGGCACTCGGGCGCGAACTTGCCGTGGTGCTGCGTCATGGTCGACATCTCGAAGCTGTCGGGCGGGTAGCACTGGTACATGCCCGTCTTGTGGTTCAACACGCGGATCCCGTAGTCACGTGTCGACGAGAAGGTGACCCAGAACATTTTCTGGCCGTGGTACGTCTGCACGAACGGCGTCCACTTGGGGAACGAGTTCGAGAGATCGACCGGCTTTGCCGCCGGCGAGCCGTTTGCCTTCTCGAGATCGATGACGAACTTGCCTGGCGTGGCGCCGGTGAGCATCAGGCGGGCGGCCGGATTGGAGAAGCTGTCGTTGCGGCAAGAGCGCTTGGGCTCGGTGCCAATGCAGCCATCGACGTTCGGCCCCGCCTGGGTGTCCAGCGCGGCGCGGTCGAAGACGACGAACGACGACGGGCTGTCCGGCGAATAGCTCGGATAATAGTTGTTTTCGCCCTTCGACTGCAGGAAGACCGCGGGCGCGCCCCAGGTCTGATTGCCCATGTAAGGAATGGAGTAAAGACTCCCGCCGAACTCGTGGTCATCGTCGCTCTGCCACGTGTCGCCCGTCATTTTCGGAAGAACGTAGATGACCGACGTGGCGTCCGGTGACCAGTCCGGCATCGTCGGGCGTTGTCCATCGACGCCAACGGTGACATTGGGGAGAGCGGGCGCGCCGGTGACCGCGCTATAGGAGAAGAAGTTGTTCGTGGGCGGCGTGGGGACGCCGTTCGACGTCAGGTAGAGCGTCGCCGTGGGGTTGATGGTGCTGAAGCCCGGTGGCTGCCCGTTGTTGCGCATGCCGCTGCCGGACAGGATGACTGGCGGCGTGACGCCCGTATTAAGGAGCAACCCCCACACGTCGCTGTACTCGTCGTCCGAATCGTTGTCGTCCGAGTAGACGACCATGCGCGACCCGTCGCGCGAGAGGACATGGCAGCCGTTGCAGGTGGACGGGAGCGCCTGGGTGACGTTTGCCTCCGCCGTCGCGAGATCGCCGAAGGTCTTCTTCCAGATTTGGCCGCCGACCCCATTCGAGGAGACGGTGGACTTCCAGTAATAATACGTGCCGAGCAGGTCCTCCTCGGCGAACGATATCTGGATGGGCTTCGATTCGGTCGCGCACTTCCCGTCGGTCGTGCCGCGCACGGTGACGTTCACGCCGGCGCCGCCGCGGTTGGCGTTCTCGATCGAGCTGAAGGCGCCCGGGGGGACGACGAGCTCGCAGCCGCCCGACGGCATCGAAGGCGTGCCGGTGTCCATCGTCTGCGCCGTGCACTTCGTGACGATTTGCACGTCCGTATTCGCGTTTTTGAAGTCGACCTCGAACTCGGTGTACGGCGCGCCGAACGGCGTCCATTGCACGGAGATGACGTTCATGTTCGGCGGCAGGAGCACCGTGTCCGGCGGGTAGACGACGTTGATAGGGGCCGGCGTGGCCGGGCACGCGGGCGCGCCGGCAGGCGGGAACGTGCAGCCCGGGCAGTCGGGAGCCGTGAACGAGCCGGTCGCGGTGCCCCCGTCGAAAACAGCGTACGGTACCGTCGCTGAGCCGGTCGCGTCACCGCAGGCGAGGCAGTTCGTCGGCCCGCCGTCGTCCGCCGGGACGGTTCCCAACGGAACGCCGGAATCGTCGATAGCGCCGCTGCCTCCCACGAAGCTCGCCCCGCTGCTGGTCCCAGTGAACCCGCCCGGGGGCTTGGGTGAGGTCCCGCAGGCACCGAGCGTGGCCAGCACAGGCACCAGCAGCCCGACGAGTGCCAGGCCGCCCACATTGCCGATCGCCGGGAGCTTCTTTTGTTTCATGCGCATGTCCCTACCTTCTCACCGATGGAAGTACCGCAACCGCGTCGCGATCAGGCAGGCGCGCGATCTTCGCGCGACTATGGATATTTCTACCAATGAAGAAGACGCGCCGCCGGATGCTTGGGATTACGGCCACGTTCGCGAATTGATACCGTTCGGGCGTGCGATTTCTCTTTCGACCGGCTGCGTCACCGCGACTCCAGCAGTTGGTTCGGGCGATTTGCGCGCACGCGAACCGGGCAATCTGCTCCGAACGGGCGTGGACGTCCGCGTGCGCTTGCATGTCGTCGGGCGTGGGCAGAGCGCTGCCGATTGGATCCGCACGGGCCACGTGATCGCCGATGGCCGACGCGCTGATCGTGATCGTCTTCGTCGCGGCCGGCGGAGCGGCGGATGCGACGACCCGGGCGATGGAACGGGCCACCCACGACGCGCTCGGGCTCGAGGCGCACGTGGAAGTCCACGAGACCGAGATCGTGCCCAGCGATCTGGACGTGCTGATCACCGAACAGCACGCGCACGCTGCCGCGGTGGTCGAGCTCACGTGGGCCGAGCAGGGTCGGCAGGCACGGCTGCGCGTGCACGTCGCGCAGAGCGGGCGCTGGATCGCTCGAAATATCGGCTTCGTGCCCTCGGACGCTGACGCCGAACGAGGTAGGACGATCGGCTTCGCTGTGGCGTCCATGCTGCCGGATGCGCTTCGCGAGGAGTCGCCGCCCGTGCCCCCAGCTTCCCCCACGAGCACCGCGGCCCCGCCCGCGCCGGAGAGCACTTCTTCTTCCGCGCCCGTCGCTGCTTCCGCGCCGACTACGACCCCTCCGGCGACCGTGAGCCCGCGTGTTCCCGGTGCGGCGCCTCTCGATCCCGTTACCGGCGACCGGAGGCCGAACGCCGAGAGTGGCCACGGCCCGCGTCGCCTTTTTGCGCTGGAGCTTGCGGGCGTCGCTACGTACGGGCTCGATGCCGACGCCCAGAGCCTCGGTGGGCGCGCCGCCGCACACTGGTTTTTCACCAAAGTGGCCTCCTTTCGGGTGGGGGCCGGCGCGGATGGCGGCAGCATCGACGCGGCCCGGGGCAATGCCCTGACCGCCCTCGTATCGGCGGGGATTGCGCTGCACGCGTGGTGGCCGTCGACCGGTCGCCCCTTCGGCCTGTCGCTGCGCACGGACTACTTGCTGGCCAGCCAGGCCATGACTGCCTTTCCGTCCAGCGGTCCCAGCACCTTGACGCGGTCGCGCTGGATATCCGGCATGGATCTGGCGGTGGACGCGCGGTGGCTTTTAACGAGCAGCGTGGACCTCCTCGTTGGGACGGGTCTCGAGGACTTCTTCGGTCGCACCTACATCGCCCGCCTGGGCGCTCGCGCCGCGACGGTGCCCGCGGTGCGCTGCTTCGGCGAAGCAGGCCTCGGCGTGCGATTCTGAGAAAGCGGGCCCGTTCAACGGGATTCTGTCGTTGACGTACTTTTCGTCCCTCGCGGCCCTCACCATCTGCCGCCTGCTTCCGAGAGAGTCGGGGTACTGTAGGAGAGGCATGCCCCTTCCGAGCGCCCATGTTCGGCCGAACCTGCGGCTCGTCCCGGACGCGCCGCCGGCTCCGCCGTCGGTGCCGGCGCCGTCGCTCGATGACAGCGAGCTGCTAGCGGCGGTGCGAACCGGCGATTCGGAGGCGGCGACGGCGCTCTACGATCGAGTTCGCCCCCAGATCGAGCGAACGATCTGCCGCCTGCTCGCCTCGAGCGACGTGGACCATGATGACGTGGCTCAGCTGGCCATGATCGAGCTCGTGAGCACCATCGGGCGCTATCGCGGGGAGTGCTCGCTCGACACATGGACGAGCACCATCACGACGCGCGTCGTCTACAAGCACATCAGGCGGCGCAAGACGGAGCGGCGGGTCTTTGGCGCGCTCGACGGCGATCTGCTCGCGGCCGTCCCGTCCTCCGCAAATACGGGCCGTGAGGTCATGCTTCGCATCGCCACGCCGCGCGTTCTGTCCCACCTCTCGGCCATAGAAGAAAACAAGGCCTGGACGTTCTTCCTTCACGATGTCTGCGGGTACGACCTCCGCGAGATCGCCCAGATAACCGGCGTCGGCATCGCAGCTGCCCAGACGCGGCTGGTCCGTGGCCGGCGCGAGGTGCACGAGCGTATCGCCGCCGATCCCGATCTCGCGCGTCTGCTCGAATCGATGGAGCGGGAGGCATGAGCGCCCCGCGATACGCACGGCTTGCGGGCAGAATGCTCGCGCGGGATCGTCGTTCGCTGCCCCCGTGCGCGCCCTTGCCCGACATGCGCACGCAGACCATCGCAGTCGTGGCGCAGGCGATCGCGGCGCGTCGAGTGAAGCTTCGTCTCGCGCGAGGCGCCATGCTGCTCGCAACGGCGGCGGCCGTTTTTGCGATCGCGCTCGTCGGCGAGTGGTCCGTGGCTCGTCGCAGGCTATCCGCCGTGCGCGCCACTTCGACGCCCGCCGCCGGGTTGCAAGTGATTGCACGCGAGGCGGTGAATGGCCCACGGGTGATTGTGGCCGGAGCGCAGGGACCCCTGCCGGAGGGTCGCGCGCTCACCGCCGGCAGCCGCATCCTGACGCCGCCCAATGGGCGCGCGACGCTCGCCTTTTCCACGGGGACCATCGCGGTGGTGGGCGAGAGCGCCGACTTGACGATGGGCGGCGAAGGGCCGGAGCAGGTGCTCCACCTCGAGGCGGGCGCGATTGACTTGCAGGTGGCCAAACTCGCCGCGGGCCAGCGCTTCTTGGTCGATACTCCCGACGCGGAGGTCGAGGTGCGCGGTACGCGATTCCGCGTCTCGATCGTTCCCGCCGACGCGTCGTGCGGGGACGGGACGGTCACGCGCGTTTCGGTGACCGAGGGCATCGTGGCTGTGCGGTACGCCGGGCTCGAGACCGCGCTCACGGCCGGCACGCAGTGGCC
>JALYHV010000383.1 GCA_030776205.1 Myxococcota bacterium | reverse complement strand
CCGATGGCCCGGCTGCTGACGCCGCGGGAGTCGATGGCGGTCCGGTCACGACGGTTCCCCCAGACACAATCGGTCCGCAGCTCCAGCAGTCTCTCATCTGGAGCCCCGCCGGCGACCAAGCCGTCGTCTTTCGCAAGTCCTTCCTCGTCACTTCGGCGAGCGCGACGGCGACGGCGCACATCTTCGCCGATGCGAAATATTCCCTCTGGGTCAACGGCCGCTACATCCTCGCGGGGCCGAGCCGATTCGATCCCCACACACCGCAGTTCGACAGCATCGACGTGACCGCTGCCCTCCACGTCGGGACCAACACCGTGGCGGTGCTCGCCTATGGAAACATCAGCGCGATCTCGGGCCAGCACATCAAGCACGCCGGCGGAATGGCGCTGCGCATCCAAGGCGACACGTTCACGGTGTCCACGGACACGAGCTGGAAGTACAGCGCAAAGACGCGCTTTGCCCCGCCCAATGTCCTTTGGGAGAACCTAACCGAATCGGTGGACGCCAGGCTCGAATACGATTGCCTGGGCGAGGTATTCGACGACAGCGCGTGGGGCCATCCGGCCGTCGTGAGCGGCGGACTCTGGGGGCCTCTCGCGCCGCGCGATATCCCGCTCCTGCGTGAGGCGTCCGTCACCCCGCACCTGCCGTTCACGCTCCCCGCAAGGACCGGCAGCTTCGACGCAAGCTTCGACCGCGCGTACGTGTTTGCGGTGCAGCTCGATTTCGAAGCCACCGCCGGCACGACCGTCCAGGTTTTCGGCAACACGTACACGGCCCGGGCCGGTCGGCAGGTCTACCGAACGATGGACACGTTCGGGTTCGGAGACAACGGCGTGCCGGCGGTCCACTTCGCGGTGAATGGGAGCCTTCTGCTCCACGACATCCAGTTCATCAATCGCGTGTACCCGTTCGACGCGCAAGGAAAGTTCGCCTCCAGCGACCCGCGGCTCGACCGCTTGTGGCAGATATCCCTCCACACGGAACAGCAGCTCAGCGAAGACGGGTACGAAGACTGCCCCTGGGAGCGGGCCGAGTGGATGGGCTCGATCCCCGTGATGTACCCGCTCAGCCGCGTCGCGATGGTGGGCCCGCAGAGCGCGTACAGCGATGCGCGCTTGCTACGGAAAATACTCCGCGACATCGCCGAGAGCCAGCTCCCGGACGGCCGCCTCAAGGCGCACGCGCCGTCGGATCGCTTCGACATCCACGGCTTCATCGAGGACTACTCGTGCCTATGGGTCGAGTTCTTGCGTAAGTATTACGACAACACGGGCGACAAAGAGTTCGTCCGATCCATGTGGCCTTTTCTCACGAAACAAATGGACTGGTTCTCGAGTAAGCGACAGGCCGACGGCCTAGTCCTCGGGCGCGAGTTCATCATCTTCGACAATCCTCTGAAGTACCTGCAGAAAGAAGGAACGACGCTGAACGCCTACGTATACGCGGCCTTCCAGGACAGCGCGTACCTCGCGGGCGAGCTGGGCATCCAGGGCGATTCGACGAAGTACACGACGAGCGCCGCAAGTCTGGCCCAGGCGTTCAACACGCTCCTATGGGACGGAACGGCCTACAAGGCTTCGCTGACCGACTCGTTCACGGATGCCCGGCGTTGGTACGCCAATCTCATCGCGATGAACCGCGGCATCGTCCCGGCCAGTCGCATGCCCGGTCTGCGGCAGGGCCTCCTCGCCAACGCGGCCGCTCTTTCGGACATGCTCTACCCGTACACGCACTTCTTCTTGTTTCAGGAGCTCTACGCAATGGACACCCCAGCGGCCGATCAGATGGTGCTCGACCGCATCCGCCTCCGCTGGGCAAACATGTACTCCGCGGCGAATGTCGACATGACGACGGACGAGTCCTTCGGGCCGCGGCGTTTTCACAACTTTGGGACGGCGGCGGCTTACTTTTTCGCCAACGACATCCTCGGCGTGTCGGTCGACGGGCCCATCGCGGCCCACCGCCTCGTCGTCGAGCCGCGCCTCGGTGATCTGACCTCGGCTTCCGGGACCGTGGTGACCGAATACGGGCTCGTCCCCGTATCGTGGTCCCTCGACCCGGTCATCGGGCTCGCCTTCTCGATGGTCGTTCCGGCGGGGACCTCAGCTACCGTGCTTTTGCCGGCCAACGTCCCGACCCCGGCCAGCTCGACCCTAACCGTGAACGGGACGAGCCAGGCCTTCACCGTCCAGGGGCGGCACGTGCGCTTCGATGTGGGCGCTGGCGCCTTGGTCGCCCACCTTCACTGAACAGCCGTAGGACGAACGGTCATCCCTTGCCGGAGAGCGCGTCGCGCGTCCGGTCGATCATGGCCGCGAATGGCCCAACGAACAGGTTTGCGGCGGCCGATTCCACACCGGCGTGCGGCCGGGTCGGCGCAAACTGCTCTGCGAGCTCTGCGGCCTTGCCCATGCGCTCGAGCCGCGTGGCGTCGAGCACGTCGGCCAGTCGTTCGAACTCAAGGGTCTCCTCGGCCTGCGCATGCGCGAGCACATCGCGCTGCAGCTCGAGGAGGCGCGCATCGAAGTTTGCGGAGTCCACGTCGAGCTTCTCGAGCTCTGCCAGGAGCGTCTTCGCGGCGTTCTCCTCCCGCAGGCGGGCGTCCACCACGGCTTCGCCGTTGGGGAGGGCGCGTCGGGCAGCGGGATGGACGATCTCCTCTTCGGCGGTCTCGTGCACGGCGAGCAGGCGTCGGAGCGAATAGAACTGCTTCGACCGCTCCTCGCCGCGCGTGGCAATTACCTGCGCGAAGCCGTCTTTGATTTGCGAGTGCTGTCGCTTGAGAAAGCTGACGACATCTTTTCCGGTACCGATCATGGTTCCCATCGTTCGATCCCTTTTTATTGAGCCGGCCTTTTCTTCAATCCGCTGTGATTCGCCGAGCGGGGCGTTCCGTTCGATGCGACGCACCTGCCGGTGCAAGGCGAAGGCCAGTAATGGGCGCAACGCGCGACGAGACCGGGACGCCGCCGGGGCGCGCGCGACGATGCCCGGCCCGCCTCGCGCAATACAGACGGACTGTGTCGATGGTGACGTATGAGGCGCGCATGCCGTGAGCACCGCGGTCTCACTGCGCAGGCTGCTCGAGGAGGACCTCGGACGAGGTGGGCTGCGCGGTCCGTCTCGTTGGACGTTGGAGAAGGACTCGTCGCGCCGCTGCAATCCACAGCGTGTGGTGCGCCAGTTCACGAGTGGCGCCGCGCGCACCTCCCACATGCGTGTCTCAGGGCGCTCGCACACGACAGCGAGCGGAGTCTCGCCCATCGCCGACCCTTGAAATCGCACACTAAACTGGCGTCCTCCGCGCCGCTGACAGGCCGTGCTCGATCCGACGTCGCGTCGCGATTGCGGGCACAACCGTTGCTCTATCTCTCGGCGACCCGCGACGAAAATCAAGGAGACGACCAAATGAAGCGCCACCTGTTTGCAACCGCCCCCGCAGTCATGGTTCTCGCAGCCCTCGGTTGCTCGGCTGCGCCAATCGACGCCGGAGAGCGGAGCGACACGACGCAAGCCGCGTCCACGGCCGGGCTCGGACTGACCGCATCAATCGCCGTGACCCGCTCGGGCGCAAACTACAACGCGACGATGACGCTGAAGAACGGCAGCGCCGAGCCCGCGACCAACTGGCAGGTCCTCGTCAACTTCGGGTCGTCGCCCACCGTGAACACGGTGTGGCCCGCGTGGACCCCACAAGGTGCCGCCGCGGTCAACGGCGCCGAGTACGACGACTTCGGGAGCAACGTCCTCTTCACGCCGCTCGCCGATCACGCGTACATCAAGCCCGGCGGCTCCGTCACGGTCACGTGGACCGGCACATGGAACGGCGTGACCCCAAGCGTCGTCTCCGTCGATGGCGTGGCCTCGGGCATGCCTGGCGCGGACGCGCGTGCGGATGGAATCGATCCGATCGCGAGGACCGCGGCCACGACGGCGCTCTCCATCGCGCTGCACTACATAAAGGACAAGCCGGCGAACAACGGCGACAAGCTCTACGCCACGTACGACAAGACGCTCTGGACCTCGCAGACCTACCGCGTCGCGTCCGGCGGTACGACCATCGAGTTCGATCCCAACGCGCCGGGCTACGCATTCGTCCCCAAGAGCGCGAAGGCGGAGCTCGCCTTTGCCCAGCTCGATCCGATGGTGGCCAGCTACCTCACGGCCGGCCTCGTGAGCTGCTTCAGCTCGACCGACGGCCAATCGGAATATGCGTTCCGAGCCGACTTCTTGAAGGGCTTCGTCTATCCGAAGGCCTCGTCAGGCACCGTCACGAACGCCGACGGGACCAGCGATTCGTTCTCCGTCGTTGGCTCACCGGGCAACGGTGGCGAGCGCATCACCATCACGGCGAGCTCCACCACGGACAAGTGGTTTGGCATCCTCGAGTACATCAACGCGACGACCTTTCCCAACTATTGGACCAACGTCGACGGCAAGTACCAGGGTCACGGCGCCAACAC
This sequence comes from Myxococcota bacterium, assembly GCA_030776205.1. Lineage (GTDB taxonomy): Bacteria > Myxococcota_A > Polyangia > Polyangiales > Polyangiaceae > Palsa-1150. The sequence continues at coordinate 3,860 of JALYHV010000383.1, read as the reverse complement.
GCGCACGAACCCTTCCTCGTGGCACGGGCATCAGCGGTCGGGCTGCACCCCCTTCAACGGGCCCGGCGGCTCCACCAATCCGTACTTCGTCATCAACCAAAACGGAGCAAGCGTCCCGGCCTGGTTCACGGGTGTCGGTACGACCTGCATCAACGGCTGCAAGGGGACCGCCGTCATCGACCCGATCCCGTACTCCGAGCCGGGTGCGTATTACAACTCGACCGGAATGATGGGGACGCAGTCGAATCCCTTCTCCATCCAGAGCAGCCTCTACGCGGACGGCGACCACGCGTACCAGTGGGCGACTCGTGTCGCAAACGGAACCCAGGAATGGGGCACCTTCAGCACAGTGGTCACGATGTTCGGGACCACCAAGTACAAGTACGCGAAGCAGATGTAACTCCCGCGGCGTTCTGCCTGTCCGTCGCCAGTGTGCACGCGCGAGTGAACACCTGGTAACGTGCGGGGTTCGGAAACCAACTGGGAGTCACGCATGGCCAAGACGATCATCGTGGGCGGCTACGGTCCGGGCATCTCGAGCGCGCTCGCCGAGAAGTTCGGCGCAGAAGGCTTCTCGGTCGCCCTGGTAGCAAGGCACGAGGAGCGGCTGTCGGCGGCCGTGAAAGAGCTGGCGGCCAAGGGGGTGAAGGCGGCAGCCTTCCCGGCGAACCTCGGCGACACGGCAAGCGCGGCGTCGCTCGTGTCGAGGGTGCGCGCGTCGCTCGGACCCATCACGGTCCTGCAGTGGAACGCCTATGGCGGCGGCGCGGGCGACCTGCTGACCGCCGATCCGGCCGAGGTTCGCGGCGTCTTCGATATCGCGGTGAGCGGTCTGCTTGCGTGCGTGCAAGCGTCGTTGCCCGATCTGCGGAACGAAAAGCAGGCGGCCATCCTCGTGACCAATGGCGGTCTTGGTCTCGTCGACCCCTCGGCGGACGCGATGGCGGTGCAATGGGGCGCGATGGGCCTTGCCCTCGCGAACGCGGCGAAGCACAAGCTGGTCGCGTTGCTCGCAGAAAAGCTGAAGGGCACCGGCATCTACGTGGGTGAGGTCATGGTGCTCGGGGCGGTGAAAGGCACCGCGTTCGACACGGGCAAGGCGACCATCGAGGCGAGCGCTGTGGCTGACGCGTTCTGGAAGCTCTATAGGAGCCGCAGCGAGATCCTGGCCAACGTGAGCTGAAGCGGCCGCCTCGGACCGGACCGCGGTCCTCGTTAACGAGCGGCGGGGTGCCGAGCTGGCCGTGCGCGTGCGCGCGCGCGGGGTGTTGAGCGCCCCGAAGCCCGAGGAGGGTCGGGGACCATAGCGACGTCGACAAACCCGGCCAACGCTGGTAACAGCACGTCGCCTTTCCTCGACCCCCAAGACCCCCCGCGTTCGCCGCGAACGCGAAGAGCAGAGAGAACCTCCCTTGGCCGCTCGCATCCCCCTCGACCGGATCCGGAACATCGGCATCTCGGCACACATCGACTCCGGCAAGACGACGCTCACCGAGCGCATCCTCTTTTACACGGGGCGAATCCACAAAATCCACGAGGTGCGCGGCAAGGACGGCGTCGGCGCGAAGATGGATTCGATGGATCTCGAGCGCGAGAAGGGCATCACCATCCAGTCCGCCGCGACGTACTGCGTTTGGAACGGGTCGCAGCAGCAGTTTCAGCCGCACAACATCAACATCATCGACACACCCGGTCACGTGGACTTCACCATCGAGGTGGAGCGCGCGCTCCGCGTGCTCGACGGGGCCATCCTCGTCCTCGACTCGGGCAAGGGGGTACAGAGCCAGTCGATCACCGTCGACAAGCAGATGAAGCGCTACCGTGTCCCGCGCATCGCGTTCGTCAACAAGATGGACAATCCCGGCGCCAACTACGAGCGCGTCGCGGAGATGCTCAAGGAGAAGCTTGGGCACCATCCGGTCATGATCCAGGTTCCCATCGGCGCCGAATCTGCCTTTCAGGGGATCATCGATCCCATCATCGGGCGGGCGTTCTACTTCGACGGCCAGGACGGCGAGATCATTCGTGAGGAAGCCGTACCCGCCGAGTACGCAAAGGCGACGGCGCACGCCCGGGAGAGGATCGTCCACGACGTCGCCGAGGTAGACGACACGCTCGCCGAGAAGTTCATCAACGAGGAGCCGATCTCCATCGACGAGCTCCGCGCGGCGATCCGCCGCGCGACGCTGGCCCTCAAGATGACCCCCGTCATGTGCGGCTCCGCCATCAAGAACAAGGGCGTCCAGCTCCTGCTCGACGGCGTGGTCAACTACCTCCCCAACCCCACGGAGGTCGTCAACGAGGCGCACGATCAGAGCAAGGGCGAGGAGAAGGTCATCGTCGACTCGGATCCCGGCAAGCCCTTCGTCGGCTTGGCGTTCAAGCTGCAGCAGGACAAGTACGGGCAGCTCACGTACTTCCGTGTTTACCAGGGGACCGTCTCAGCGGGCGACACGATCTACAACGTGAGCAACGAGATGCGAAAGGTCCGCGTTCCACGGATGTTCCGGATGCACTCCGAGGACCGCGAGGAGATCCCGTCGGCAGAGGCGGGCGACATCGTCGCGTTCTACGGCGTGGAGGCCAGCTCCGGCGAAACATTCACCGACGGAAAGGTGAGCTGGACGCTCACGTCGATGCACGTCCCGGCCGCCGTCATCTCGCTCGCGGTCGCGCCGAAAGATCGCTCGGCGGAGGTCAACTTTTCCAAGGCGCTGAACCGCTTTACGAAAGAAGATCCGACCTTCCGAGTGCACCAGGACGAGGAGTCCCAGCAGACCATCATCAGCGGAATGGGCGAGCTCCACCTCGACATTTACATGGAGCGCATGCGACGCGAGTACAACTGCGACGTAGTCGCGGGCAAGCCGCAGGTCGCTTATCGCGAGACGATCACGCGGCGCGCCGAAATCAACTACACGCACAAGAAGCAGACCGGCGGCTCCGGCCAGTACGCGAAGATCATGGGGTTCATCGAGCCGCTCCCGCCGGACGCGGTCGAGACCTATGAGTTCGTCGACGACGTCACGGGAGGGTCGATCCCGCGCGAGTTCATCTCCGCGTGCGACAAGGGCTTCCGCGAAGGCGTGCGCAAGGGGACGCGGATCGGATTTCCAATCGTGGGCATACGGTGTGCGGTCAACGACGGCGCGTCGCACGCCGTCGACTCGTCCGAAATGGCATTCAAGACCGCGGCGCTCATGGGCTTCCGCGAAGCGTACGCGAACGCGAGCCCGACCATCTTAGAGCCGATCATGAAGGTCGAGATCGATGCTCCGACGGAGTTTCAGGGATCGGTCGTCGGTCAGGTCAACCAGCGGCGCGGTGTCATCTTGGAGACGGTCGGCGGCGACAGCGTGAGCATCACCTGCGAGGTGCCGCTCAACGCGATGTTTGGATACTCGACGGATCTGCGCTCGGCGACGCAAGGCAAAGGCACGTTCACCATGGAGTTTGCCCGATACGCGATCGTACCGAAGCAGGAGCAGGACGAGATGGCCAAGAAGTACCGAGAGAAGCTCGCCGCGGAGGCGGCGGCAAACAGGTAGGTCGCGTTTTTCCTACCGCGAGCGACGACCGCGGCGGCGGCGCGCATCTCCGAACGCGGCCGCGAGCAAGAACAAGCCGGATAACCCGTAGCCGTCAGCGTCCGTCGCGCGGCCATTGCCAATCGAGCAGCCACCGGACTGAAGACCAGGCTGGCCCGTTGCTTGTTCGGCCGCAGCGTCCGCAACTCCGCCGAAGGCACCGGCGTCGTCGCTGTTCCCCATCGGCCCCGCGTCGGCCACGGCCCCGGTACGGACCGAGCCGCCGTCGTATCCCGCGTCGGCCAGCGGTCCCCCGCCGTCACCTCCGGCGTC
>JALYHV010000382.1 GCA_030776205.1 Myxococcota bacterium | reverse complement strand
CGACGGGAGGCGGCAGCGCAGGCGCGGGCGCCGGGGTCGTCGTCTGTGCGGCAGCGGGTGCGCCGAGGAGCGCCGTACCCAAACCGATAACCAAGCTGAGCGTCAATGCGCGCATCGAATGTTCCCTGCCCTTCCAGTCGCTTTACCGAGTTGTAGAGGACTCGTTTTTCGTCGTCGCCGACCCGCTGGGACCCGACGAAGCCCGGCGCTCGATGTCCGGTCTATGCCCCGTCGCGAGACGGCTCGTGGCGTGTGCGTGCATGGTCGCCGCAGAAGGGAGCGCACGGCTCAGGCAAATGCGCTCTGTTCGCGAGCTTTTGGTGCGGTGACCGGGACAACCAGCGTGCGACCCCTCGGCGTCGAAATCCGGAAGCGTTCCGCACCCGGACCGAGCCGCCGGCGGTGCTTACCACTCCGCTAGATCGGCGCGCAACAACAATTCGTAACGACTACGCCACGACGCTTTCGGCAAAGGCAACGAGAGCGCCGCTCCCTACCGCCGCGGCAACACCCGCCGGCAGCCTACGCAAGTACCACGCGACCTTCAGGGACACCGACGCGCCGGCGGCAATAGGCAGGTACGGGCCCTGGACTTCGATTTCGACGTAGCGCTTGTTGACGTAAATCTCGATCTCGCCCTCACCGGGCGCCTGCGTTTCGGGCGGCGTGTCGCAAAAGCTTTTAACGTAAAGATGGCCATCGCCTGCATGCGCGACGAAGCCGCGCGTTCCGTCGGCAAAGAGCTTTTCGCCGGCCTCCGTTCGTGGGGCCGCACCATAAGGCACCCACAAGATGTCCTTGCGCCGCTCGCCTTGAAGCGAGCCGGTAGGCTGGGCGCCGATCGGAAAGAACGTGAGCCCGCGGCCGTGCACCCGCGAGACCTCCCAGGGCGCGTACGTCCTCGACGTGGTCGTGACGTTCTGGAGGACGTACTCGGCCACGATCGCGCGGCGCGCCCGGTCCGCCGAGAAGCGTTTGACGACGCGCACGCCGAGGGCCGCCTGGGGCGGACCGATGAACGTGAGGTTGTCCCCCTCCGCGACGACCGCATAGGGTGCCTCGTCCATCTCGTGGGGCGGCGGCCAGCCCCAATCGTGCTGGGGGCTCGTCCAGAAGGTCGACCCGTAGTTGGCCGGGTCGACGTCCGGGCCGGCCAGCACGTCGAACCCGTCGAGCCGGTACGCCGTGACGCGAGCGCCCGCGCGCGGGTCGACTTCGAAATACAGGCCGTCGAACTCGAGGGCGCACCGCCCGTCGCGCGTCTCGCGGGTAACCGCGGCCGTCATGCCCTCAGACCTCGCACTCGACGACCACTCGCGTTCCGGGCGCGGCGTACGGGACCAGGTCACCTTCCACGGGTTTCCCGTCGACGCGCAGTTGGGGGGCCTTTGAACCGGCGCCGGTGTTCTTCACCCGGACTTCGTATTCTGCGCCCCTGCACTTGCGCGTCACCGTGAACGACGGAATCTCTCGCCCGATGACGGGTCGAACGCGCAAGCCGTCGAAATCGGGGCGAATGCCCAGCAAGTACTGCGAGAGGGCGACGAAGTTCCAGGCAGCCGTCCCGGTGAGCCAGGAGTTCTTTGCCTCCCCGTGGCGCGGTGCGTCTTTGCCGGCGATCATCTGGGCATAGACGTACGGCTCGAGGCGGTGGATCTCGCTGATCTCTTCGAGATACGCGGGCGCTATCTTCTTGTAGTACTCAAAGGCCCGATCGCCGCGGCCGAGCACCGTCTCCGCGATGATGATCCACGGGTTATTGTGGCAGAAGATGCCCGCGTTCTCCTTGTAGCCCGGCGGATAAGACGAAATCTCGCCGAGCTCCACGTGGTACCGGGTGAAGGCGGGGTGATTGAGTACGATGCCGTATTTCGTGTCGAGAAACTCCTTGGTCGCGTCGAGCGCCTTCTTGGCCTGGCCGCCGCTCTTGCCAATCCCGGCCATGACACAAAAGCCTTGTGGCTCGATGAATATCTTGGCCTCGTCGCACTCCTTGCTTCCGACCTTCTTGCCGAAGAAATCGTAGGCCCGAAGAAACCATTCGCCGTCCCAGCCGTGCTCGAGGACGACGGTTTCCATCTTCGCGGCTTCGGCGCGCGCGAGCTTCGCCTCGTCGAGGCGCCCCATTCGCTCCGCCAGATAGGCGTAGTCCGGCGCGACGCCGACGAACATGCCCGCGATGAAAACCGACTCCGCCGTGCGGCCGGTGCGGTTGCCGGTGGTCTGGAAGGACTCGTCCGGAGTCTCGGAGAAACAGTTCAAATTGAGGCAATCGTTCCAGTCGGCCCGCCCGATGAGGGGGAGCCCGTGAGGGCCGAGGTTCTCGAGCACGTGATGGAACGAGCGCGTGAGGTGCTCGAACAGCGGCGCGGCGTTCTTCGGATCGTTGTCGAAGGGGACGCGTTCCTGAAGGATCGCGAAATCGCCTGTTTCGCGGATGTACGCGGCGACCCCGAAGATGAGCCACAGCGGGTCGTCGTTGAAACCGCTCCCGATGTCGTTGTTCCCGCGCTTGGTCAGCGGCTGGTACTGATGGTACGCGCTCCCGTCGGCGAACTGCGTGGAGGCGATGTCGATGATCCGCTCGCGCGCGCTCGCGGGCAAGAGGTGCACGAAGCCGAGGAGGTCCTGGTTCGAGTCACGAAAGCCCATTCCTCGGCCGATGCCGGTCTCGAAGTACGAGGCGGACCGCGACATGTTGAACGTGACCATGCACTGGTACGGGTTCCAGACGTTCGCCATCCGGTTTAGCCGTTCGTCGGGCGATTGGAGCTGAAAGCTCGACAGCAGCTTGCTCCAGTAGTCGCCGAGCTCGCGCAATGCCTCGTCTACCTGCTCGGTCGAGGAGAAGCGCTCGATGAGCGCGTGGGCGCGCTTTTTGTTGATGACGCCCGGACGCTCCCACTTCTCGGCGACGGGGTTCTCGACATAGCCGAGCAGAAAGACGAGCGTCTTCGCTTCGCCCGGCGCGAGGGTCACCTCGACGCTGTGCGATCCCACCGGGGCCCACCCGCTCGCGACGGAGTTGCCCGACCGGCCTCGCGCGACGACGTCGGGCTCGTGCATGCCATTGTAGAGCCCCATGAACGTCTCGCGGTCGGTGTCGAAGCCCGCAACCGGCGTGTTGACGTGATAGAACGCGAAGTGGTCGCGCCGTTCGCGGTATTCGGTCTTGTGATAAAGAGTGCTGCCAGCGACCTCGACCTCACCAGTGCTGTAGTTGCGCTGGTAGTTCGTCATGTCGTCATACGCATTCCACAAGCAAAATTCGATGTACGAAAAGAGCGTGACCGTCTTCGCAGTCTTGCCGGTGTTCGCCAGAGTGACGCGGTGCACCTCCGCGGTGTGACCCAGGGGAACGAAGAAGGTCGCCTCCGCACGGATCGACGCGCGCTCTCCCGTTATGGTCGTGTAACCGAGCCCGTGGCGGCACTCGAAGAAGTCGAGCTCGCGCTTCACCGGCATGTAAGACGGTGACCAATAGTCGCTCCCGTCCTTCACGTAGAAATAGCGGCCGCCCACGTCGGTGGGGACGTTGTTGTAGCGGTAGCGCGTCAGACGGCGCAGCCGCGCGTCGCGGTAGAAGCAATAGCCCCCGGCCTGATGCGATATCAGCGAAAAGAATTTCTCAGTCCCGAGATAGTTGATCCAGGGATACGGCGTCCGCGGCGTGGTGATGACGTACTCGCGGCGGGCGTCATCGAAGTGACCGAATCGCATGAGGTTCCTTTACGTGGATTGCCGAGTGTCATCGATGACGCGGGGCCATTCGACCGGCGCAGCGTCGTCCAAGTGAGTGCGCACGTCAAACCGTGCGCCTGCGTGCCAGCGCCGCGTCCGAGCGACGACCTGACAGCAATTGCGTTTTCGATACGCCCAAACTCGAGGCCAGACCTGGACAGGGCGCTTTGATTCTGCGAGGAGTGCGCGGCGAAGGAGAGCGGCCATGGCGAGTGTGACGTTTCCGAAGGGATTTCTCTGGGGATCGGCCACGTCCTCCTATCAGATCGAGGGGGCCACTCGAGAAGACGGGCGCGGAGAGTCGATCTGGGACCGTTTCGCGAAGACACCCTCCAACGTGAAGGACGGCGCGAGTGGCGACGTTGCCTGCGACCACTACCACCGTTGGCGCGAAGACATCGACCTCATGAAGAGGCTCGGTCACGCGGCGTACCGGTTCTCGATCGCGTGGCCGCGCGTAATCCCCACCGGACGCGGGCGGGTGAACGGCCCCGGCATCGACTTCTACTCCCACCTGGTCGACGGGCTGCTCGAACACGGGATAGTCCCGTATGCCACGCTGTTTCACTGGGATTTGCCGCAAGCGCTGCAAGACCAAGGGGGTGGATGGGCGAACCGCGACACGACGGAGGCCTTCGCCGAATACACCGACGTCGTGACGCGCCGCCTGGGCGACCGCGTCAAGCACTGGATCACCCAGAACGAGCCATGGTGCTCGAGCATGGTCTCGCACCAAAAGGGCATCCATGCGCCGGGGATTCGTGATTGGCGCGTCGCCCTGACGGCCGCCCATCACATCCTTCTGTCGCACGGGCTTGCCGTACCGATCATTCGAAAGAACAGCCCGGGCGCCGAGGTGGGCATCACCCTCAATCTGTCGCCGTCGATACCGGCTTCGGCCAGCCCCGAAGACGCAGATGCCGCCCGCTTTCACGACGGCTACATGAATCGATGGTTTCTCGATCCCGTCTTCCGCGGGGAGTACCCGGCAGACATGGTGACCGCCTACACCGCGAGGGGTCACCTGCCGCCGGAGGGAATGCCGTTCGTACGCCCCGGTGACCTCAGCACAATCGCTTCGCCGACGGATTTTCTGGGAGTGAATTATTACAATCGCCACATCGGCCGGAGCGATCGGATCCCTGAGCAAACGAACGCGCCGCAGACCGTCTTCGCCGCGCCACGATCCGAGTGGACGGACATCGGATGGGAGGTCTACGCGCCAGGAATGTTCGAGGTGCTGATGCGCGCGCACCTCGAATACCGTCCGACAAAAATCTACGTTACCGAGAATGGCGCTGCTTACTCGGATGGCCCGGACGCCAACAAGCGGATCGCCGACGCGAGGCGAGTGCGGTACCTGCGCGACCACCTGCTCGCGGCGAGGCGCGCCATCGATGGCGGGGTGCCACTCCACGGTTACTTTGCGTGGTCGCTCATGGATAACTACGAGTGGGACCACGGCTACACGCAGCGATTCGGTCTGACCTGGGTGGACTACGAGACGCAGGAGCGCATCCCGAAGGAATCGGCGCTCTGGTACCAGCGGGCGATCGCGGCCAACGCGGTCCCTACGGAGTGAGCGGTCTGCCGCAGCACCGTCGAGAGGAGCGGGCCGCTCACCGGATCGTGCGCCAGCGCAGGCGATGGACCGGAAGGCCATCGGCGATGGCGCGACGCTCGCGCGGGCTACGCGCCACGTATGGGTTATCGGCCAGCCTTGGTGACCCGGGCGCGCTGCCGCCCGGCTCGAACCGGGCGTCCCCGTGGAGCAGGTCTTCGTAGGCGCTGGCGCGGTCGTCGACGTCGGTCTGCACGAACAGCTCGCCGCCGGGCTCGAGCAAGCGGAAAACCTCCTCGACGAAGCGATCGCCCACGACGAGGCGCTTTTGGTGACGCTTCTTCCACCACGGATCGGGGAAATGGACGAATACCCGGCGAACCGAGGCCTCGGGCGAAAGGCGCGGAAGCGCGTACCGAACGTCCTCGGCGAAGACGCGCGCCCTCGTGGCGAGGCCGCGAGCGGCGAGCCGTGCATCGACGACGGCGGCCCACTTTCGTCGGATCTCGAGGCCGAGGAGGCCCGCGCGCGGCTCGGCGTCGGCGCGCTCCACGAGAAACCAGCCCCGGCCGGGGCCGATCTCGAGCTCGATCCATTCGCCGTCGACGAGGGAGCGTACGTCGACGCGGTCGTCCCCGGCACGTGCGGCCGGCAGCCGGGGTGCGTCTTCGTACGGTCGAGGCATGGAGGGAGCGACCGATACCCGGAGCGGCGGTTCCTCTCAAGCGCCGTGGATGGACTGCGACTCACGGTTCGGCTCAATAGGACAGGAGCGCTGCCTTCTCGATCTGGCCTGCGGCCGTGGGCGTCGCGCCCCAGTCCGAGATGAGCGCGGGGTACATGCAACCGGCCACGTACCAGGCCCAGCCAGTCCACGAGAGGGAATGCGCGTCCGCGTACTGGATGACCGCCGAGTAGTAGCTGGTCTGGCAGGCGGAGCTTTGATCGCCGAACTCGGTGATGATGACGGGATACGTTTTTGCGATGTTGCCGAACGAGGCGTCGAAGTCGTTCGGCTGCTTGTAGCTGCCCTGGTTGTAGGGGTGCGTCGCGTACATCACGTTCTTGCCGACGATGGGAAACGCGGCGACGCCGGAGAGCTGGTACGCGTAGTCGAGCCCTCCAACGATGACGATGTTCTGGGCGCCCGTCGCGCGCACGGTGTCGTAGAGCTTTTGCATCCCGACCACCGTGAAGCCGCAGCCCTGGCCACCCCCGTACCAGACCGCCCACGAGACATCGTGCGGCTCGTTGTAGAGCTCGAAGAGCACGCGCGGGTCGTCCTTATATTTCGCGGCGAGCTGCTGCCAGAAGGTGACCGAGTTCGCGTCGGCCATGCACTGCTGGGCGCCCTTGGTCGCCAGGTTACCCTGGTCCGACCAGTGGAGGTCGAGGATGACGTCGAGCCCCTTGCTCTCCGCCCATTTGACCTGCTGGTCGACGATTCCGGCGTAGGCCGCGCTGTACTCGGACGACCCTTGCAACCAGAAACCCTGGTTCAACGCGATGCGAACTACGTTCGCCTTCCATGTCGCCATGAGCGCGTAGTCCGATAGCGCCAGGTGATCTCCCGTTGGCGTGAACTCGAGCGAAGAACGATCCACGCCGTGAAAGAGGTGCGCCTTGCCGCTCGCGTCGAAGACCTGGTTGCCGACCACGTGGTAGCCGCCGACCGCCGAAGCGTCACCTGCGGCGCCGGAGGCGGCGGGCGCGCTGCCCGACGAGGGCCCCGGTTGCCCGGAACCGCTCGCCGAGCCCGTCGTCCCTGCGC
>JALYHV010000381.1 GCA_030776205.1 Myxococcota bacterium | reverse complement strand
ACGCTCGCGGATCGCGGCGTCGTCGATCCCGCGGCGAGCTACGATCGCGGGCTTGCGTACGCGACGCGTGTTCGAATCGGCGCGGAGGTTCCCGGCGATCTCGGGCGAGCGGCGCACGGCTTCGAGGAGGCGAGGGATCTCTCCCGCGATCCTCGGCTCATCGAGGACGCGTCGCGCGCACTCGCCGTGGTGCGTTCCGAGGTCGCTCGCCGGCGAATGCGACTCGACCAGCCTCTGGAGGTCGACGCGGGCAGGTCGCTCGCGCGCACACTGGCCGGACTGTTGCTCGAGGATCGGTGGGTCCTGCTGAGCGTAGCCAGCTCGGCCACGCTCGCAATGGGCCTCTTCGTGCACTGGTTATCGAGGATCCGGCGCGTGCGTATCGCCGGCGGCGTCGCGGCCGGTGTGGCCACTCCAGCGCTATTGTTTTCGGTCGCCATGTCGCTCGTCGCTCGCCACGACCGGCAGAGCCTACGCGAGGCGATCGTGGTCGCCGCCAACGCGCTTCCCGCCGACGCACGCGGGATCAGCCCGGTGGGTGCAACCCCGCTTCCGGAGGGGGCGCGCGTGGAGGTCATCGACACCAACGGCGCCTGGACACGGATTCGCTTCGGGTCATCGGAGGCGCGAGTCCCCGCGAGCGCCTTGCGCGAGCTTGCACGGGGGCTCGACTGACGCATCGGCTGCCTATTTGAGCTGGACGGCTTGCACGCCCCAGTCGCCGCTCGACAGAAAGAGCTGGTTGTCCTGGCGAGCCACGGAGCTGATCGACCACCCCCGCGTGCGCACGAACTGGTCGTAGGCAGGTGCCGCGTTCGGCGAGAGTCGGTAGATATCGAGCCCGGGAGGGGAGGATGAGTAGCCCCACCCGGATGTGACGAGCAACCGATCGCCTTGGACATCGACGAGCCAGCCCCAGCCCCCTGGGCCGCTGGCGACGCGGTCGACCGGCTGCGCCGGATTGCCGAGATCGATCTGGTGGAGCTCGATACCGGGCTGATTGTTCGTGTAGACATACTGCTGAGTCGACGTGTAGGCGGTGGTTCCGCGAACGAACACGTTGCCGACCCAACCATCCAGCTGCGTCGTGCTCTGCAGATACGCGCGGCCCTGGTACAGCTTCAGCGTATCGAAATCGTTGATGGCGTAGCTCCCATTCGTGCCCCAATGGTAGTCGATCGTATAGAGAATCGACCCGTCCGGTGAGCCGCCGACGAGAATGCCCGGAACGTTGATCGACGCCTGCACCTTCGGGTTCTTGCGGTCGCTGAGGTCGATGGCGTCCAGGTAATAGCGAACGGTCGGATTCTGGACGTTCCCAGCCGGCCACACGTAGTGGGTCGTGTAGAGCGTGCTGTTGATGACCTTCATGTTGCCCCACCAACCGTTCGGGTCGTTCGTGATGACGGCCGACGCGAAGTCCGGCTTGTCCGGGTTTGAGAGATCCACGACGTACAGGTCCCTCGACGCGGAGACATATTGCCCGGTAGCGCTGTAGTTCGGATGGTATCGACGGAACGCGAGCGCATCGGCTCCCACTTGCACGATCTCGCCGCCCTCGTACCAGTCATAGTAATAGAAGCCACCCCATCCCCAACCGCCGTACCAGCCGTTCGGGTCAATCGGGAGCGCGAGCGTCCCACGGGGCTTGGCGGTACCGCCGGAGAGGTCGACGACCTGCACCTGCTGTTGCCAACCCGTGCATTGGGTCGGCTGTCCGGCGTACGGCGGTTGGCCGTTGTATACCGGGCATGGGTACGGCGTCTCGACGGCCGTGACGATGTACGTGAGCTGTCCGTTCGTGAACACCCGGGCGTTGGTCCCGGGCAGGGTGAGGCTCGGTGCGGCCGACTCGTCGAGGTTCTCGGCCGCGTCGGTGATCGGCAGAACACGAACCTCGGATTTCGAGTTGTCGTTACCCCACCAATCGGTCGATATTTGCGCGATCATCGCGCCGGTGGGCTGCGCCGCGATGACGTTGCGTGCCAGCGTGAGCTCGGCCGTCACGGTAGGCGCGAGTGGATCCGTGTAGTCCACGACGGAGAGCGACAGGTCGCTGAGAGATAGAATGCGTCCATTGGCGAAGATCCCGCGCTCGACCCAGCCTTTGGTATGGGCTGCGCCGGCCGTCGTGATGCTCGTTGGCGTGTACTCGATGAGCTGCACTCCATTGTTGTACGCGCGGGACTGCGCGCTCCACCCGCTGAACGGGAGCACGACGAGCCCCGGTCCCGTTCCCGTTCCCCACGGGTCGGGTTCCTTCGTGAACGCTTTGAACGTCTGCGCCGCCGGCGTCCACGCCCAACCGTCGCCGAAGCTCGACGTGCCGAGCAGCGACGGCCCGGTCGCGCTCGTCACGTCGAGGTACTTCAGCGAAACGCGCGAGGAGCTGTAGTAAGGAGTGCTGTTGTAGTCCTGGCCTAGCGCGAACAGCTGCTTTCCAGACGGAATCATCAGCCAAACGCTCCCTGGGATTTCCGTCTGCCCGGCGAGCTTGGGGGCGGCCGGGTTCGACAGGTCGAAAATCTGGAGCGGTGTTCCCGTGCTATTCGGCGAGTAGTAATACCCAGCGCCGGGTGACAGATACATGCGACCGCTGTCGAATCGAGCGGAAGCGCTCCAGCCGCTCGACGCGATGGGCAGCTCCGAAGCGATCGTGGGATGGTCTGGATTGGTGAAATCGGCAGTCGCGAGGACGTACCCCGACCCGCAACCAGTGGAGCCGCATCCGATGACGTGCGCCACCTTGCCGTCGGCGAAATCGAGATTCCACCTGCCGTTGTCGGCGCCCCAACCCTGGATGCTGCCGGCTACTTGGATCGTACCGCGTTCGACGATCGCGCCGTTCGGATCGCTGATGTCGAGGTATTGCAATGCGGTCTTCGCAGGCGCCGGAAGACTCGGCTGCGTCGCGGCCACCGGGTGCGCGAACATGATCGAGGTCGGGGTAACGTTGAAGACGCCGCCATAGCCCGGGTACGACTTCGAAGCGATTTGCTGGATGAGCCCTCCCGCGAAGCTCACCGACGAAACGAGCACCGTCGGGCCGGTCGCCGTGGTCGAGCTGCCGGTTGCGACGCCGCCGCCATAACCGCCGGACCAACCGTAGACCCATCCGTAGTCTTCGCTCACGGCGTAAAGCACATTGCCGACGATGCGCGTGTCCTGCACCCAACCTCCGAGCTTGGCCTCGCCGAGCACCTTGATGTTGCTCGGGTCCGTCGCGTCGAGGCCGCGCACGATCGAGCCGTGGAACGGCTGGCCGTTGTCCATCGTGCCATACCAATCGGCGACGACGATGACGGCTATGCCGTTGGTCACGAACATCTGCACGGGGCTGCCATAAATCGCCGAGCGCCCGAGAAGCTTGGGTTGGTCGACATTGGTGACGTCGAAGACCATCAGGCCGCGGTATGCGTTCAGGTAATAGAGGCGATTGCCGTCCAGACGATAAAGGTCGGTCTCCTGCACGGTCCGCGGCGCCGTCGACGAGCTGGCAGTTCCGCCTTGCGCGGGCGCGGCGGCCGGCGCGGAGCTGCCGCTCGAGGAGGATGAGCCGAAGCCGACCGACGCACTGCGGCCACCGGCCGCACCGGCGGGAGGGGCCGACGTGAAGTCCGTTTGGCCAGTGGGCGGCATCGATCCGGACGTGCTCGCCGAGCTTCCGCCTGAAGAGCCTCCCGACGAGCTTGCGCCCGAGGAGCCACTGCCTGAAGCCGCCCCCGGCAGCGTGTGCGGGGAGCTGCCACCGCATGCGCCCGAGCCCTGGGCGGCCGCGAGGAGGAGAATTGGGACCAATGCAGAACGGCATGAGGGGGAGCGATGATTGAGCATGGGGTGTCCTGCCGATGGACAACGCACAAGCGGGGCCAACTGCCAACTCTGAGTGTTTTCCGTGAGTTCTTCGCTCCGGACCCTACTGACGATGTGCCACGTGGCACACGGCAGCGCGGCGGCTGTCGCGGGGGTCGGTGTCGGCAATGCCTTGCAGCGGGCCAACTCGTGGACCCCTCGAGCCGTCACCGCACGCGGCGGCTAATCGAGCGCGAGGACGTCGGTACGGTCCCGATGCGCGTCCGCCCATGTCGAAAGTGCCTTTGGCAGCGCAAGGCCAAGGGTCATGACTTGCGCGATGTGCGGTTTGGTCTGGGCGCGCTTTGGAAGGCCCTCGAGCCAGGTCACCTCGGTGAACAGCCACATGTCCGCCGCGGACCACCCGCTTTTTGCGATCGTAGAACGGCCAAGGACCGACAGCCGGTCGGCGATGGCTTGGAGCGCAGCCTGCGCTCGGCCCACCATTTCGTCAGTGACGGCCGTCCAACCGGGGTGATCGTGCAGCACGAAGTACCGGGTACCCAGGTCGACTGCAATTCCGAGGGTGACGTCTACGAGCGCTGCGATCTCGAACGCTCCGTGTGCGTCCTCGTCAGGCCAGAGTCTCGGTGCGTCATCGTACGTTCGATCGAGCCAGTGAACGATGGCCGCCGAATCGCCGAGCGCTCGGTGGCCATCGACGAGAACCGGCATCGTACGGAACGGAACCAGGCGGCGCGCCTCCGCCATCCAGTCCGGGTTCTCTCGTGCTTCGCGGAGCTCGGCGTCGAGGCGCTTGTGCGCGAGCGCCAGCCGAACACGCCGTGAAAAGGGAGACGCTTGTATGTGGTAAAGCGTGCGCATGGACCTTGTCTCGGTCAGTTCTGGATCAACTTCATTCCGTTGGACATCATTGGCTGGACCGGCGTGATGTCGTTGACGGGCGTATCGGCAATGTAGAGAAATTTGAGGCTCTTGAGCTGGGCGAGGGGTGCCAGGCTCTTCACGAGGGTCTTCTTGATGCTGAGACGCTCCAATTTTTTCATGTTGGCCACGGGAGAGAGGTCCGAAATCTGATCCTCGTCGAGCATCAGCTCCGTCACGTTGACGAGTGAAGCGACGGACTTCAGCTGCTCATCGCCAATGAGCGTGTGGGACAGATCGAGCCGATCGAGTCGCTTCAACCCCTCGATGGGCCGCAAGTCTTTGACTTGGCTTAGGGAGATGCGCAACGCCTCGAGCGTCGTCAGCTTCTGGATGGGAGTCAGGTCGTCGTATTCTCCCGCGCCTAGGAACAAGTCTTTCAGCGAAGTGAACATGGGAAATATACAAGGATCTATTTGATGAACCTTGCCATTGGCGAGGTTGATCGATTTGATCTGCGCGAGGTCCGCTGCCGTGACCGCGCCGGTCTCCTTCCCCAGCTTGCGGCGGACCTCGCGCTCGAGCGCAGCGTCCCCGCCGAAGTCCACCGAATGAGGCTTGCAGTCGCCGGCAGACCGTTTGTTCCACGTGGGAGCCGCCGGAGCAGGCTGCGCAGCGGGGGCGGGTGAGGCGCTCGGCACGAGCACCGGCGCGGAGGAGGCAGACGCGCCTGGCGCCCGGCTGCCGTCGGTCTTGGATTCATCGCACGAGAGCGACAACGGGATAAGGAGGATGGCGCTCCACGGCATGGTCTTCATCGCGCGCTACCTTACCAGGGGACGCACGCAGCGAGGCCACCGAAAGCTCAGTGGTCACGTCGGCATGTCTACGCCGGGATCCCGTCTCTTCCTGCGGTCGCCGGCATCCCCTTGCTGGCCGAGTTGAGCGCTGCGGTGAGATCTGCGGGCAACAAGTCGTACGCCTCTGCCGCGGCGAGCAGCCCCGCGTTCGACGAAAGCTCGCCCAAAAATGCATGCCCATAAGGTGTGCCCGAGAGACCACGCAATCGGGTCATCAGGCGCGGAACACCGCGCGCAATTGCGTCGCGCCCCTGTGCGAGTCGACCGAGGTCGATGCTTGCATCATGAAGCGCGAGGAAGACCGGCGCTTCGTTGAGAAGGCTAGGCGAGCCTTCTTCGAAGAGTGCTACGGCCTGGATGGCCAGCTCGCAAGCGTGATCCGGGTTTCCGCACCGACGCTCCGCCTCCGCCCAAAGGCCGAGGGCGACGGGCAGCACGTCGAGCATCTTCGTCCCGCGGTACCCTTGCGCAGCGATCTTGAGGAGCGAACGCGCGTCTCGTTCGCCGCCGGGAGCACGCAACTTTTCCATGCCACTATAGAAGAGGACGCCGAGCGTGGCTCGGTCGTGGGGAACCCAGCTGCCGGTGAGCGCCGCGCTCGCGGTGGAGCGTGGCTCGGCGAGGGGGGCGTCGAGCGAGGCGTCGCTACCGAACGTGGCCGCCCAGCACAGCAGAACCATCTTCCCATGCCGCTCCACGCCCGGCGAGCCGACCGCCTGCGCCAGCGCGATCCCGCTCTCGATCGCGAGTCGCGCCTCGCCCGAGGCGCCGACCGTCGTCAGCGCGAACCCCACGTTGATGGTGAGCGTGGCCTCGCGCGTCTTGAGGCC
>JALYHV010000380.1 GCA_030776205.1 Myxococcota bacterium | reverse complement strand
GGCGCGCGCTTGAGAAAGCGCGCGGGCTCCCCCGAAGACCTTTCCAAAGAGACGCGCCATGAGCTTATGGGGCAATAGGCTACATGGGGCGAGCTGCAAGCGGCAGTTCCGTCGTGCATACGTTGCCGCGGTCGCGGCCGGACCCTGTTACTCTTGCTACGCATGGCCAACAACAATCGGCTCGGCGAACTGCTCGTCCGCGAGAAACTGATCTCGCTAGCGCAGCTGCGCCACGCCCAGGACGAGCAGCAGAAATCCGGCCAGAACCTCGGGTATACGCTCGCGAAGCTCGGTTACGTCAGCGATGACGAGATCACGACTTTCCTCAGTCAGCAGTATCGCGTCCCAACCGTGGACTTGGACGAGTACGAGATCGATGCGGAGATCTTGAAGTTGGTGCCCAAAGAGCCGTGCGAACGCCACAAGGTCGTTCCTATCTCGCGCACGGGCAACTCGCTCATCGTGGCCATGGCAGACCCCACCAATCTGAACGCGATCGACGACTTGAAATTTCTGACTGGATACAACATCGAGCCGGTGATCGCGAGCGAGACGGCGATCCAGACGGCCATCGAAAAATACTACAACGCCGGTCCTTCCTACGAGGAGGTGATGGCCGGCTTCGACGAGACCGAGATCGAGTTCACGGGGGACGAAGAAGACGTCAACCTCCTCGAGCTTGAGAAGGCCAGCGAAGACGCGCCGGTCGTTCGGCTTGTGAACATGATGCTGCTCAACGCCATCAAGAAGGGCGCAAGCGACATCCACATCGAGCCATACGAAAAAAAGCTCCGCGTGCGTTATCGCATCGACGGCGTCCTCGCGGAGGAGATGACGCCCCCGCTCAAGCTCAAAAATGCGATTACGAGTCGCATCAAGATCATGGCATCCCTAGATATCGCCGAGCGGCGACTGCCCCAGGACGGGCGTATCAAGCTGAAGCTCGGCAAGGGGCGGGAGATGGACTTTCGCGTCTCCGTCTTGCCGACCATTTGGGGTGAGAAGGTCGTCATGCGGTTGCTCGACAAGGGCAACCTGCAACTCGACATGATGAAGCTCGGCTTCGATGCCAAGCCGCTCGACGATTTCAAGTGGGCGATCAATCAGCCGTGGGGAATGGTGTTGGTCACTGGCCCGACGGGGTCCGGCAAGACGACCACGCTGTATTCGGCGCTGACCGAATTGAACAAGGTTGCCCATAACATCAGCACGGCGGAGGATCCCGTGGAGTACAACCTGCACGGGATCAATCAAGTGCAGATGCACGACGAGATCGGCCTGAATTTTGCGATGGCGCTGCGGTCCTTCCTTCGGCAGGATCCGGACATCATCATGGTCGGCGAGGTGCGAGACTTCGAGACCGCGGAAATCGCAGTCAAGGCCGCGCTCACGGGACACTTGGTGCTCTCCACCCTTCACACCAACGACGCGCCTGCGACGATTTCGCGGCTCCTAAACATGGGCGTGGAGCCGTTCTTGATCACTGCGAGCGTGAACCTGGTTCTGGCGCAGCGGCTCGCCCGCAAGATCTGCGTCGACTGCAAGCAACCCGCTCGATACGAGCAGAAGGTGCTCGAAGACTGTGGGTTCTCGCCGGAGCAGATCGCGACGGGCAAGCTTCTCAAGGGCGCTGGCTGCCGGACCTGCAACGGAAGCGGCTACAAAGGACGAGTGGCACTCTACGAGGTGATGCGCTTCACGGACGGGCTCAAAGAGATGGTGCTGCAGGGAGCATCTACCGCGGAGCTGAAGTTGGGAGCCATAAAAAACGGGATGTGCACTCTGCGCATGAGCGGAATCCGGAAAATCATCGACGGGGTGACTACGCCCGAAGAGATCATGCGCGTCACAATGGCGGACTGAAAGCATGACGCAGCCGGGCGAGTCGAAGATCAATCTGCACCAGCTTCTCAAGACAATGATCGAGAAGGGGGCCAGCGATATGCATATCACGACTGGCACCCCGCCCTTGCTCCGCATAGACGGGAGTGTGATGCCCCTGAAGCTGGCTCCGCTCGGCCCGGTGGAGACCAAGCAGCTCTGCTTCTCAGTGCTCACCGAGGAGCAGCGAGCCCAGTTCGAGAAGAACAACGAGCTGGACCTCTCGTTCGGGGTTAAGGGCCTGTCGCGGTTTCGCGCAAACATCTACATGCAGCGCGGCGCGGTAGCGGGTGCGTTCCGGACCATCCCTTTCAAAATCCTGACCTTCGACGAGCTGGGATTGCCGGCGGTCGTCAGCAGCTTCACGAACAAGCCCAGCGGTCTCGTTCTGGTGACCGGCCCCACGGGCTCGGGGAAGTCGACCACTCTGGCTGCGATGATCGACAAGATCAACTCCGAGCAGCGGCTTCACATCATCACGGTCGAGGATCCGATCGAGTACTTGCACCCCCACAAGCTGTCGATCGTGAATCAGCGCGAAGTGGGCACGGACACGGAGGGCTTCAAACACGCTCTCAAGTACGTGTTACGCCAGGACCCGGACGTCGTCCTTATTGGCGAGATGCGTGATTTGGAGACCATCGAGGCGGCGCTCACCATCAGTGAAACCGGACACCTCGTCTTCGCGACGCTGCATACCAGCAGCGCCATCTCTACTATCAACCGGATCATCGACGTTTTTCCGCCTCACCAGCAGCAGCAGGTGCGATCGAAGCTCTCCTTCGTGCTTCAAGGGGTCGTGTCCCAGCAGCTCTTACCGCGCGACAACGCCCCCGGCCGCGTGCTCGCCCTCGAGGTGATGGTCCCCAACCCTGCCATCCGAAATCTCATCCGCGAGGACAAGGTCCACCAAGTCTATTCGCAAATGCAGGTGGGGCAGGACAAGTACGCGATGCAGACTCTGAACCAGAGTCTCTACTCGCTTTGTCACCGCCGGCTCATCTCCCAGGAGGAGGCGCTGGGGCGGTCGCTCGAGGTCGACGAGCTGCGGATGATGTTCGAGGGGCGCACCGCGATGCAAGGCGGGAGCGCGGCGTTCGGCGCCGCTCCGCCAGCTGCTTCGGTAGCGAACAAGCGGTGAGGATCAAGCGTGCCCTGCGATGTGCTCATCGTCGCCGCCTTCGATCCGGAGCTGGCGTGGCTCCGCGAGGTGCTGCGCGGTAGCGCCGATCGCGTCGGCACCGCAACTGATGTCAAAGTGAACGTCCTCACTCGCGCCGTGGGGATCGGATTGCCGTTGGCGGCAGCGGGTGCGGCGAGGACCCTCGCGGAGATCCAGCCTCGCGCGGTCGTGGCCCTCGGAACGTGCGGTGCCTACCGCGGCGGCGCTCTAACAATCGGCGACGTCGTAGTTGCGACCAGCGTGCGATTGGTGGATCCCTCCGTGATCGATGGGACGTCGCAGTTTCCCGGGCCCATGTCGCTGGCCTGCGATGCGGAGCCTTCCCTGGCGGCGGCGTTCCAGCTGGCCGGCGCGCGTGCGGCACGCGTCGCGACGACCCTTTCCATCAC
>JALYHV010000379.1 GCA_030776205.1 Myxococcota bacterium | reverse complement strand
GCGTATCTCACGACTGCCCACCGCCCGTGCGACGGCGGCCGCGTCGCCGTTGGACAGTGTCCCTGCTTTTTCACCGGCGGCGATGACCTCCCGCAATACCGTCTCATCGCCCTGCTCGGCGGCGCGGAGCGCCCGTGCCGAGACTGCCGCCGAGCACCCCGCGATCGCACACATTGTCAGCGGCACCCAGGCGGCCAAGCACCGGCCAAAACGCACCCTCATCCCTTACGGGCGTAGCTCGATTTCGGGCCCCGTGCTACGGCGCTCGGCGCGTGCGCGTCGACGTAGTCGTCAACCGGAATGCACACCGGCTCGGCGATGAGGCCACGCTGCGGAGCGGGATCGCGGCAGCGGCGCGTCGAGGCGGTGCGTATTTGCACGAGACGCGCAGCCTCGCCGAGCTACGGGTCATTGCGCACGACATCGCGGCGCGCGGCACGGACGCAGTCGTTCTCGCCGGCGGGGATGGCTCGTACATGGCGGGAATGAGCGCGATCGCGCAGGCGTTTTCGGAGGCGGGCAAGCGACTGCCGAGGATGGCTTTTGCCCCCGGTGGTACCGTGTGCACCAGCGCAAGAAACCTCGGCATGTGTGGCCGCCGAGGGGCATGGGCAGAACGCATCGTGAGCGCGGTGTGCCGTGATACGGCCCGCGTCGTCGTCCATTCGACGCTCCGCGTGCGCGACGGCTCCGGCGCCCACCGCATCGGGTTTATCTTCGGCGCCGGCCTCGTCGTGCGGTTCTTCGATGCGTACTACGCCGGGCCGCGTCAAGGGGTGGGCTCGGCCGCGCGGATCGTCGGGCGCATCTTCGCTGGCTCGCTCGTAGGATCGGCCTTCGCGCGAAGCGTGCTCGAGCCACGCCCCTGCACGCTCACACTGGATGGTTGCGCTCAGCCTACCCGCGGCTGGAGCCTGGTCGTCGCAAGCGTCTTTCGCAACCTGGGTCTGCACATGCTCGTCACGTACCGCGCCGGGGAGGATACCGACCGATTTCACGTGGTCGCCAGCGGCCAGTCTGCAGCCCGCCTAGGTTCGCAATTGCCGCGCGTACTGACAGGCCTCCCCTTGCGCGGCGAGCCCCGGGTCGACGCGCTCGCCCGGTCGCTGCACCTCTCTTTCCATGGGACGGCGACTGGAGGTTACGTCCTCGACGGTGACGTCTTCACGGCGAGCGAGGTGCACGCCGAAGCGGGACCGCGGGTCGAGCTACTCGTTGCGTGATCCAGCGACCGAAGGCGCGGGAGCTCTTCGCTGTCCCCGACTTCGCGCCCCATCGGCTGCGCCGATCGTCCAGCGCACTCATGCTGCACGGCGCAGCGGGTCATCGGGATCGAGGCGGAACACGGCGTCCGCGACTGCGAGCGGCTCGGAGCGATGCGTCACGAGGATGACCGTTCGGTGGCCACGAAGCCGAGCGATAGCTTCGAGCACCGCCCGCTGCGCGTCGTGGTCAAGCCCACTCGTTGGCTCGTCGAGAAGGAGTACGGGTTGGCTCGTCGCGATCGCGCGAGCGAGCGCGATCCACTGCCGCTCGCCGCCAGAGACGCTGCGACCCCCTGCGCCAAGGCGCGAGCTGCCCAAGGCATGGTCGAGGTGCGCAGCACGAAGCGGATCGAGAAAATGTCTCGCGTCGGCGCCTGGCGCGCCCAGCGCGATGTTGGCTTCCAGCGTCTCCGCGAGAAGGGGTGCGTCCTGGGGTACCCACGCGAATGGCCGGAACGACGGCCCGGCGGGAGCATCGCCGAGGGGTACACCGTTGAAGAGCACCTCCCCCGCCGCGGCTGGCTCGAGCCCCAGCAGCGTACGGACGAGCGTGGTCTTTCCGACGCCAGTAGGGCCGACAATGGCAACGATCGAGCCCGCTTCCACACGCAACGACACAGGACCGCACGCTCCATAGGCGAGGCGCAGACCGCGGACCTCCAACGGTCCAAGGGCCCAGACCGGCTCGCAAAAGGGCGGTGGCGGGAGCGGGCACGTCGCAGGCGGGTGGGGCGTATGCGCGGCAGCGTCGATAACCAGCCTCAGCTCGTCGTAGGCGCTCGCGGCGCGAGCCATGGCCAAGCGAGCGTCGGCCAGCTCACGGATCGGTCGGTAAGCCAAAAAAAAGGCCACCGCGAACGCAAGCAACGTGCCTTCAGGAGTGCTCACACCCAGCAAGCCAGCCCCTGATGCGGCCGTCGCCGCAACGAGGGCCGCGGCCCCGAGCACCTCATTACCACCGCTGAGAGCGGCCGCACGCGCATCCAGCCACGCCGCGCCGGCGGCCATCGCCTGGCCGAGGGCTGTCACCCGGGCGCGCGCGTGTCCCTGCGCCCCGTACGTGACCCAAAGGTCCGCATACCGCACGGACTCGTCGGCGGCCTCGAGTAGCCGTTCACGCTCACGGGCGCCGCGAGCTGCTGCCCTACGATAACCTCCACGCAGCCGGCCCAGGAGGAGCGAAAAGGCGCCAAGCAGGAACGCGGCGGTCGCCGCCATGGTGGGGCTCAGAAACAGGAGAAGCGCAGCCAGCGGGAGTAATTGAGCGAGCGCGCGTAGACCGCCCAGCCAGCCGAGTTTCAGCCCGAGCTCGACCTCCTGCACGCGTTCAGTCAGTGCAGAAACGCCTCGGGCCGTTGCCGATACACTGCCGGTCGGACCGTGATCATCGTGTCGCGATCCGCGCACCCCGTAACCGACTAGCAGCGCGTCAAGCAGCTGGAGGCGTAGCGCGCTGCCCACCTCTCCAGCCACGCGCCCCTGAACGTACGTGGCGTAGACACCCCCCACGCTCTTGACGAAGACCACTCCCAAACCCAGGAGGGACAGGAAAAGCGCCTTATCCGCGAGCCGACTATGTTCGTCAAGGATCGCCGCGCCGCCCCTCACGAAGAGGACGCGCCCGGCCGTTCTTACTCCTGTAGAACCGTGAGTGATCTCGCCGTCGAGAGCGCAACGTTGCGCCAAGCCCGCGGCGACGCCGCCGGCGACCAGCGCAACGAGCGCGTGGCCGACGGCATGCATTGCCGACGCCGCAAAAAACGCGAGCAGCCGGGCGCGCGGGCGCAGAACGCGCCGAAGCGCCTTAACATAGTACGAGGCAACGGGGTTCATGGGGTCGCCGTTCGGACCGCGTTGGCTCGATTGGAGCCGGTTACGATGGCAACGGTGCCGCAGAATGACGGAGCGTCCGCAATCATCTCATAGGAAGAACGCAACCGTGCCGGCAAACGTATGCGACCACCCCGGAGGACCCAGGCCATCCCCTCAATGACCAAATCGGAACCCCGGCCCTCGCGCATCCGCAAGCGCACGCGATCGGCTCCCCCAAGGAGCGAGACGGAGCCTCTCGCGTCGCGGCCAAGCACTGAGGGTGCGGAACGTGCAGCCAGCCGGCGAGCTGGCCAGCCCGGTGGCCGTGCCACGGGCGACGCCTCCACCGCGACGAACCCAGCCACCAATACGGCGCGGAGCAGCACGAAGCGGCCCAATCCCCCCCAACCGCACGCCAGCGAGGGCACGTCGATCATGAGCAAGAACAAGAGCAGCACGGCCGTGGTCGCCCCAAACGACCGGACGGCGAGCAAGTCGAGACTCCAGGCGGTGAGCAAGCGCAGCCCGGCGAGGGAGGCACCGCAGACGGTCGACATGCCCGTCGACAACGACTTCGACACAGAGCGGCCGCCACGTCTCGGGGCTGCCGCAACCGGCGGAGACATCGAGCTCCTGGAAGAGGAGTTCGAGATCGATACGGGGCGCAACGACGCGAACGCCGCGCCCGAAGTCGCAGAGTCGAGCGTCCCGCGCAAGGCACCTAGTGACAAGGAAGTCGAAGAGGGGGGCGGCGACTCGATGCTCGCTCGCTATTTCCGGGAGATGGCCACTCATCCGGTCATGGGACCCGAGGAGGAGCTCGAGACAGCCATTGAAGTGGAAGGCGCGGAAATGGATCATTGGATCGCGATCCTCTCCTATTTCCCCGCCGCAGAGCACGCGTTGGATTCCCTCGAGAAGGACCTGCCGACCGACGAAGAAGAAAAGCTCGAGCTTCCGCAGTTGAGCGACCTCCGCAAGCTGCTGAAGGCTTACAAGAAGCAGCGCAACAAGCTGACTGGCGCGCAGGAAAAAAAGTACCGCGCCTCGTCCGTCTCGCTGGCGCGCGCCATTCGGCTGGCAGACAGCGACCGGCTCTGGATAGCTCACGCCGAGGAGGTCGTCCGCAAGCTGGGTCAGGAGCCCGATGACGAGGAGCAAGACAGCGCACTCGACAAGGACCATGAGCAAGACGAGGGGGCGCCGTCTTCGCAACAAGTGTCGACGCACCTCTCTGTGCACCTCGCTGCGACGCCTAGCTATAGGAAGTACACGGCGAAGATAGGTGAGGCAGCGGCGCGCTCGCGGTTCGTGAAGAACAAGTTCGTGAAGGCGAACCTGCGCCTGGTCGTGTCGATTGCG
Source organism: Myxococcota bacterium (assembly GCA_030776205.1). Taxonomy (GTDB): domain Bacteria; phylum Myxococcota_A; class Polyangia; order Polyangiales; family Polyangiaceae; genus Palsa-1150. The sequence goes on along the minus strand of JALYHV010000379.1, from coordinate 19,691 downwards.
CGCCGTTACAACCGCGGCCGGCTGCCGCTCATCGATCTAATTCAAGAGGGAAACATCGGGCTCATGAAAGCGGTCGAGAGGTTCGACCACACGCGCGGGTACCGCTTCTCCACCTACGCATCGTGGTGGATCCGCCACGCCATAAGCCGCGCTCTGGCGGACAAGGGTCGCGCGGTCCGCATCCCGGTGCACATGCTGGACACCCACAATCGGATCCAACGGGCGACGCAGGCCGTGCTCGCACGAACAGGGCGCGAGCCGACGCTCGATGAACTCGAGCGCGAAACGGGCATTCCGCAGGAGAAGCTCGACAAGGTCAAGGGGTCTTGGGCGGAGACGCCGTTCTCGCTGGACCGACCGGTCGGCGATGAAGACGGGCGGAAGTTCATAGATTTTTTGCAGGATGACAACTCACTCTCTCCGTATGACGCATTGGCCAGCCAGAAATGGAACTCGGAGGTACGGAGACTGCTCACGACGCTGACACCCATCGAATCGCGGATTATCCGGTGGCGCTTCGGCCTCGACGATGAAGACGAGTTGACGCTGAAGGAGATCGGCGACAAGTACAACCTGTCGCGCGAACGGATCCGGCAGCTGCAAGAGCAAGCACTCGGGAAAATTCGCAAGCACATGCGGGACTGAGGGCGCATCGCCAGCCGGGAAGATCATCTGTGTGACGATTCGCCCCCCGCGGGTCTACGCAGCGGTGGAAGCGCTCCAGCAGAACGGAAAACCGTGCGACGCAAAGGGCTGGCAGCGAGCGACGGCTCACCGTTTCGCTAGGGCGTCCACAAAGCGATCCGCAGCGCGTCGCGCCACGTCCTGCTTACCAGCAACGTGATTGAAAAGAATAGAGAACGCCAGGGGCCCTTTCCCGGGATCGCGTAGGACATAACCGCTGAGCGCGATTGCGTCGTCGAGTGTGCCAGTCTTCGCGCGCACGCGCCGCCGAGTGCGCTCACCCTTGAAACGCTTGCGAAGCGTCCCGTCGACGCCCCCGACCGACAGTTGCGCGATGTACTCGGGCTGCACGGCGGGATCGCGCCACGCCCAGCGAAGAAGCTCCACGGTACTCCAGGCCGTAACGCGGTTCGCGTCGAACAATCCCGAGCCATTCTTGATGACGACTCCAGCGTCGAGCGCACCGATCTGGCTCAGCCATTCCGTTACGACCTGCGCGGCCTCGCCGCTCCTGGCCGGCGCGCCTTTGGCCTCTCCCGCGAGCGACTTGAAAATCATCTCGGCATAGAAATTGTCGCTCTGTTTGCCCAGGGCATATAGCAGGGCTGACAGGGGCTCGGACTGGTGTCTGGCCAGCGTGCGGCCCCGTGCGGAGCCGAGCTTCACTTCACCCGAAACCTTGACCTCGGCCCTCTCGAGTAGTGCCTTGAGCGCGTAGCCAGCCAGAAGACGGGGGTCTTCGGCGCGCCGCGTGTACCGAACGACGCGCGAGTCCGCCGCCACGGTGCCGCTCAATTTTGCGGCCATGCGCCCGCCAACGCCGCTCAGCCCGAGCTCGACATTGTCCGCGACACCATCATCCCCGGTACCAACGGTCCCGTCGACGTCGACGAAGCCGGGTGGCTCGATGAGCACCCGCGCCGGAGCGCCGCGCGCAGAAGGGCGGACGCTCAGCGTGATGCAATTCTCGTCCAAGGCGAGGGCGCTTACCGGCGCGCGGAAGCCCGACCATTCATTCGGCTGCTGCTCGAAGGCGGGAGGCGTCGTCTGTTCGTCGAAGAATCGCTGGTCGACGACGATGTCTCCATCGACGCGCCGAACGCCATACCCCTTGAGCTCCCTCACCATGTCGTAGAGGTCCGCCGTCCTGAGCGAGGGATCGCCGTAGCCGCGGATAGCAAGAGAGCCGGCCACGGCATCGCCGTCGAGCTTGCCGGTCAGGGTGGTCTCGTACCGATGCTCTGCGTGAAGCGTCGCGAGCGCGGCGCCGGCAGTGTATAGCTTCGCGTTGGAGGCTGGATTCAGGGCGAGGTGCTCATTGAGCGCCGCGAGCAGGCGGCCCGAGTCGATGTCGACGACCGCGATGCCGACAGTCGCCCCTTCCAGCACGTGCGCGAGCACCTTGTGCAGCGCGGCCTCGAGCTCAGGAACAGGATCCGATGGTAATCCGCTCGATGAGCTGCCGACGAGTTGTACACGGCCCGGCTGCCGCGATGCCGTGGGTTCCGCCACCGTGCTCGGAGCGATCATCTGTGAGCGGACGTCGGACGTGCCACACGTGACCGCGAATTCGAGAGCGGCCGCGACCAAGGCGCGTCCGAGGCGTCTTCCGAACGTCCAATGCATGGGCAGGCAGGCTCATAGATCGCGACGCCGGCGCTGGGAAGCCGCGCTGCCAATCCTGCTCAGCTTCGTCTTGGGCTGTGGCAAGCACCGAGCCTCCGGGCTTGAAAACTGGCCGATCGAAATGCTCGTGACGAACGACCCGGAAACCCTGGACCCGCGTTACGCGACGGACGCCGTCGGGCTGCGCGCCACCCGGCTGGTTCATGCTGGGCTCGTGCGTCTCGATCCGACCAGTCTGGAGCCCCTGCCCTACGTGGCGCGCAGCTGGCGGTGGGTCGACGAGCTGACGCTCGAAGTGCGCTTGAGAGAGGACGTGCGGTTCCACTCCGGCGCGTTCGTGTCGGCACGCGACGTGGTTGCCACACTCCGTGCTTTCTCGTCTCCCCAGGTGGCATCACGCCATGCGCGCATCGTCGAAGCCATCGCCGAGGTGCGCGCGGACGGCGAGCACACGGTGGTGGTTCGGCTCGCGCGGCCGCACGCGACGCTGCTCACTGATTTGGAACTTCCCATCTTGCGGGCCGACGAGGCCGCGGTGCCCCCGTCACCACAAGGAACACTTGACGGGCTAGGGCCTTACCGCGTGACGAGTATTGGGGAGGGGCGGGTGGTTCTCTCTCCCGCCGATGGGGGCGCGCTCCCGCGGCCGGCGCGAGCGGTTACTTTGCGGACGGTCCACGACGAGAACGCGCGGGCGCTACGCCTCGAGGCGCAGCGCGCCGACGTAGGTCTGAACGTCCTATCGCCCGCGCTCCTGCCCGCCCTCGCAGCACAGCCGGGGCTGTCGGTCGCCTCGCGCGCCGGCGCGAACCTGACCTATGCGGTCGTGCAGCACGAGCGCCGGCCGCTCAACGATGCGCGGGTTCGACGCGCGCTTTCTCTCGCGATCGATCGCTCGACGATCGCCGAGACGCTCTTCGACGGCCGAGCAACACCCGCCGGTGGGCTCATTCCGCCCGTACACTGGGCGCACGTCGCCACGGCTCCGCTCGCGTTCGACCCCCTGGCTGCGCGCGCGTCGCTCTTCCCCGCGGCCGGGACACCGCGTTTGCACCTAACCGTCCTCTGCTCGACCGATCGTCTGCGCGTGGACGTCGCCCGCGTCGTTGCGCAAGAGCTGGGAGATGTGGGAGTGGATACCGAGGTCGTTCCGCTCGAGCTGGGAACGATGATCGCGCGGCTCGATGCGGGCGACTTCGACGTCGCCATCCTGCAACTGCCGGAAATGACGGAGCCCAACGTCCTCCGGCACTTCCTGCACGGCGCGTTCGTTCCACCGGCTGGAGCAAACCGGGGCCGCGTGCAGGACGCGGAGCTCGATGCCTTGCTCGATCTCGGGTCAGCCGTGGCAGACCCCGAGGCGCGGCGCACGATCTATGCACGCGTCGAGGCGCGGGAGCGCGAGGAGATGCACGTCGTGCCGCTGTGGTATGAGGACCAGGTGGTGGTCACGAGCGCGAGGGCGCGTGCATTTGGACCAAGCGCCGAGGGCCGATGGCTCGACCTGGCCAACCTGCGCTAGGCAGGTATCTGCATCGAGCGCATGTGTTGGTGCCGCTCAATAATGCGCCGCTTGGCGACGAGTAACAAAAGAATCAAGCGCCCGCCGGTGGGTGGGCACCCGTGAGGTCGCCGCGCGATCGCAACTGTGCTAATCGCCGGCCAATATTTCGTCCGGAGGCGAACCGCGATGAGCCGTAAACCCACCAAGTACGTGTTCGTCACCGGCGGCGTCGTCTCGTCCATCGGCAAGGGGCTCGCGAGCGCCTGTGTGGGGGCGCTTCTCGAGGCGCGTGGCCTGCGCGTGACACATGTGAAGCTCGACCCGTACATCAATGTCGACCCCGGCACGATGAGCCCGTACCAGCATGGCGAGGTCTTCGTGACAGACGACGGCGCGGAGACGGACCTCGACCTCGGTCATTACGAGCGGTTTACGACGGCGCGAATGCTTCGCCAGAACAACTTCACTACCGGACGCATCTACGAGAGCGTCATCTCAAAGGAGAGGCGCGGCGAGTACCTCGGCGCGACGGTGCAGGTAATCCCCCACATCACCGACGAGATCAAAGCGCGCGTGCGCGATGCGACGGAGGGGGTAGACGTCGCCATCATCGAGATCGGCGGAACGGCCGGCGACATCGAGTCACTGCCCTTCCTGGAAGCGGTTCGGCAGATGAAAATCGAGGCAGGGCCGCAGAACGCGTTGAACATTCACGTGACGCTGGTTCCTTACATTCCGACCGCTGGAGAGCTCAAGACGAAGCCGACACAGCACTCTGTCAAACAGATGCGCGAGATAGGGATTCAGCCCGACGTGCTTTTGTGCCGGACGCAAATGCCGCTGTCTCGCGCCGTGAAGGAAAAGATCGCTCTGTTCTCGAATGTCGCGGTAGAGGCGGTGATCGGTGCGATGGACGTGGGATGCATTTACGAGGTCCCGCTGATGTTCCACGACGAGGGATTGGACGATCTCATCGCCGAGCGCCTGAACATTTGGAGCCGCGCGCCGGACCTCTCCAGCTGGCAGCGCGTGGTGACGCGTTTCAAGAACCCCGCGCGGGGGGCGGTCAAAATAGGCATCGTCGGTAAGTACGTTCACCTGAAAGACTCGTACAAATCATTGCATGAGGCGCTCGTGCACGGCGGACTCTCGAGCGACTGCCGGGTCGAGCTCGAGTACATTGATAGCGAGCAAGTTGAGCAGCAGGGGCCCGATGCGCTCCTCGCAAATCTCGACGGCGTCCTTGTTCCGGGAGGCTTCGGAGATCGAGGGACGGAGGGGAAGATCGCCGCGATCGCCTACGCGCGGACAAACAAGGTGCCGTTCTTCGGCATATGCCTGGGCATGCAGCTCGCAGTCGTCGAATTTGCCCGGCACGCGGCGGGGCTCACCGGCGCGAACTCCAGCGAGTTCGATCGGGAGACGCCATATCCCGTGATCGACCTGATGCCGGAGCAGCGCGGCGTCAGAAGCAAGGGCGCGACGATGCGACTCGGCGCTTATCCGTGCGTCCTCGCCGCTGGGTCGGTTGCGGCTGATGCGTACGGAACCTCCGAGATAAGCGAACGCCACCGGCACCGCTACGAGGTCGCGAACGACTACCGCGAAAGGCTCGTCGAGGCTGGGCTGGTGCTCGGTGGGACGTCTCCCGACCAGCGGCTCGTCGAAATGGTCGAGCTACGCGATCATCCTTTTTTCGTGGGTTGCCAGTTCCATCCCGAGTTCAAGAGCCGTCCCGCGGCGCCGCACCCACTCTTTGCGCGTTTCGTGCGGAGCGCGTTGGAGCGCCAGGCCGGGCGTTCCAAGTCCGAGACGCGTCGGCAGCCCGAGAGCCAAGCCGACGTTAATTAGCAAGAGCCGCGCACCTTGAGCGCACGACGGGCCAACTCCGAACGAGCCGACAGCGTGCGTTATGGTTGGGCCGCAACAAAGACGCCCAGTTCCCAGGCGCGGCGGAACGCCTCGACGTTAGCGGCGTGGCCGGGGCGCAGCGCACGAACGCACCCCCACGGGGGTCCGCCAAACAGCACCATGTCACCTAGCAGGTCCAGGAGCTTGTGGCGGGCAGGCTCGTCCGCTGAGAAGGGGCGCCCAGCGCAATGGATCGTGTCGCGAGTGATGACGATGACGGTGTTCGGGTCTACGTATCGCGCCAAGCCGCGACGGGCGAGATCAGCGATGTCGTCCACGAGCACGAACGTGCGGGCGGGTGCGATGCGCGTACGGAAGTCGTGAGGCTCACCGGCCCAGGCAGCCTCGGGCGCCACACGCCGGTCCGCAATCTCGATGCGTACTCCAACGTCGACTCGATCGCACGGCGACAGCTCGTAGCGGCTCGGTCCCACCTCGATGACCGCTTCGCGCGCGACGCAAACAGTGGGAGGACCTTCGCTCAGTCCCAAGGCAACCATCGCCTCGCACCATCCCGCGGCGCCGCCGTCGAGCAGCGGCATCTCCGCACCATCGACCGCGAGCGTGCATCCCTCGCGGATGCCCAGCCCGGCGAGCGCCGCCAACGCGTGCTCCACCATCGCGACGTTCAGGCGTCCACCACGCGCGCACACCGTCGTCGATCTGTACGTTGACGCGATCGACAGCTTGCGGAGCGGCATCCGTATCCCGTTCGCGCGAAGGCGGAGCGGTCCGTCGCTGACCTCGACCGTTACCTGCGCGGGAGCTCCGGTGTGCAGGCCGAACCCGCTCAATATGACGGAGCCCATCATCGACCGGCCGGCACTCCGGGCACCTCCGGCCAGACGATGAGTTGCAACCGCGCCTCCGATTCGCTACGGCACATGCAGCCGGCGGGCGTCCCGCGGTCCTCCCATGCCATGTCGACAAAGCGAGTCCAGGTCATCGTTCGTGGGCGTGTCACCGGCGTCTTCTTTCGCGCGGCAACGCAGAGGGAGGCGCGGCGGCTCGGGATCACTGGCTGGGTGAAAAACCGCGCGGACGGCAGCATCGAGCTTGTGGCCGAGGGGGAAGAAGAGGCCATCAAAGAGATTATCTCGTGGGCCCACCACGGGCCGTCCGCGGCTCGGGTCGATCAGGTGGACGTCCGCTGGCGAGGCTACACCGGCGAGTTCTCGGACTTCCGCATCACCGAATGATTGCGAGCGTTGCCGCCCCAAAGGCTCCGAACGCCCCCCCATGCGTGCCGGCCGCCCGCACTCGGCCGAGTTCAGGTCGTTGTAGCGCCCGTGCCGCTCGGGGTGAGCGCCGTCGCGGCGGCGGTTGTGCTCTCTGCGGCTTCGTTGATCAGCGCGATCAACGAAATCGGAGCATTGTCACCGCGACGCGGGCCGAATTTCACGATGCGCGTGTACCCACCCGGGCGATTCGCGTATCGCTTAGCTAGGTCGAGCAGAACCTTCTCCACAAGGTCGACCCGCGTCATCCCGCCACCCGCCTCAACGCGCACCCCGAAGCGCGGTATATAGGCAGCAATGATCCGCGCCGCAGCGAGGCGACGAGCGCGATCGGCGGCCGAGAGATCGGGCTGCGGCGTGTACGCGACCGTGCCCAAACGACAAGCTTTGGTGATGAGCCGCTCGGCAACACGCCGAAGCTCCTTCGCCTTCGCGTCAGTAGTCTCGATCTTCTCGTGGAGGATGAGATTTGCCGTCAAATTGCGCAGCATCGCGCGCCGGCTGCTCGTATTACGGTCGAATTTTCGACCCGCATTTCTGTGGCGCATGGGTTCCTCAGTTCTGCTGCTGTTGCTGCTTCCAGCGCTCGAGCATTTGCGGCCAATTATCAATCTTCATTCCCAGCGAGAGCCCCATGTTCGCGAGAATTTCCTTGATCTCTTTCAGGCTCTTGCGCCCGAAATTCTTCGTCTTGAGCATGTCTTGCTCGGTACGCTGAACGAGCTCACCTATCAGTTGAATATTCGCGTTTTGTAGGCAGTTTGCACTACGAACGCTGAGTTCGAGCTCATCGACGCTTCGGAAAAGATTGTCGTTGAGAGGCTCTTCCTCGGCACCCGCCGGTGCGTACTGCGTCTCCTCGGTCTCCTCGAAATTGATGAAGATCGAGACCTGCTCTTTCAAGATCTTGGCAGCGTATGCAACCGCATCCTGCGGCTTCAGACTTCCGTTGGTCCAGACCTCGAGCGTGAGCTTGTCATAGTCGGTTTGCTGACCGACGCGCGCGTTGGTCACCGTGTAGTTCACCTTGCGGACCGGCGAGAACAGCGCGTCGATGGGGATAGTTCCAATCGGCATTCCCGGCGTCTTGTTTCGCTCGGCCGGGACGTAGCCACGCCCGATATTGACGGTGAGCTCCATGACGAGAGGACCCTTTTTGTCGAGGGTAGCCACGACGTGATCCGGATTGAGCACCTGCAGCCCGTCGACAAGCTGGATATCGCGGGCATAGACGATCCCGGGGCCTTCCTTCTCGATGCGGACCATGTACGTTTTGGGCTGCGCAGCTTTCAGGACGACTTCTTTGAGGTTCAGGACGATGTCGGTCACGTCCTCCACCACGTCGGTCACTGTCGTAAACTCGTGGAGCGCGCCCTCGATGCGCACCGCAGTGATCGCGGCACCCTGGAGGGATGAGAGGAGGATGCGACGGAGCGAGTTACCGACGGTGATTCCATATCCGCGCTCGAGGGGCTCGGCTGTGAACTTGCCATAAAACTCCGTGAGCGTCTCGCCCTCGACGTGAATGCCGCGCGGCCGAATGAGGTCGCGCCAGTTACGAGTGACGACGGCTGTCGTAGTCATGCTTCTTTTTCTCCAGGGTGTTCACGCGGCGATCCCAGCGCGCCTTCGAACCCGCTCTCCAGCGGACGCCCGTCGCCTGCCCATGTGCTTCGTTTTCGAATCAGCGCGAATAATACTCGACGACGTACTGCTCCCGGATGGACGGTTCGTTCATCTCGTCACGTACGGGAGCGCCCTTGAACGTGCCAGAAAAGTTGCCCTTGTCGAGCTCGAGCCAGGAAAGCTGCGGTCGCTTGTCGACCTGCGCCAGCGACGCGACGACCTCTTTGATTTCGCGGCTCTTGGGACGAACCTCGATTTTGTCGCCCGCGCGCAGGATGATGCTGGGAATATCGACTTTGCGCCCGTTGATGAGCAGGTGCCCGTGACGCACCAACTGGCGCGCCTGCGCCCGGGTAAACGCAAACCCGAGACGGTGGACGACGTTGTCGAACCGCGATTCAAGCAGCCCGAGCATTTGCTCGCCAGTGCGCCCCTTGCGGCGAGCGGCCGCAAAATAATACTTTTGAAACTGCCGCTCCAGCACGCCGTAGACGCGCCGGACCTTCTGCTTTTCGCGCAAGCGAATGGCATACTCGCTCAGCTTAATGCGAGCCTGCCCGTGCTGCCCGGGCGGGTAAGGGCGCCGCGTGTACGAGCACTTCTCCGTGTAGCAGCGCTCCCCCTTCAAGAAGAGCTTCATGCCCTCACGGCGACAAAGCCTGCAAACGGGACCTATATAACGTGCCATTGATACTTTTCTCTTTCTTCTTTAGACGCTCGCGGAAGCTCGCGGTGCGAGCGGCGCGGCGAATGAACCGGTTTACGCGCTCGCGGCGCTTCGTCCCGGACCGGCGCACGGCGCGCCAGGGACCATCGTTGCCACGCTCCCCGCCTGAGCGCGTGGCCATTGTTCATACGCGACGACGCTTGGGCGGCCGGCAACCGTTGTGAGGCACCGGAGTCACGTCTCGAATCAAAGTGACCTTGAAGCCGACAGCCTGAAGCGCACGAAGGGCACTCTCGCGCCCGGCTCCCGGGCCTTTGACGAAGACCGCGACCGATCGCATGCCGTGCTCCATCGCACGGCGTGCGGCCTCTTCGGCAGCAAGTTGCGCGGCGAATGGCGTGCTCTTGCGCGAGCCTTTGAAGCCACGTGACCCGGCGCTCGACCACGCCACGGTGTTGCCGTTCACATCAGTGATCGTGACGACGGTGTTGTTGAACGTCGACTGAATGTGCGCGATACCGGTCGCCACATTTTTCTTCGACTTCTTCTTCGCTGCTTTCGGCTTCGCTCCGCCGGCGGCAGGCGCTCCGGACGCGGCGGGGGGGCTGGTTTTCGCTGTCATGACGGATGTCTCCTATGCGGCGATCAGCTCGGCCCAGTGGTGGGCTTGCGGGCGCGCGATATAAGCCCTTTGCGGGGACCCTTGCGGGTGCGGGCGTTCGTATGCGTTCGCTGGCCATTGACCGGCAGCCCGCGGCGGTGGCGGAGGCCGCGGTAGCAACCAAGGTCCATTAGCCGCTTGATGTTCATCTGAATCTCGCGACGCAAGTCGCCCTCGACCTTGTACTCGGACTCGAGGAGCTCGCGGATGCGTTTGATTTCACCCTCGGTCAGCTCCTCGGTCATCTTGTTGGGAGCGATCCCCGTCTGCTCGCAGAGCCTGCGTGCGGCAGTCTTGCCGATGCCGAAGAGGTATGGGAGCGCGTAGACAATGTGCTTGTGTCGGGGGAGGTCGACGCCTGAGATGCGTGCCATGTTCTATTCAGCCTTGCCGCTGCTTGTGCCTTGGGTTGTCGCAGATGATCCTAACCACACCCTTGCGGCGGACCACCTTGCACTTGTCACAAATCTTTTTGACACTCGGTCGGACTTTCACGGGTCACTCGCTGAAGGTGTCGCGCCGCGTATGCGCGGCCGACGAGATGGTGGCGTCACTTGTGGCGGTAGGTGATTCGACCACGGCTCGGGTCGTAAGGGCTGACTTCGACGGTGACACGGTCACCTGGTAAAATGCGGATGTAAAATTGCCTCATCCTTCCGCTTATTGTCGCGAGAACCACTAAACCGTTGTCACACTTCACGCGGAACATCGCGTTCGGCAATGCTTCCTGGACGGCGCCGTCGAACTCCAGCTTGTCGCCCTTTGGCTCCTTCCGTTCACGACGTTCAGCCATTGGAAGGAAGATCTCCGGAGATCACTTTGATGCGCCTTCCAGCGCCTCGATGATGCGTGCACTGACCTCCTCAACGCTGCCGACTCCATTTATACGCCGAAGAATGCCGAGCTTTTTGTAGTAGGGGAGAAGGTCTGAGGTCATCGCCTCGTAGGTGTCGAGACGATGGCGGACCACCGCCTCGCGGTCGTCCGCCCGGTGCTCCAGGTCGGCGTCCGGGGGCGGGGGGTTGTACTTCAAGTGGTAAATCTGTCCAGTACGTTTATCCGTTCGGCGGAGTACTGCGCGCTCGACCAGTACGTCCGTCGGTACGTCAAGGGCCAGCACCCTATCGAGCTTTAACCCTCGGGCCGTCAGCATCCTGTCGAGCGCCTGCGCCTGCACCACCGTCCGCGGGAAGCCGTCGAGGAGAAAGCCCGACGCACAATCCGAATGTCGGGTCCGCTCCTCGATGAGCCCGATCACGACGTCGTCGGGAACCAGCGCCCCCGCCGACATACTCGCAATGAGCTCAGCCGGGAGCTTGCCGGCGCTTTTGGCGGCGCGCAGCATGTCGCCCGTTGAAATCTGTGGGATTTTCTGAAGTGCGCAGATGACCTTCGCCTGCGTTCCCTTGCCCGACGCGGGCGGTCCGACGAACACGACACGCATCGGCTCCCCCCCTCAGTCTTTCCGCACACGAATCCGTGAAGTGCGGCCACCGCCGCCCGACAGTCCTTCGTAGTTCCGTGTGATGAGGTGCGCTTCGATTTGATTGACGGTGTCGAGCGCCACACCGACAACAATCATGATCGAGGTGCCCCCCCAACGGAACGGCACGTGAAATTGCTGGCTGATGATGCTGGGGACGATGCAAACGACCGCGACGTAAAGTGACCCGCCGAACGTGATGCGTGTCAGAACGTAATCGATGTAGTCGGCGGTCTGCTTGCCCTGTCGGACGCTGGGAATGAACGCTTGCTGCTTCTTCAGGTTGTCCGCGACGTCGACGGGTTGGAAGGTGACGGCGGTGTAAAAGTGGCAAAAGAAGATGATGAGCAGCACGTAGAACGTGTTGAATGCCCAATCGCCGCGCTGCAGCATCGTCTGCAGTTGAGCCATCCCCGGCACCTTGAAACTCGCGAGCGTCGCCGGGAACATGAGAAGTGACGAGGCGAAAATCGGGGGGATTGTACCGCTCGTGTTGACCCGCAAGGGCAGGTGAGCCGTCTGACCGCCGTACACGCGCCGACCCACGGTTCGCCTGGCATAGAAAATCGGGATCCGTCGCTGCGCGCGCTCAAAGAAGACAATAGTCGCGACGGTGCCGAGAACGATTGTGAGCACCGCCGCGAGATTGAGCGGCTGGATGTTGCCCTTATTCGTCGCGAAGTAACCCGCAATGCCCTCGGGGATTCCATCGACGATGCCCGCGAAAATCAGCAGCGAAATCCCGTTTCCAATGCCGCGCTCGGTAATCTGCTCCCCTACCCACATCATGAACGCCGTGCCGGTCGTAAGCGTGAGCATGCTCATCAGCCGAAAGCCCCAACCCGCGTGGGTGACGACGTCGCCGACGGCCGCCGAATCGGAGAGATCGCCGTTGTTCATCGCCTCCAGGCTCATGGCAATGCCAAAGCCCTGGACGAGCGACAGAACGATCGTTCCGTAGCGGGTATATTGATTAATTTTCCGCTGGCCCTGCTCGCCTTCCTTACGAAGCTCGTCAAGCGGCTTGAAGACCATTGTGAGCAACTGCAGAATGATACTGGCGCTCACGTAAGGCATGATGCCGAGCGCGAAAATCGAAAGATTCCCGAGTGCCCCGCCGCTGAACATGTTGAAAAGCCCGAGCAAGCCCGCGCCCTGCTTGTGCATGACGGCGTTCATGACGGTTCTGTCCACGCCGGGGATGGTCACGAAGACGCCAATGCGGTAGACGGCGAGCAGCCCCATCGTGAACAGAATTCGTCTCCGGAGCTCCGGGACTTTGCCGATGTTCGAGAATGCGGAAAGCGCGGACATGACTGAACGGCTACGGCTGAGGATTTCCGAGCAGGACGACCTTGCCTCCGGCTTTTGTGATCTTCGCTACAGCGCCCTTTGAAAAAGCGTGAGCCGAGACGGTGACGGATTTCGTCAGCTCCCCACTTCCGAGGATCTTTATGCGATCAAAGCGCCGCTTAATCAGACCGCTCACGATCAGAGCGTTCGCGTCGACGTTGGCGCCGGCGGCGAAGAGGTCCAGGTCGCCGACGTTCACCTCGGCCGTAATTGTCGCGAATGGGTTGCGGAAACCCCGCTTCGGTAAGCGGCGCTGAATGGGGGTTTGGCCGCCCTCGAAATGCCGCTTGAATCCGCGGACCCGCGCATATTGTCCCTTCTGCCCGCGACCGGCTGTCTTTCCAAGACCAGATCCAGGGCCGCGGCCAATTCGAACCTTGTCTCGGGTGGCGCCGGCGGGCTTGGCGAGATTGCTCAACGTCTCAGGCATGATCGACCTCTTCCACCCGCACCAGGTGCAGAACCTTCTTAACGGCGCCACGAAACGACGGGGTATTGCTCACGACCACCGAGCTTCCGGGACCTTTTAGTCCCAGGCCACGCATTGTGGCGCGCATCGCATGCTGTTGGCCGATAGTGCTCCTCGTCTGGGTAACACGGAGATTGGGCTTCATGATGTCTCCGTCAGGCCTGTGCCACCAGGCGCGCGTTGGGTGTCTTCGCGTCGCTTAAGTCGTCGACCTGTTTTCCACGCTTCGAGGCCACTTGCTCGAGACTGCGGAGCGACCTCAACGCTTGGATCGTCGCGCGCACGACGTTGTGCGGATTCGAGCTACCGAGGCACTTGGTCAAAATGTCGTGAATGCCTGCGCTCTCTACCACCGCACGGACCGCCCCACCCGCAATGACGCCCGTCCCCTCCGAAGCCGGCTTGAGAAACACGCGACCCGCACCGAAGTGACCGAGCGTCTGGTGCGGAATCGTGGCGCCGTTTAGCGGCACCCGGAACACATTCTTGCGCGCCTGATCATTCCCCTTCCGGATAGCTTCGGGGACCTCATTGGCCTTGCCTAGACCCACGCCGACATGGCCGCCTTCGTCGCCGACGACAACGAGCGCGCTGAAGCTGAAGCGACGGCCGCCCTTCACGACCTTGGCAACCCGATTGATGTAGATGACGCGCTCCTTGAGCTTCTCTTCGTCAATTTGGAGCTGGTCGAACGGCATGGCTCTTCTCCCAATCAAAACTTGAGGCCGGCCTGGCGCGCGGCGTCGGCGAGTGCACGCACTCGCCCGTGATAAAGATATCCATTTCGGTCGAACACGATGTGGGAGATCCCCTGAGCGAGCAGCGCCTTCGCTATGCTCATGCCGACCTTCTTAGCTGCATCCAGCTTGCTGCCTTCCGTGACGTCTTCGCGGACGTCGCGCGACAGGGTCGATGCGTGCGCGACAGTCTTGCCGGACGCGTCGTTCACGACCTGCGCGTAGATATGCTTCGCGCTCCGGAACACGCTCAAGCGCGGTTTTTCTCCGGTGCCGCTGATTTTTCGGCGGATTCGCAGCTTTCTGCGCTCTCGCCCTACGATACGCATTGCCATCGTGCTCTTCCTTTCGCGTTACCGACGCAGCATCCGTATGCGCAGGGGCTCGCGATAATGATCCTGGACTCGCTTCAGCCGTCCCCTCACTTGCTCCCGGCCTTTGCTGCCTTACCCGCCTTCTCGCGAACCTTTTCGCCTTGATAGCGGACCCCCTTGCCGCCGTACGGCTCGGGCGGCCGAAAGCTCCGGATCTTGGCGGCAGCGTGACCCATCTTCTCCTTGTCGGAACCCGTCAGAATGACGATTGTCCCCTTGGAGTCTCCCGGGATTTCACATTTGATTCCCTGAGGGAGAGCGAAGGCGATCGGGTGCGAGAATCCGAGCGTCAGGTTCAACACCTGGCCTTTGAGCTCGGCGCGATAGCCGGTTCCGACCAGCTGGAGCGTCCTTGTGTAACCCTCGGCGACGCCCGTCACCATTCCCGCCAAGAGCGCGCGTGCGAGCCCCTGGAAGCGCGCGCCGTCACGACCGGTCATTACGGTTGCGACCTGGATGCTACCCCCTTCGACCTTAACGTTTACGTTCGGCGGCAGTCCACGACTGAGGGAACCCTTGGGGCCCTTTATTTCGATGGCGTCTCCCTTGATCGTAGCCGACACGCCCTTTGGCATTGGGATTGGGCGCTTGCCGATGCGCGACTGCTGTGATTGCGCGGGCACCGTGTGAACCTGTGTCATGGCGCTCACCAGACCTCGCAGAGGAGCTCGCCACCGACACGTTGGCGACGCGCCTCGCGATCCGTCATGACCCCTCGGCTGGTGCTCAGGATGGAAATGCCCATTCCCGAGCAGACGCGATCGATCCGATCGTGGCGCACGTATACGCGACGGCCCGGCGTCGATACCCGGCGTATCCCGTCGATGGCAGACTCACGGTCCCGGCCGTAGCGCAAAATCAAGGTGAGGGTCCTGAAGTCCTCAATTCCGTCGCTGGACCGGACGTCATCCAGGTAGCCCTCCGACTTCATGACGAAGGCGACGCGCTCCTTGAGCTTCGAGTGCGGCATCTCGACACGCTCGTGCCGGGCCATGGATGAATTGCGGATGCGCGTGAGCATGTCGGCGATGGGATCGGTCATCATGGAATCACCAGCTCGCCTTGATCACGCCGGGAATCTCGCCGCGTAAAGCGAAGAGCCGAAGGCAAATTCGGCAGAGCTCGAACTTGCGGTAGTAGCTGCGCGCGCGTCCGCAGACCTTACAACGGTTGCGGTGACGCGCCGAAAACTTGGGGCGTCGGTTGAGTTTCGCGAACTGAGAAGCACGGGCCATGGTGTTTCCTCTGCCGGTCAGGTCCCGCGAAACGGCATGCCGAGCTGCTGAAGGAGCGCGCGCCCCTCCTCGTCGGTCTTCGCCGTCGTCACGAAGCTGATGTTCAATCCTTTGATGCCATCGATCCTGTCGTAATTAATCTCGGGAAAGATGATCTGCTCACGAAGCCCGAGCGTATAGTTTCCCTTGCCGTCGAACGCCTTCCTCGAGACACCCTTGAAATCACGCGTGCGCGGCAGCGCGATGCTGACCAGTCGATCAAGGAACTCCCACATGCGCGCGCTCCGTAACGTGACCATGGCGCCTATGGGAATACCCTCTCGCAACTTGAAGTTAGCGATCGCCTTCTTCGCGCGGGTCACGACGGGCTTCTGGCCGGCGATGGCCTTCATCTCTTCGACGGCCGTATCGATAATCTTTGGGTTGGCGACTGCCGCACCGAGACCCATGTTGACGACTATTTTGCATAGACGTGGCACGCGCATCGGGTTGCCATAGCTGAACTGTTTTGTGAGCGCGGGGATGACCTCGCTGCGATATTTGCCGAGCAGCCGCGGGGCGACCGCTTCGGTGGTGGATATGACCGCGCTCGTGCGCTCACCAGACGAGGCGTCCTGCGAGCCCCTGGACTTCTTGCCCTTGGCGCCTTTGTCGCTCTTTACGCCTTTGTCGGCCTTCTCGCCTTTGCCCGGCTTTGCCTCGCCCTTGGCCTTTTTCTCGTCCGCCATGGTCGGTTACTCCGCGGCCACGGGGATTTCGTCCCCGCTTTTGGCCGCCAAACGAACCTTCTTGCCGTTCTCCAGCACCTTCACGCGCACTCGAGTTCCCTTGCCAGTCTTGGGATCCAGCAGCATCACTTTGCAAGCATGCATCGGCTGCTCCCGTTCGATGATGCCACCCGACGGATTTCGTGGAGTGGGGCGCGTGTGGCGCTTCACCAGGTTGACTCCGGAGACGAGAACGCGATCTTCGTCGCGAAAAACGCGCAGCACCTTCCCGGATTTTCCGCGATCCTTACCGGTCATGACGACCACCGTGTCTCCCATGACGATTCGCGCGGACATCAGAGAACCTCCGGCGCGAGCGAGATGATTTTCATGAACTTTTTGGCGCGGAGCTCGCGGGCGACGGGGCCGAAGATGCGCGTGCCAATCGGCTCCCGCTCCTTCGTTATGAGCACGGCACTGTTCTCATCGAAGCGGATGTAGCTGCCATCGCCGCGGGAAGCCTGGCTTTTCATGCGCACGACGACGGCATGAGCGACCTCTCCCTTTTTCACTTTGGTCCCGGGAAGAGCCTCTTTCACGGAAACCACGATAACGTCGCCAAGCTGCGCGTAACGACGCCGCGATCCACCCAGGACCTTCACACACTGAACCCGCTTTGCGCCGGAGTTATCGGCCACTTCCAGTACCGTTCGCATCTGGATCATGACTCACTCCTCAATGGCTTTCTTGAGCAGGCGAACCACGATCCAGCGCTTCTCGCGGCTGATTGGGTGGCTCTCCTGAATTTCGACCTCGTCGCCCGCCTTGTACTGGCCGCGCTCGTCGTGCGCCTTGTATCGCGACCGTGAGCGGACGTACTTGCCGTAAAGCGGGTCGCGACTATGTGAGACGACCTCCACGACAACGGTCTTCTGCATCTTCGCGCTTACGACGCGCCCGAGCATCTTTCGGCGGAACCCGTGCTGCGCGTGATCCTTCTGAGATTGATCCGCCTCTGCCGGCGCGTTCTGGCTCATGGCTGCTTGACCTCACTCTTCCTTGAAGACGACCGCTTGGCGGACGCCATCTCCGCCGCGGACTTCGCAATGGGAACGTCGCCTTCTCGCGACGTTGCCACAACAGCCGCTCCGAGCTCGCGCTCGCGCTCGCGCTCGCGAAGGAGGGTGGCGACCCGGGCGAAGTCGCGCCGCGTCTTCCGTATTGTGCTCGTGTCGTCCAAACGGTTCGTGAAGTTTTTGAGTCGATTTTGAAAGACGTCTCGCGCCAGTGTTTTTGCGAGCTCTTGCAAGTCCTCGACGCTCTTTTCGCGCAGATCGGCGGCTTTCATGCGATCTCTCCACGAGCCAGAAACTTGCATGCGATCGGGAGTTTGTGCCCAGCGAGCCGGAAGGCCTCCCGCGCGGTCTTCTCGTCGACGCCCTGGAGCTCATACATCACGCGGCCAGGGAGCACCTGAGCTGCCCATTCTTCGACCGCGCCCTTGCCGCCGCCCATCCGGACCTCCAGCGGCTTCTTGGTGACCGGGCGATCAGGGAAAACGCGAATCCAGAGCTTGCCCGCCCGCTTCACATGGCGAGTGATCGCCATACGTGCGGCCTCGATTTGCCGAGACGTGATCCGGCCCGGCTCGAGCGCCTGCATGGCGAAATCCCCGAACGAGACGTCACTTCCGCGGTACGCAGCGCCACGATTGTTGCCTTTTTGGACCTTGCGGTACTTGGTTCGCTTCGGCGACAACATCGCTCAGGCTCCTGCAAGCTGCGGGCGGCGGTTTCGGCGCTGAAGCACTTCGCCCTTGAATACCCACACCTTGACGCCAATGATCCCGTACTTCGTCCGCGCCTCTGCCGTACCGAACTCGATGTCGGCCCGCAGCGTGTGCAGCGGAACGCGTCCCTCCCGGTACGTCTCCACGCGGCTCATCTCGCTGCCACCCAGCCGCCCCGAGCAACGCACGCGAATTCCTTTGGCGCCGAATTTCATCGCAGTTGTCAGCGATTTCTTCATCGCTCGACGGAAGGCGACCCGACGCTCGAGCTGCGTCGCGATGTTTTCCGCCACGAGCTGCGCCGCCGTCTCCGCCTTGCGTATCTCTTGAACGTCGATGAACACCTCGTTCTCGGTGAAAGACTGCACGCCCGGGAAGAGCGACTCGCCTTTCGCCGCCGTCTTGAGGTTGCCGATCTTCAGCGTCTCGATGCCTTTTCCACCCTTTCCGATTACCATTCCAGGGCGGGCGGTAAAGACGATGACCTTGCACTTATTCGCAGCACGCTCGACTTCGACGCCCGCGATGCCTGCGTTCTGCAAGTACGCCTTAACGGCGCGTTTCACGCGAATGTCTTCGTGGAGCCACTTGGCGTAGCTCTTGTCCTCGAACCACTTCGAGTTCCACGTTTTGATGATGCCGAGGCGGAAGCCGTACGGATGGACTTTCTGACCCATGAGTCGCGCCCTTTATCGCTCGCCGAGAATTATGGTGATGTGACTCAGGCCCTTTTGCACTCGAGTCGCTCGCCCCATGGCGCGCGGTCGCCAGCGGCGCATGTGCTTGTTAGGCGCCTTGTCTACGAAGGCGGTCTCGACGAAGAGGGTGTCTACGTCGACAGTGGGTGTCTGGGTCTTTGCGTTGGCGACGGCGCTCTCGATGAGCTTCTTGACTATGGGCGCCGCCGACTTCCGAGTGAACTCGAGCAGTTGCAGCGCTTCGCCGGCCTGTCGGCCGCGGATCAAATTTACCACTACCCGCGCTTTGCGCGGACTGATCCGCATGAACCGCGCGATTGCCTTGCTGACCATGGTCGGAGCCTCGTGGCGTCTGTCGTGCCCACTCGCATCGAGCCAGTTGCTCGCGGCGCGGGCCGTTACAGACGCCCAAAACGTTCGAGAATCGCTGATAAAGTCGCCTGCGAGCCAGAAGCCGACCCGCGGGGGACGCGTAATCTACGCGCGAAGGAGCGCTTCGCAAGCTAAATGTTTAGAGCCGTCACTTAAGTGATCGCTGGCGCCGCCGCGTGACCGTTTCCGTCACTTTCTGCCCGGTGCGGCTCCGCCCCTGGCCGGAGCGCCGCCCGGCGCACCCC
This sequence comes from Myxococcota bacterium, assembly GCA_030776205.1. Lineage (GTDB taxonomy): Bacteria > Myxococcota_A > Polyangia > Polyangiales > Polyangiaceae > Palsa-1150. The sequence goes on along the minus strand of JALYHV010000379.1, from coordinate 312 downwards.
CGCTGCCGCCGACCTTGGCCTTTTTGTCGCCTGAATGGCCGTGGAACGTGCGCGTCGGCGCAAATTCGCCCAGTTTGTGCCCGACCATGTTCTCCGTTACGAACACGGGCACGAACTTCCGCCCGTTGTGAACGGCGAACGTTAGGCCCACCGCATCCGGAGTAATGGTGCTGCGGCGAGACCAAGTCTTGATGACCTTCTTGCTCTGCGCAGCCTGCGCGGCAGCAATCTTCTCGGAAAGGTGACCGTCCACGAACGGACCCTTCTTGACCGACCGAGCCATGACTTAGCCCTAACCCTTCTGTCCGCGGC
>JALYHV010000378.1 GCA_030776205.1 Myxococcota bacterium | reverse complement strand
CGACGGTCACGCGTGGAAGAGCGTCTGCGAAAAACCGTCACGACTCTTCAGTGCGACCTGGTGCGCTTTATGGCGGCTTTCCAGCGATTCCAATGCGAGGCACGTTCGGGTTGGCTCATACGTGGCTCGAAGCGCGACGTCACCGACACCATTCGCGCGACCTCGTCGAGCCCTTTTGATAAGCCGGCTCCCATCCGTGCCAGCATCGCCGCTCCCCGGCCGGTCGATTCGATGTCGGCGGGCCGCTCGACGACGACCGATGCGATGTCAGCCTGGAACTGCATCAGCAGGTCGTTCGCCGACGCGCCGCCGTCCACGCGCAGCCGCTCGACGGGGCGGCGCGCGTCCTGCTGCATCGCCTCGAGCAAATCCCCCACTTGAAAAGCCACTCCCTCGAGCGTCGCTCGGGCGAGGTGGCTGGCCGTCGTGGCGCGGGTAAGCCCGGTGATCGTGCCGCGTGCGTCCTGGTCCCAGTACGGGGCCCCGAGCCCAGCGAGGGCGGGTACGAAGACCACCCCGTCGCTGGACGGAACGCGGCGGGCGAGCTCCTCGATGTCCTTCGTCGCGCGAAGGATCCCAAGACCGTCGCGGAGCCACTGCACCGCCGCGCCGGCCACGAACGCGCTGCCCTCCAGCGCGTACGTCGTCCTGCCGGCGATGCGCCACGCGGCGGTGGTCACGAGACCGTGCTCGCTGAGGATGGGTCGTTCACCGATGTTCATGAGAGCGAAGGCGCCGGTGCCGTACGTGCACTTTGCGTCGCCCTGCTCGAAGCAGGCTTGGCCGAAGAGCGCCGCTTGCTGATCGCCGGCCATTCCGGCGATGGGGATGCCGTCGGGAAGAAAGGCAACGCCCCTCGTGTGGCCCGCGACCTCGGCGTTGCCGACGATGCGCGGCAAGACCGCCGCTGGGACGCGAAAGATCCCGAGAAGCTCGGGATCCCACTCCGCGCGCGACAGGTTCATCAGCAGCGTCCGCGAGGCATTGGTCACGTCCGTCACGTGGACCGCGCCGGCCGTCAGCTGGCTCACCAGGAACGAGTCGATCGTGCCGAAGGCGAGGTCGCCGCGTTCGGCTCGCGCCCGTGCGCCAGGGACGTTGTCCAGCAGCCACTCGAGCTTCGTCGCGCTGAAGTACGCGTCGATGACGAGCCCAGTCTTCTCGCGGACGCGCCGGACCAGTTGCTCGTCACTCTTGAGACCGTCACAGCGCGCCGCGGTCCGCCGGCACTGCCAGACGATGGCCAGGTCGATCGGCTGGCGGTCGGCGCGATCCCATACGATCGTGGTCTCGCGCTGGTTCGTTATGCCGATCGCCGCGACGTCGATACCCTTCGCGCCCGCTGACGAGAGCGCCGCGCGAACGCTCTCCTCGACTCCTGCCCAGATCTCGCGCGCATCATGCGAGACCCAGCCCGGTTGGGGGAAGTGCTGCGGCACGTCCGTCGTGGCTCGGCCGAGCGTCCGCCCGTCGAGGGACATCACGAGGGCCGTCGTTCCGGTCGTACCCTGGTCAATCGCGAGAAGGTGTTTCGACATTGGTGACCTCAGCGCCTCCTCGGGCGGGCGAAGACACTGGAGAGCGCCAGCAGGAGCGCCGCGACACCGGCCGCGACGCCCAACCCGCGTGCGAGCTCCGTCTCGTGACGCCGCCAGGACTCGATGGCCTCGAAGCCGGCGGCGAGAGCGATCGCAGTGTAGATGATCTGTCGCACGGCAGCATAGACCGCCCGGGAGCCCTCGTTGATGCCGCGAACGCGGACCTCGAGCTCGCCGCGGTTTGCGCGGGCGAGGTAACGACGCATATCCTCCGGCAGCGTCATGGCGCTCATCGCCATGTCGCGAATGGTCTGCATCGCGATCTGGGCGAAATCGCGGCTCCCGAAGACGAAATCGCGGAGGTACGGCTGAATTATCGCCACCGGATTGAGCTCGGGGTCGAGCAGCGAGCAGCATCCGTAGAGGAGCAGAATGGTCCGTTCGAGGAGCACCCAGTCTTTGGGCACGTGAAACGCCCCGGACAGCTCGCGCAGGCCGATGTTCATGCGTCGCAGATCGAGCAGATTCTCGAAGCCGCGCTGCGGATCGATGCGAATGTCCTTCAGGTTGAAGCTGTCGAGGCGAACCTCTTCCTGGAACCGGCGGTGGAAGTACTCGATGATCTTTTCACTGAGCACTTCGTCGCTCGCCCGCGAAATGAAGCCCATCTTCCGCAACGCCTTGACGAGGCGATCGGTGTCGCGGCGCAGAACCCCTTCGAGAAACTCCGGAATCCCTTCGCGCATCGCGGGGCTGAGCTCGGCGACCGCGCCGAAGTCGAGCAGCACGATCGCGCCGTCCGACCGCACGAGCACGTTTCCGGGGTGAGGATCGGCGTGGTAGACGCCGTCGACGAAAATCATCTGGCAATAAAGGCGGACGAGGCGGCGCGCGACGTCCTTCTTGTCGACGCCGAGCGCGCCGAGAGCGCCGATGTCGCTTACCTTGACGCCGTCGACGAACGTCGTGGTCAAGACGCGGCTCGTGCAAAGCTCGCGCACCGGTTCGGGAAAGACGACGCGCTCGTCGCCCGCGAAGTTTTTCGCGATCCTCTCGATGTTGTTCGCCTCGAGCGCGAAATCGAGCTCCTGGGACAAGAGCTCTTTGACTTGGTGGTAGTAGGCGTCGAGCCCCTGCACGGGCACGAACCATTGCACCACAGTCATGATGGTTCGGATCGTGCGCAGATCCAGCCGCAAAATGCGGTCGATGTCGCGGTGCTGGACCTTCACGGCGACGGTTCGTCCGTCGACGAGCCGCGCCTTATGCACCTGCCCGAGTGAAGCGCTCGCCATCGGCTCTCGATTGAGCGACGCGAGCAACTTCATCTGCGGCCCCAACTCCTCTCGAAGCCGGTGGGCGATCTCGTCGTAGGGCCGGGGCGGAACCTGATCCTGTAAGGCCTCGAGCTCCGCGACGAACTCCTGCGGAAGGAAATTCGCCATAATCGACAGCAGCTGTCCCACCTTGACGAATAGCCCCTGCAAACGGAGGATCGTCACGTAGACACGCCGCGCGTTCGTCGCGTGCACCTCGCGGATTCGGGCCTCTCGCCACGCTTTACCGAAGATTTTGCCGCGAATGGCCAGCCAGACATAGCTAGCGATCACGAGAAAGGTGGTCACGTAGGCGCGTACGAATCGAAAGCGTCCTACCGACGCGCGACGGTGCGAAAGCCCGGACGCCGGGGGTGTCGAGGAGGACCGTGCACGGATGGGCAGCACCGGCGGACTCGACTCTTCGGGAATGACCGCCGGTGACATCGCTGTCGACGTTTCCTTCATTTGGCGGGGCGACGCCAACTTCGGTGAACCTGGACGACGGCAGAGGGCATGCCCTCGATGAGGCATCGGTGAATGCGCGGGGCGCTTTGGTCCCGGCCGAACGTTCAGCTCTCCTCGGCTCCTTCGGCAGGCAACTCGTGAGCCGCCCACCAGCTGCGGGCTCGCCAGATCCGCGACCGCGAAATGGCTGCGTTCGCATAGCAGTGCCCCGAAACGTAGGCGCTCAGGCGGTCCTCGAGGGGCAACTTGCGGCACGCATGGAAGGAGGCGTGCAGGATATGCAGGCCCGCGCGAAAGCAGAGGGTGCGGTCGTCGACGAGCTGCTTGCCGGTCCAGCCCTCTCTCGTTTCGCCGCCGCCCACACGAATCTGCATCAGGCAATAAGAGTGACCGTTGTCGCCCAGGCGGGTCCCGTCGTCGACGACGCGTTGGAAGGTGCTCTCGTACGAGGCAATCGACAACATCAAGAGAGCCGTTTCGGAGCGGCCCGCAGGACCGGCAAAGAGCGGCGCCTCCTTTTCGTCCAAGGCCACGGACGCCACATCCGCCGCAATGCTCTCGTAACGCGTCAAGACCTCATCGATCGGCTCGCGCGGGGCGTGCACGCGCGCGGGCACCCAGGCGAGCATGGCTGCAACAAGATACTTGACCAGACTGTGCATTCGCGACCTCCAAGCGAAGGCGAGCTCGACTTTTGAGCCCCTTCGTCGCCCGCAACTCAGCAACACACGCGCCGGACGCCGCCTGGCACGCCTCGTGCTTTCGATAATCCCAACCGTGGGCGTCGGCCGATGAGGTATTTTGCGCTGGCCACGGACTACGACGGCACCTTGGCCAGCCAAGGTCTTGTCGACGACGCGACGGTGCGCGCGCTCAGCCGGTTTGTCGCGTCTGGCCGGAGGCTCGTCCTCGTGACGGGTCGGCAGGTGGACGAGCTCGAGGACGTTTTCCCTCACCTAGAGCTCTTCGAACGCATCGTCGCGGAGAACGGTGCTGTCCTTTTCACGCCTTCCAGCCGCGAAGTACGAGCGCTCGAGCCTCCGCCGAATCCGGCGTTTATCACGGCCTTGAGGGCGCGCGGGGTCCAGCCATTGGCAGTCGGCCATGTCATCGTGGCGACCTGCGAGCCGCACGAGACGACCGTCCTCGACGTGATTCGGACAATGGGGTTGGAGCTTCACGTGGAGTTCAACAAGGGGTCGGTAATGGTTCTGCCGGCGGGTGTCACCAAAGGCACAGGCCTCGCTGCGGCGCTCCTCGAGCTGGGTCTGTCGCAGCACAACGTCGTCGGGGTAGGAGACGCCGAGAACGATCACGCCCTGCTCGCGCTCTCCGAATGCGGAGTTAGCGTCGCGAACGCCCTCGCTTCGCTGAAGGACCGCTCCGACTGGATCAGTTCCGCCGCCCATGGCGCGGGCGTATCGGAGCTCATCGACCGCGTGTTGGACGATGATCTCCGCAGCGGCGCGCCGGCGCGACGGCGCATCCCCGTGGGGAGGAGCGCAGACGGGCAGGCCCTGTCGCTCGAACCGTACGGCGGCAGCGTGATGATCACGGGTTCCTCTCGCCCGGCGCGCGCCGCGATCGGCGCGGCTCTGTTCGAACGCCTCCGCGATGCGCATTACCAGCTCTGCGTCGTCGACACGGACGGTGCCCACTATGAGCTCCCCACGGGAGCCTTCTTTGGCAGCGAGGAGCATGCCCCCGCCATCCAGGACATGGCGCGTTCGCTCGCAGATCCACGCCGATCGGCGGTGGCCAATCTCGCGGCGGTTCCCTTGGAGGGGCGGCCGTCCTGGTTCGCCGCGCTCCTTTCGAGTCTGCTCGAGCTTCGGGCGCGCGCTGGGCGTCCGCACTGGATAGTCGCAGACGAAGGCCACCAGCTCCTGCCGCGGCACGCGGAAGCCCGGCAAGATGGCCTTCCAAAACGAATCGGCGAGCTGCTTCTGCTCAGCGCAAAGCCGGCGCTCGTGTCGAGCGACGTGCTCGCCGAGATCGATACCGTGATCGCCGCCGGACCCGAAGCCGAGGAGTCGCTGAGGGAGTTCGCGCACGCGAGCGGGCGTTCGGTGCCCGAGCTTCCCGACGCAGCGGGAGGGTCGTTGGTGTGGACGACGAACGAGCGCCGCGCCCTTTCGGTCGACGTGACGCCTCGCCGCGCACAGCCAGCAGCCGAACGCGAAAAGAGGCTGCCTGGCTGATTTCTGCGCCATCCAACGAAAACGTCTGCGGGCGAGCGCGAGCAAACGTCAAACGGCTAGAGCTCTTCGGCAAGTCGTCTGGCCGCTTCCAGCCGGACCTTGGCGTCGAGCATGGACGATCGCTGCGCTTCGGCCTCTTGGACGATTTCCGCTGGCGCGCGCTCCACGAATCCCGGAGAAGCGAGCTTTTTTCCGACGGCTGCGAGCTCTTTGTCGAGCTTCTTGAGCTCGCGCTCGATCCGCGCTCGTTCCGCATCTGGCTCGACGAGCCCCTTCAGGGCCACCAAGATTTCGATTGGCCCGTGCTCGCTTGGTACGACGCTCAAAGTAGAGCCCGCCTCGCGGGCGCCTCCGACGGCTTCGAACACCGGATCGCCGGCAGTTCTGACGAGGATCCGAATCGCTTCGCCGTGCTCACGCAGGAACGCGAGGACCTCGGGAGTTGCCGAGCGGATCCGCATCGGGACGCTCGCCCATTTGTCGACACCATGTTCGCTCCGGACGGTGCGGGCCGCGGTGACGACGGCCTTCAGGAGATCCATCCACGCGTCCACGTCTGGATCGGCCGCCGCGCGCTCGGACTCCGCGGTCGGAAACGGACCAAAGGCGATGCTCACCCGGCGCGAGCTCGGCTTGGGGAGCCGTTGCCAGAGCTCTTCGGTGATGAAGGGCATCATCGGATGGAGGAGGCGTAAGCTCCCCTCGAGCACGTAAGACAGCGTCGCTTGCGCCTCTGGCACGCGATCGGGCCGAAGCGCGGCGTCGCTCCGAAGGGTAGGCGCCTCGGCGCCGGCCGCGATCGACGAGCCGTCGTGCGTGTCTTCAGCGGCCTTTCGGAGCACCGGCTTGATGAGCTCGAGATACCAATCGCAGAGGTCGTTCCAGAAGAAGCGGTACGCGGCGAGCGCCGCCTCGTCGATCCGAAACGAATCGAGCCCGTCCTCGGCGGCAACGCAAGCGGCCGCGAAGCGAGAGCGGATCCACCGGTTATAAAACCCTCTCGGCATCGATGGCGGAGCGTCGGTCCTCGTCGCACGGTGGGCGGGCGCGTCTCGCAACGGCGCCGCCTCCGCGTCCGTCTCCTCCGGCCACGTGACGCCGTCGAGGAGGTCGAGCGCGAGACGCGTAGCATTCCAGATCTTGTTCAAGAAGTGGCGGTTGCCCTCGATGCGCTTGGGCGCGAGCGCGATGCGCTTGTTGCTCGGCGGATACGTCGCGAGCGTGAAACGAACGGCGTCCGCGCCGAACGCCGGAAAGCCGGTTCCCATGGCAGCGGCCGAAGGGTACGCCTTCTTGAACTTGGCGAGTGCTTCGTGCTCCGGCGCGCCGGGCAGTGTCTTCTTCGCCATCTCGGCGAATGTGGTCCCCGAGACCAGATCGAGCGGGTCGATGACGTTGCCCTTCACTTTGCTCATCTTCTCGCCGGTCTCGTCGACGATGAGCCCGGACAAGAGGATGCGCCTGAACGGGACCCTGCCCATGAAGTGCAGCCCGAACATCATCATGCGGGCCACCCAAAAAAAGAGGATGTCATAGCCCGTCTCGAGGTCGCTGTTTGGTGGTCCGTAAAAGCGCTGGAGGGCCGGTGTCTCGTTGGGCCAACCGAGGGTCGAAAATGGCCAGAGGGCGGACGAGAACCAGGTGTCGAGCACGTCCGCGTCCTGCTTCCACGGAGAGTCTGGCCCCTCGGCTCCGAGCTCACGCGGTCGCTCGCGCGCGACACGCAACTCTCCGTTCGGGCCATGCCAGGCGGGGATTCGATGACCCCACCAGAGCTGGCGCGAGACGCACCAGTCCTGGATGTTCTCCAGGAAATGATCGTACGTCTTGGTCCATTCGCCCGGGATGATGACGGTGCTGCCGTCGTGCACTGCCTCGAGCGCCTTGGCGGCCATCGCCTGCATTTTGAGAAACCATTGCGTCGAGATCATCGGCTCGACGACTCCCCCCGACCGGGTGCAGCGCGGCAGCGTGAGCGTGTGGGGCTTGGCGCCGCGCGCGAGGCCCCGCTCTTCGAGGGCCTTCTTTACGGCGCGTCGCGCCTCCTTTCGGTCGAGGCCCGCAAAAGGCCCACCATTTGCGTTTAGCGTTCCGTCGGCGTTCAGGATGTTGATCTCTTCGAGGGCGTGGCGCTTGCCGGTCGCGAAGTCGTTGAAGTCGTGGGCAGGCGTGACTTTTACGGCGCCGGTACCGAACTTGGGATCGACGAGCACCGCGTCCGTGATGATTGGCAGCGTGCGTTCGAGGAAGGGGTGCTTGACGCGCCTGCCGTGGAGTGCCGAGTAGCGAGGGTCATCCGGGTGAACCGCGACGGCGGTGTCGCCGAGAATGGTCTCGGGGCGTGTGGTGGCCACGACGATCTCGCCGCCCGCCCCGTCGAGCAGATACGCGAACTCGAAGAGCTCGCCGTTGACTCCCTCGTCGTTCTCCACTTCGAGGTCGCTCAGCGACGTCTGGCACTCGGGGCACCAGTTGATGAGGCGCGTGGCCCGGTACATCAAACCTTGCTCATGGAGCCGCACGAACGCCTCCGTGACGGCGGCGCTCATGGAGGGATCCATCGTGAACTTCGACCGCGACCAATCCGGTGAGGCTCCGAGCACCCGCTGCTGGAGCGCGATGCGCCCGCCGCTCTCGGCCTTCCATTGCCAAACCCGCTCGACGAACGCAGCGCGTCCGAGAGACTGGCGGCTTAAGCCCTCGCGCGCGAGCTGGCGCTCGACGACGAGCTGCGTGGCGATGCCCGCGTGGTCGATGCCCGGCTGCCAAAGAGTGTTGTAGCCGCGCATGCGGTGCCAGCGCGTGAGCGTGTCCTCCAGCGTGCAGCGCTGCGCGTGACCCATGTGAAGACTGCCCGTCACGTTGGGCGGAGGCATGGGAAGGGAATAGACCGGGCGCGTGTCCGCCTGCGCGTCGCTTGCGGCAAAGACTCCGTTCTGTTCCCAAAACGCGTACCAGCGCGGCTCGACGCGTGCCGGATCGTAGGGTTGATCGAGCGGCGCCAAGGCCGAGCCCTCGCTCGGTCGCGCGTGAGAGGCGGATTCCGTCATTGGCGTGCTCACTAGCATCCGCGCGGCACTTTGAAGAGGCGGTCGCGCGCCCGCCCGTTCAGGGGCCTTTCTTGGGCTTCCCACGCTGCGCGCGAAAGAGCCGCCGAGCGTTCGCGAGCGAGACGCCCCGGATGTAGTAAGCGCGCGCTGCCGAGCCGACGGCCATCGTGCCGCTGAAGGCGATCGCGGCGGAGACCACCGAGGCGCCGCCGGGGGCAACCACCTTGAGCAGCGTTCGCACGGCTTCGCGCAGGACGAACGCCATTCCAACGTTGGCTCCAAGGCCGCCCAGGAACTCCGCCGTGCCTTTTCTGTCGACCGAGCGCCCGGCGATCCATGCAATGCCCGTCACCAGGGCCGATTGCAGAGTCGTCAAAAGGACGATGTCGGCGATCGGCACGGGCGCGGCCGCTATCGCCGCGCAAATGGCGGCCATCGACTTGGTCAGTGTCGTTGCGAGCTCCTCCTGGACTGCGCGTGCCCGGGTAGCGCGGGCAAGCTCGGCGCGGCCGTTCTCGGGCAAAAGGCGGCAAAGCGTCGTGGCCAGATCCTCGATCCGCCAGCGCTCGTCGCCACGGAGGGAACCGTCGGTGCGGAACGACATGTAAGCGGACACGCCGAGCGTCGCGACGTGTCGCTCGTGCAAGCCAGCGCGTGAATCGAGTTTGCGCGACAGCACGTGCTCGGCGAGTGCGACGTGGCGGAGCTTCTCGGCGACGTCGTCTGGTGCGCCACGATCCGGGCGGTGCAGAAGGACGGACTTCGGCTCGAGAAGATCGCAGTGCGTGACGATCGCGACCAGCGGGGGCTCCACGCGATGCGCCTGCCGTACTGCTTCGTACAGTTTTTCGAGCGCGTCCAGATCCGCCTCCATGGCGGCGTCGACTTCGCTCGCTTTCGCGACGAAAAGGACGAGATCCGGTGTTCTGATGCGAAGCTCGACGGCCACCGATTCGAAGGCCGTCTTCGAGGGGTCGCCTTCAGCTGGCGCCGAGCCTTCTTGCATCCCTCGCGTGTCGAGGATGGACATCGTGCCCCCTCCTCGCTCGTAATCGTACCAGCGTGCACGGCCGGTTTGCGCCGCGACGTGCCCGAGCTCGGCGACCTTCGCACCGAAGAGCGCGTTGACGAGGGAGGACTTGCCTGCCCCGCGACGACCGACGAGCACAAGCGCGGGGGGCCGCTTTTCGAGCAGCACGGTTCGGAGCGTGCCGATGCGGCTGCGAAAGTCCTTCGCCACATTGAGCGGAAGGCGATCGAGCAGATCTTCGAGCCGCACGAGAGTGCGTGCAACGGTTTTCAATATCTCGTCGCTCGGGCCGGCCATTCGGTTGCGCGCTCCTTCTCGACTCGTGAGCGCCGCGGGTTGACCCTGGATGGGGCGGCCGCGCCGCTCACCCTTCCTTCATGAGGCGGGCGATCTCTTCCTTTATGAGCACCTCGGCGAGCTGGGGCACCACTTCCCAGACGACGTTCTCGACGAGCTCCCGCGAAAGCGCGAGCACCGCGTCGACCTGCTGTACCGACAGGCCGAGCTCGCCCAGTCGGCCCGAAAACGGCCCGTTGGGGCGTGCAGCGGCGGTCGCCGTGTCTGCGCTCGCCGTCCCGATCGTTCGCTCTCGTTCCGGCGCGATCGGCGCCGGCTCGCGGGCTGGCGGAAGTGGAACCACTGCGACACCGGACGGGACCGTCCTGGTCACGGCGGACGGCGCCGGGTCGAACGGCGGAGCAACCTGGCTCGCCTCGAACGAAAGCGTGTGGGTCCGCTGCGTGGACAGGTTGTGGCCACGCGGGGCCACCGAGGCGGAGGATGCCGTGGACGCCGCCTGGCTCGCTGCGGCGAACTGCGGCGAGATTTGCGGCGACGTGGCGGGCGGGAACGGAACTGTGGCCGCCGCGTGCCCTGGGGCTGGTGCGGCCTTCATTGCCTCGCGAGCGACGACGGCCTTCTTCACCTTCTCGATGAGCGTCTGCGTGTCGAACGGCTTGTCGGCCGAGTCGTCTGCACCGGCTTCGCGCCCGCGGTTCGCGTCGTACGGATTGTAGCGGCTGGACAGCATGACGATCGCGATGCGCGCGTCACGCGCCCGCACCTCCTTTGCGAGGGAGTATCCATCGACGCCCTGGAGCGACGTATCGATGACGGCGACGGCGGGTCGTTCGTTCATGCGCGCGAGAGCGCTCTGGGACCCGTCGGCGGTGATCACGCGAAAGTCTTCGCCCGCAAAGGTGATCTCGAGCACCTTGCGCATCGTGGCGCTGTCGTCGACGGCGAGCAGGGTCTTGGGCACGTGACTCGTCTCCGCTTCCCCCATGAATGGGGGCTTTGGCCGATTGTGCGGACCACGACCATGGAGTGTCAAGCAACTGTCATCCGGCCGCGCTTTGACCGGAAGCCGTTGCGGAGCGCGTTCGGTCTCCCCCGTGCCGGGGGAATCGCGAGCGCCGCTGTCGTTCTCCGGCTGGGGAGCTCGAACGAGAGGTGCTAAGGACTGCATGGGCTCGACCGCCGTCCGGCTCGGTGCCCCGCGCGCCTTACCTCGGCGATGCCGCTACGACAGTCGGCGGGCGCTGCTCCCGTGACCGTTGCCCCGTGACGCCCCAAACCTTCCTCGTCCCGCCTGGCCTCGACGGGCCGCTCGATCGGGCAGTCCGCGCGCTCTTCGGCGTGAGCTGGGGCAAGGCCCGTGCGTGGATAGCCGCGGGCAAGGTATGCGTCGGCGGTGTGGTCGTGACCGAGCCGACCGCGCGGGTTTCGGCCGGGGCCGAGGTCCGTTTCGACGTGCGAGCGCGCAACCCGCGCGCGGTGGGACTCTCGGACCACGACGTCGTGCACGTCGATGCGCACGTCGTCGTGGTGGCCAAGCCGGCGGGCCTCAGCACCATTCCGTACGACGAGACCGACACGGACACGCTCGATGCGCGGGTGCGCGCCTGGCTAAGCCGCGGCCCGGGGGTCGCCCGGGGGACCCGCCCCGCCCTCGGCGTCGTTCACCGGCTGGACAAGGATACCACCGGTCTGCTCGTCTTCACGCGCACCTGGTTGGCAAAGCAGAGCCTGTCGCTCCAATTCCGCAGGCACACGGTGCACCGGGCTTACACGGCCATCGCTCACGGCGATGTGGCGACACGCACGATTCGGAGCTTCCTCGTGGAGAACCGGGGCGATGGGCTGCGGGGTTCGGCTCGGGGGACACCACCTGCCGACGCACGCGAGGCGACCACCCACGTCGAGCGCCTCGAGCGGCTGGCCGGTGCGACGCTGGTCGCCTGCCGGCTGGAGACCGGGCGCACGCACCAGATCCGAATCCACCTGAGTGAAGCGGGCAACCCCATCGTGGGCGAGCGGGTCTACATTCGGCACTGGGCGGGCAAGCCGCTCGAAGCTCCGCGGTTGATGCTCCACGCCGCGGAGCTGGGGTTCGTCCACCCGGCGACGGAACGCGAAATGCGCTGGGAGCAACCTCTGCCGAAAGACATGGTCGACGTGGTGGCGCGCCTGCGCCGTTGAACTGGTGAGCTGTCTCCGACAGCGATCAAGGGCCGGGAGGGGACGCGTTTTCATCGCCGATCGCGCGCTTGACCGGAGCAAGCACCGCGAGCATCAGCGCACCGGTGGAAAGGGCGATGACGCCGAGAACCGCGAAAAATCGCGTGCTCGGCATTTTGTGCGCGTACGTCGCGAGGTAGCCGGACAGGTAGTTGCCGAAGAAGCTCGATAGAAACCAGAGGCCCATCATCATCGAGACGATCCGGGCCGGGGCAATCTTCGTCACCAGGGAGAGGCCGACCGGCGACACGTAGATCTCGCCGAGGGTGAGCAGGAAGGAGCAGCCGACAAGCCATCCCATACTCGCCAGTCGACCGTCGTCGACCACGGTCCCCGCGCCGATCATCACTAGAAAGGAAATGCCGAGAAGAAAGCAACCGATCGCCATTTTGGTGGCGCTCGTGGGCTCGGTTTTTTTTCGCGACTGACGCAACCAGAGCGCATTGATGACGGGCGTGCACAGCAAGATGAACGTCGGGTTGACCGACTGAAACCAGGTCGACGGCATCTCCCAGGCCTGCCAGCCCGCGCCGAGCCAGCGCAGCACGTGACGATCGGTGCTCTGGTCTGCCCAGAACTGAAGGGAGTTGCCTTGCTGCTCGTAGACGCCCCAGAAGGAGACGTTCAGAGCGCACAGGACGATGAGCGCCGCGATCCTGCCTTTTTCGGCGCGCGTGAACGACAGCGGCCTTTCAGCCGCGGTGTCCTGGCGTCCGGCGACGTGTGCCTTCTTTGGCTCGGGCGCGAGGTGACCACGGCCCGCGACGTACACGGCCAGCCCCACGATCATCCCGAGCCCAGCCGCCCCGAAGCCCCAGCGCCATCCAATGGTCTGACCGAGCGTCCCGCAGACGAGGGGGGCAAACCATGCACCGAGATTGATGCCAACGTAGAACACGTTGAACGCGCGGTCTCGTCGTGAATCGCCCGCCGGGTAAAGACCGCCGACTTGCGTCGTGATGTTCGGCTTGAAGCAGCCGTTCCCGATGACGAGGGCCAGCAGACCGGGGTAGAAGAGCGCCTCGTTCATCAGCATGAACGTGCCGGCCGCCATGACCACCCCTCCGGCGAGGACCGAACGGTATTGTCCGAGCACCCGATCGGCAAGGATGCCCCCGAAGAAGGGCGTCAGAAAGACGCAGGCCGTGTAAATGCCGTAAATCTGGTCTGCGAGCTGTTCGTCGTCGAGCGGACCGAAGACCCGCACGAGCGTGCGCTCGATGGCCACGAACCCGGGCACATGAGCGCCGATCTCCGGACGCGCGAGGTGGTGCGCGACGTACAGCGCAAGCAACGCTCGCGTCCCATAGAAGCAGAAGCGCTCCCACATCTCCGTCAAAAAAAGGACGTACAGGCCGACCGGATGACCGAAGACCTCGCGCCCGGAACCAGACTGCCGAACGGTGGTCAATGCACCATGAACCACCGCGCGTCGGCGGTGAGCTCGAGATGAAAATGGTTCCGGTGCGCGCGGTTGTAGTCGGGCGTCAAAGTCACGTTGAAGAGCTTCGCGTCGGCGGCATCACAGACGATCTGGCGTAGCTCGAGCGCATTGGGAGTGGGGGGGGTCGGGCCACTCCCAGGCCCGCAGGTGCGCGCGCCAATAGCCCCGTGGAAGTCTCGCTCGACGGCCAGCGTGCTGCCGTCCTTCCTGACGAAGGACGCAGCATCGATGGCGAGTCCGCCGGGATGGCGTGAAGCGATCTTGTCGGCCGGCCAGGCGGCGGACGGGGGCCGGTAAATCGAGTAGTGCACGACCTCGACCACGTCGTGGGCCGCCAGCTGTGCGGCAAAATCATCGAGCGCCAGTGCGAGGCGACAATCCAGGACCTCCCACGGCGTCGAGCCGCGCTGCGAGGCCCGGCAGGCCGATGTGAAAGGCGACGCCGTGCAGCGGGCCCGAGAGCCTTACGGGCGCCAGAACGCCTCTGGCCTCTTCGACGCGAACGAACCGCGCGCCTCGTCCTGCGAGCTCCTCTTCGCACGCCTCGCGATCGAGCCGCGCATAGCGCCTCGCAGGCTCCTCCTCGATGAGGAACGGGGGCGCCCCGAACCCGGCGCGGGCAGCGGCGCCGATCGAGGCGAGGGTGAGCACGACGAGCGTCCCGACGGCCAAGCGGACACCGCTCATCGTTATCGACACTAGCGCCGTGGCCCGTGGCATGGCAATGTGAGGGGAGCCTTGGAGGGCTTTTAAATCATAACGAGATGGGCATGACCCCGGAGCTCAGCGCGCGCGCAAGGCAGGTCCTCTATCATTGCGTGACCGAGTACGTAGCCAGCGGCGAGCCCGTAGGCTCTCGAACGCTGGCCAAAAAGTCCGGGCTCGATTTGTCGGCGGCAAGCATTCGCAATGTGCTCGCCGACCTCGAAGAGGCAGGGTACCTCCAGCAGCCGCACACGAGCGCCGGTCGTGTCCCGACAGACCGTGCTTTTCGCCTGTTCATCGACGCGCTGATGCACGTTCGGGAGCTGACGACCGAAGAAGAAGCCTCAATCCATGGCTGCTTTGCGGCGTTCGAGCCGGGACAAAATGTGATGCGCGAAACGGGCAAGCTCCTTTCGGAGCTCACGGGAACGGCAGCCGTCGTGCTCGCGCCGCGTGCGGAGACCCTCGTCCTCAAGCAACTCCGCTTCCTGCGAACGGGCCCCGACGAGGTGCTGGCCGTTCTTCTCCTGAAGAACGGCGCGGTTCAGAACCGATTCTTGCGGGCAGGTGTGACCGAGATTGATCTGCAGCGGATCCACAACTTGCTCGATGACGTCGTGGAGGGGCGCACCCTCGGTGATTTGCGCGAGCTCTTCGAGCGGCGCCTGCAAAACGAGAGGGTTCAGCACGACGAGCTGCGACGCCGAGCGTTCGAGCTTGGCGGCGCGGCCGTGGAGGACGATGGGGAGAGGGCGACGGACCTGGTCATCGAGGGCCAGGAAAAGCTGTTCGACAAGCCGGAGTTCGATGCCGACGACGTGCGCCGCCTGGTGACCGCTCTCGACGCACGCGAGCAGCTCGTCCAGCTGCTCGACTTGGCGGTCCAGGCCCGGGGTGGTCATGTCGTCGTCGGCGACGAAGCGGGGGAGCTCGGAGGGGGGCAGCTCGCGATCGTCGGGGCGGGGTACACCGCCCACGGCCAGGCAGCTGGCACGCTGGGCGTCATTGGGCCGACACGAATGGACTACCCGCGGGTGCTTCCTCTGGTCGCTGCCACGGCCAATGCCATGAGCGAGTTCATGGACCGGGCTCACGGCGGCAAGAGGGACAACGACGAGGAGTGATAAGCTCGCCCGGGCATGCGCGCAGCCCCGCCGGACTTACCTGGCGCCCCGACGACCGACTCACCGATAGACCGGGCGCTCACCCTACTCCTCGCCGACGAGGGCGAAGCCGCGCTCCGCTGGAGCGCCGCGGTGGTCGAGCGGGACGCCTCGATTCCGAGCGCGCTGGTCATTACCTGCCGGTTGCTCGTGCAGATGGGTCGGGCGGAGGCTGCGGTAGAGGGATTCGAGCTGGCAGTTCGGCGCGCGATCGATGCGGGAAACCTGCCCCTCGCCATCGCCGCGATCGGCGATTTGCGCGTCCTCGGCGTCGACGTCACCGGGCACATCGAACAGGTGGCCGCCGCGTTCTCCCGGAGCTCCCTGCGACTTCAGGAGACGGAGACTCCGCCGCCGCCGGTGCCGCACTTCGAAGATTTCCAACCGCTGAGCTCCTTTCTGACGGGCCCCGCGCTGACGTCGAAGGCTACCCAGATCCTGCATGCGGCGACGCGCGACTACGAAGACGCCGTCGGCGCCGAATTGCCGCTTTTCGCGCCGATTCCGCTCTTCAGCGCGCTATCCAAAGATTCCCTCGCCGCGTTTGTGAGCGCCTTCGAAATGATCACCGTGCCCGAAGGACATGTCGTCATCGAAGAGGGTGAGGAGGGTGCCGAAGCGTACATCGTAGCGCGCGGCCAGCTCGACGTCGTGCGCAGGTCGTCGAGCGACGACGGCGCGCCGCCGACGACCCTCGCTCGCCTTTCGAGCGGGGCGCTCTTCGGAGAAATGGCCTTGCTCTCCCGTGCTCCGCGGGCGGCGAGCGTGATCGCTGCGCGCGCATCGATTCTCCTGATGGCCACGCGTGATGCGCTGGAGCGTGTCGCCGAAACCCGCCCGGAGGTGGGCGTCGAGCTGGCGGCTCACTGCCGTCGTCGCATGCTAGCCAACCTGGCGCGGACCTCGGCCATGTTGATCGCCGTCCCCGCGGACGAGCGCTCGATGCTGGTCGAGCGCTTCGAGACGCGTATCTTCGAACGTGGTGAGATACTCGTCAGCGAAGGGCAAGAGGCGCTCGGGCTGCACCTCATCGCCTCGGGAGAAGTGGCCGTCATTGCTCACGAAGGCGGTGGCGAATCGGTCGTTCTCGCTAGGTTGCTCCCGGGCGAGACCGTCGGGGAGGTCGCCCTCGTGCTGCGCCGGAAGACGAACGCCGACGTCGTGGCGGTGCACCCAACCGTGACGCTGTTCTTGCCGCGCAATCAGTTCGTTGCGCTGGTGGAGGACCACCCGGCGATTCTTCACGGTCTTTACATGACCGCTGTTCGGCGCGACGACGACGCGATGCGAGCACTCGACTCCGCTCCGGCTGCGCCCGCGGACGAGTACGTTCTTTTGTGATGGCGCATTCCGACGCTGCCGACGCGCGCGATCGCGCCCACCGCGCCGAAACCATCGGTGCTCGGGCATGCGCGTCGATGCCCGACACGTTCAACGCCAGCGAGTCACGCCAAGCTCGCCGGCTCGTCACCGTCTTGGCGATCATCAGCGGCTTTTTCGTGCTCGAGTTTGCCGGAGCCGTGATGGCCAAGAGCGTCGTTTTGCAAGCCGACGCGCTGCATCTGCTCGCCGACGTGCTGGCGTTGGGCGTGAGCCTCGCGGCGATGCGTCTGGCGGTTCGGCGACCTACCCCTCGCTTCACGTTCGGACTGCGCCGGGCCGAGCCAGTGGCCGCCGTCTTTAGCGCGGTCCTCGTCCTTGGTACGACCGCGGGCGTCGTGATCGAAGCAGTGTCCGCTCTTCACGCCCGTACACCCCCGAGGGCGGGAGTGATGATCGTGGTCGCCATCATGGCGCTCGTCGTCAACGGATTGAGCGCGTGGCTATTGCACGATGCCATCGGGCAGCCACATTCGCACGATCGCGACGCGCACAACCCGGACGACGGGCCAAACCGGGGCGGCTCGCCGGAGGGGTCGAACCTTGCTCCGAAGCCGAGGGGTCACGCGCTGAACCTTCGTGGTGCATGGCTGCATCTGGTCGGTGACGCGCTTGGTGCGCTGGCGGCGCTCTGCGCGGCCATCGTCATCCGCTTTGGTGGGTATGCGGTCGCTGACCCTATCGCCAGTTTCGTCGTCGCCGCCATTCTCCTCTATGGGTCGTTGCGCCTTCTGCGCGATGCGACGCTGGTGTTGCTCGAGGCGGCTCCGCCGCATCTCTCGGTGGCCGCCATCGAGCGGGTGGTCATCGGCTTCCCGGGGGTCATCGCCGTGCACGATCTCCACGTGTGGTCGCTCGGCGCGGGGCACGACGCCATCACCTTTCACGTGCGAACCGACTCGTTAGACCCGGCATTCGGCGGGCGACTTTCGCAGCGTGTCCGCGCCATGATGCACGTCGAATATGTCACGGTGCAGGTCGAAACCGGGAGCCTCGCCGAGTAGGCGGCTGCTGTGCTCCTTCATGCATCAGCCTCGCGCCGCGAGGAGTTCTTCGGATCGGGACCATCGGCCGCCTTGACCGATCGGAGCCGTTTGGCTACGTCGTGCCCACCATGCGCAGCCCCGCTCGCCCCGTCATCGCCGTCGCCCTGGCGATAGCCCTCTCGCTCTTCGGCAAGGTCGCCGACGCGGAGACCAAAGTGGCCGTCGTTGACGTGCAGCGCGCCGTCATGCAGACCGAAGACGGTTTGCGCGCGCAGGCGTCACTGAAGAAGATGTTCGACAGCCGGCAGCAAGAGCTCAACAAGAAGCAGCAAGATTTGCAGAGGCAAAAGGAGGACATCGACAAGCAGTCGAAGGTTCTCTCGCAACAGGCGCTCCAAAAGAAGGTGGAGGACTGGCAGCGACAGATGGCGGAGCTTCAATCGACGTTTGTCGAATACAACAAGGAGCTCGAGAAGAAGCAGAAGGAGATGACCGATCCCATTTTTGAACGGGTGATTGGCGCCATCAAGCGCATTGCCGGCACGGATAGCTTCGATCTCATCGTGGACAGGGCAACCGTTGCCTTTTCGCGTAGCGATCTCGATCTCACCGATCGCGTCATTCAGCTTGCCAACGGCGCTCCGGGCGCTGGCGCGGCGAAAGCACCCCCGAGCGGCGCCGCGAAGCCGTGATTTGGGACGGCAGCGTCCGCCTCCCACCCCAAACACTCCACTCGCTCGCTGCACGCCACGGCGGCCAGATTGCGGCCGGCGGAAGGTTCGTGCCCGCCCGGATAGCGT
>JALYHV010000377.1 GCA_030776205.1 Myxococcota bacterium | reverse complement strand
GTCACGGCGAGCGCGAGCGCGGCTCCGCCGCCAGTCGACACTCCACCTGCGCCCGCCAAGCCGACGCTCGCGGAGCTGATGCCCCAATCGCTCAAGGGCATCGGCGAGGCCTTCAACGCCCACGACGCGAAGAAGCTCGCGAGCTACTACGCCGAGGACTGCACGATCCAGGGATACGGCGAGCCGGCCGGTCGCGGTCGCGACGCCGTAGCGAAAGGGCTGCAGGGAATGTTCGAGACCTTCCCCGACGCGAAGTCCGTGCCCACGCGCGTGTGGATGAAGGGAAACGTCGCCGTGGTGGAGATGGCGTGGTCCGGCACGATGGGCGGCGATTTTATGGGCACGAAGGCCACCAAGAAGGCGGTCGGCCAACTGCGCTCGCACGTCGTGATGTTCAATGACGACGGCCTCGTGAAAGAGGAGCACCAGTACGGAGACGACGCCGGACTCATGGCCCAGATGAAAGGCGCCAAAGGTGCACCTCCGATCCAAGTGCTTCCCACGAATCCGCCCGCGATGCACGTCGCGAACGGAACGCCGGACGAGGACAAGCTCGCTGACTGGGCCAAGGGCATCGATTCGGTGTTCAGCAAAGACGACCCCAAGGAAGCAGCCGGCACGATGGCGGACGACGCCGATTTTTGGTTGAACTTTTCGGGCATGCCGGCGGTGAAGGGCAAGAAGGAGCTCACGAAGGAGCTGACTGCCTGGTTCAAGGCGTTCCCGGATCAGAAGTGGTCCGTCACGAACGCGTGGGGCATCGACGGGTTCGCGATCGTCGAGCACACGTTGAGCGGCACGCAGCGGGGCCCACTCGGGCCGCTGCCGGCGTCGAACAAGCCCGTCAGCGACTGGCATTGGCTGGATATTTTGCAGCCGAGCGCCGATGGCAAGGTCATGCACGACTGGGCCTACGCGAACGTCGTGGAAATGATGATGCAAACCGGCGCGATGAAAGCGCCGGTCGAAAAGCCGTCCACCCCAGGTGCGGCTTCGAAGCCGATGGCCTCCACCAAGGCTGCGCCGGCGACCAACGCCGCGCCGACGACCAACGCCGCGCCGGCGACGAAGACCGCTGCTGCCAGCTCCGCGCCCACGAAGGCAACACCTGCGGGCAGCGCGACCACTCCCGCTGCCAAGGCCGCGCCGGCGAGCTCTTCGAAATAACGGGGTCGTCTCTACGACCGAGCGCCGGCCGCGCCTTCTCACAATCGGAACCAGTAATGGTACGTCGTGAGCGGGTCGGGGTCGGCGCGCATTTCGACATGCGTTTCGGGTCCTGCGACGCGCGCAGGCACCTCGAAGCTCCGCTCGACCCAATTCTCCTCGTCGATGTCGAAGCTGCCGATGACATCGCCGTTCGCCAGCACCCGCACGTGCGTCCCTGGTCGGCCCTGAAGGCGGGCAATCCCGACTACGGCCGCCCCGGGTCGAAGGTGCGCAACGAACCGCTCGACGGTGCGCCGCGTGCGCCCGCCGTCAACGACCTCTTCGCCGTCAGGTGACAGCCCTTCGCGGGCGATCTCTTCCCCGTCACGCGCGCCGAGGAGCTCGTATTCGTGTTCGGCTTCGCTCTCGAGATCGGCCACATCGACGGCATCGACGAAGGAGCTTGCGGCAAGTGACCCGCGAGCCGCAGTGCGTGAAACCGTGAGCGACCAGGGCTGTTCGCCGGTTCCGAGCTTCGACCAGTCTGCCGAATAGGCGCGCATCGTTCGACCACCGAGAATCGTCGCGTCGGTGACTGTGGCCTCGTGAAGTGGCGGGCCGAGCACCATGTCCATCGCCATCCACTCGGGGTAGACGATGAAGTGCGTAGGCAAGGCGGTCGGGTTCGTGCGCGCGAGGCGCTCGTAATGTTCGAGCCGTGACGCCCCGCCCGCAACCCAGTAGCGCGCCTCACCGCGCGTCGTCAGCCCGACCACGTCGAAGGTTCGCCGCTCGCCGAAGTACGCGATTGCCCCCGTATCGTTCACGCCGACCCGCGCCGACGAAGGCAAGGCCGTTCTCGCCCACCGACCGAGCGCGACTTGCTGTCGATCGATGCCGCTTGCGGACTGGGCGACGTCGTCGAGGACTCCGTCGAGCTTTGCGGCGAGAAGACCCACGAACGCGCCGCAAGTCAGCGGCGTCACGATCCGCCACCGGGGTCGGAGCGCAGCGGCCGCGTCCCCAGCGACGCGCGCGAGGCAGGCAAGCCCCACGATCCAGCCCGTGGCAAAGGGCCAGATATAGCGGAGTCGGTTCCAGAGGAACGTGAGATAGAGACACGGCGCGAACATCGTCAGGGCCAAAACGAGAACGGCCGCCGCCCGCCACCGCGAACCTGTCCGCCTCCCTAACCAGGCCACGGCGCCCAAACCCGCGAGCGCGACGGCACTGCCGCCGCGTGGCAGAAACTCGGCAGACCAGAGGTCGCCGTCCAATAGACCTGAGACGAGTAGCTTCGCGTTCGTGGTGACGGCGGCGACGAGCTCGTTTCCGACGTAGTAGGGATTGCCAGGAAGCAGCTTGGCGATGGCCGTGTTGCTTCGAGGCGACCCTGTGAGCACCCAAAGCGCAATGGGCAGCGACACGGCAGCCGCCATGGCGCCAAGTGCCGGCGCGCGGTCACGCAGCGCGCGCGAGCGGGGAAAGGCGAGGATCGTTGCCGCGACGAAGAGGGCGGTCACGGCGCCTTCCGGCCGAAAGAGCGCCGCCAGCCAGGTCAGGCCGACGAGCTCCATGAGCCTTGGCGTCGTTCGGCTGTCACCTGCGGCCTCGGCCCATTCACTTGCACGACGTGATGCGCGAGCGATTACCCAGGCGAAGGGCACGACCTCCATTCCGCTCGCAGCGCACCAAGCAAAACCACCGAAAGAAAGCGTCATGGCCCCTGCGCCGAGTGCGGCAGCGTGACCTGCGAGTCGCTTCGTCCATGCCGCCGCTTCCCACGCGAGCGCGCCGAGGGCCGCGAACGAGAGCGCCCACGCAGGCCAGAGAATCGCTTCGTCCCTTGCCCCAAGCGCCCAGAACGGCGCCAGGAGCGCTGGCCACAGAAGGCTCGTCGCACCGCTCGTCATCGGTTCGCCCGCCTGAAAGCGAAGCGGATGCCCCTCTGCAATGGCGCGCGCGTATTGAAAGTGGATGTACGCATCGTCCAGGGCAGCGCCGGGATGCCCGACTGTTGCGAGAACGCCCGCGATGGCCCGTTGTGCCAGGAGGGCGACTCCTAGCGCGAGCGGCGCAAGGGCTGCCGCTCGCCGGCGCCAGCCCTTGGCTGCGCGTGCCGCGATCGCGCACTCGGCTGCGCGCCTATCCGCGGCTCCGATGTCGAAAGGGGTCGCACGGTTCGGCGTCGTCACGCGGCAGACGGTGGCCGACCCGGCGCGACGAGGTCAAGCGTGCCGTCGCCGCCGCTCCGCGCCATTGATGCGTCGCGCGGCGACCGAGCGGTCTCCGTCGGCGGCCGGTCTTGGGC
>JALYHV010000376.1 GCA_030776205.1 Myxococcota bacterium | reverse complement strand
TCGCCCAGGAGGTCCACGCACTGACCGAAGCAATTGACCAGCGGCAAGACGCACGAAATCGTCGGGCCGGAGTCCGCGTCCGCGAGCGCTCCATCGTCCGCGTCCGCGTCGGCGGAGACGCTCGCGTCG
Source organism: Myxococcota bacterium (assembly GCA_030776205.1). Taxonomy (GTDB): domain Bacteria; phylum Myxococcota_A; class Polyangia; order Polyangiales; family Polyangiaceae; genus Palsa-1150. The sequence goes on along the minus strand of JALYHV010000376.1, from coordinate 5,524 downwards.
GCCGCGTCGGCGACCGGCCCGTCGAGGGACCCGCTCGCGTCGGCGCGGACGTCGTCGAGCAGTCCATCCGTCGCGTTCGCGTCCGCGATCGCGTCTCCCCCCTCCGGCATCGTCGCGGAGACATCGCTCTGGACATCGCTCTGGACATCGCTCGACCGGCCGTCGTTGCCGGGCTCGGCGTCGTAGGTCGCGGCTTCGGACACCGTCGAGTCGGGCGTCGTCGCATCGGTGACGGCCTCGCCGGAGGTACCGTCGCGCAGCGCGTCCGTGGTCGCACCGTCCGCGACGGAAGCATCGCCGGCGCACTGGCCCGCAACGCAGGCGCTCCCAGGAGCGCAGACGTTTCCGCACACGCCGCAGTTCAGCGGGTCGCTGGCGAGGTCGACGCAGCGGAGAGCGCACTGCGCGTAGCCGGTACCGCACCGCCCGCCGACGAGCGATTGGTCTGCGCCGCAGCCGGCCGCGAGGACGGCGATGACCGCGAGGACGAGCGCCAGTCCTGCGAACGCCCGATGGCCCTTCGTTCGATGCCTCCCGCTGCCCCGCCGACGCGTGCTCATCGATGTTCTCCTTGAGCCGCCGTGGGTGGGCTCATCGAGCCTCCCTGCGGATTTCGCACCTTCGTGATCAGGAACTCGACGCGTCGGTTCTCGCGCCAGTCATTCTCGGTGTGGCCAGCCGAGCGCGGGTGAGAGAAGCCGTACGCCTGCGTCGTGAGGCGCGCGGAGTCGACGCCGAAGCGTACGAGCAGCTCCTTCACCGCTTCGGCACGCGCTTTCGACAGCTGCAGGTTGTACGCCTCCGTGCCGCGCTCGTCGGCGTGACCGCTGATGTCGACCACCTCGATGTCGGGATGGGAGCTGATGAAGACCGCGAGCTTCTGGAGGATTGGCCAGGACGCATGGTGGACGTGCGCGCGCTCGGTGTCGAAATGAATGACCTCGTCGTAGTCGATGTGCGTCTCGACGACGCGGACGGCATCGCCCGGAGGGGGGCAGCCGTTCTTGGTCGGGTCGGCGCTGGGTATGCCGGGGATGTCCGGGCAGGCGTCTTCCGCGTCGGCGATCCCGTCGTGGTCGCGATCCGGTGGCGGGAGTGGTGGTGGCGGTGGCACCGCCGGCTCCGGGGCGGGTGCGAGCGAGACCTCCACCGGGGGCGGCGTTCGCTCGACGCCCAACGCGACGTGGATTCCGATGGAGAGGACGTGTGCGTCGCCGGGCTGGAGCGTGCCGCCGGGCTCGACGATGTGGAAGTAGCCGACGTAAGGACCCAGATCCCAGCGGGGCGCGCTGACGCGCCAGTCGTACCCCAAGTGGGCGTCGAAGCCGAAGCGATCGAGCGACCCCGTCCGGACGTAACCGGCGTTCGCGTCGAGCCAGAGACCCGCGACGTCGCCGAAGGGCCTGAGCCGTACACCGCCCATGCCGGTGACCGCCGTGCCGTTACCATGATCGGCGAGGGTCGGATCCGCGGGGCGGCTCGTGTGCGCGAGCCAGAGCCCGCCGCCCTCGAGCTGGAGCCCGACGGCGCGGGCGAGGGCTAGTTCGACGGCGACCTGGCCTTCGACCCCCGGCCCGAATTCGTGCGCCTGCGGGTTGCCGATGGCGTGACTTCCTCCCGCCTCCATATGCCAGCGCAACGGATCGGCCGAAGCGGACGCTTCCGCAATGAGCGGAACGGCGCACGCAACCGCAAGCGTAACAACACCGCGAGACAGCAACACGTCCATCAAGACGGCACCTCGCGCGGAACGGAGAAGGGGCATGGCAAAACGGCGGCCTTATGGGTCGGGGTTACACCGGCGCAGTGGTGTCGCCGGCGAGGAGCGCGAAAACCGCGTGATCGAGCCAGCGACCCTGGCAACGCTCGGCTTCGCGAGCGACGCCCTCGAAATGAAAACCCAAGCGGCGGACGACGCCGAGAGACGCGAAGTTATCCGTAGCGGCCGCGACCCGCACACGGTGCGCGTTCAGCCGCTTGAAGGCCCAACGCACCGTCGCCTGCGCCGCCTCGCTCATGTATCCCCGCCGCACGCCATCGACGCGAAGCCAGTACCCCAGCTCGACGCTCTCATGCAGGTGGGCGATTGATTCGAGCCCGACGACGCCGAGAAACCGCCGTGTAGCTCGCTCGCGAATGGTGAACCGAAGGGCGCGCGCGTGATCCCAGTCACCGGCGCTCGCGTCACAGTAGCGCCAGCTCGCGTCGAGATCCGTGTTGAAGGGAACCCAGGGGAGCCACCTCTCGAGGTGCGCGCGAGACGTCTCGACGGCCGTCCAAAGTTCGGGGGCGTCGGCCTGCTCGACTGGCGACAGCGCGAGACGGGGCGTCTCGAGCGGACGGTTACGGAGCTCGGCGCGAGGCGGGACGACCAGCATGTGCCACCGAAACTACGCCGAAGGACGCTTTTCCGCATGGGCTTAGGCGCGCAAGCAGGCAGGTGCGACCGCTTACAAACGCTTTCGGCCGCTCGGGTAGGCGCCGACCAGCTCCTTGGTCGGCCGGGCAATCGCTTCCAGCGGACTCGTCACGAGGTCGCGCCCGTCCGAGCAAAAGTACAGCGATTCGCCGGGCCGAGGCTCGCCCGCGTTGGGGGCGATGGCCCCGCTCGTGAAGAACTTCAACCCGCCCTGGACTCGCCTCCGGAGCGCGAGGTGGCCGTGCAAGAATTCGCCGGTGCGACGATCTCTCACAGCAACGCAAAAACCGTCGCGGAAGTGGTACTCGGTGTTCCGTGTGACGTAGACGCGGTGCCGTCGGCGCTCGGGACCATCATAATCCGCCTCGCATGCCGCATTCGAATCGCTGTTCATCATCGGCCTCCTCGCCTGGTGACGGAAGCGGTACCCTGCGGCGGAGGAGCGGCGAGGGCCAACTTTCGCGCCGGCTGGCGAGCTGCGCCGCGGCTCCGTTCTACTTATGGCTCCCTCCCCTGCATGTGAGCTACGCGTGGCGACGCCAATCGACACACGCGCATCGAAGCATTATCAGTAGAGGGGCGTTAAAGACGGAGAGTGCAGCTCATGGCCGGTGTCAATGTCCTAGAGGTCAACGACCTGAACTTCGATAGCGAGGTTCTCAAATCGACGGTCCCATTTTTGCTCGATTTCAGCGCCGTGTGGTGCGGACCGTGCAAGGTGCTCGCCCCCGTCGTGGAGCGGCTCGCCGACGAGTACCAGGGCAAGGTACGCGTGGGTAAGCTCGACATCGACGACTCGCCGGGGGTCGCGAGCAAATTCGGCATTCGCGGTGTGCCGACCGTCGTGGTCTTCAAGGACGGAAAAGAGGCTGCCCGGCACGTAGGGGCGACCAACAAAGAGACGCTGCTCAAGCTCCTAGGTGTGTGACACCAGCCCCGCCGCGTTGGCCTTGCGCTAGCGTGGAATCGCCCATGCAGCCGAACGACTCGCGCTCCTTCGTTCTTCGCGACGGGTTGGTGGGTCAACTGTTGCTTGGGACCGGTGGCATCCGTTACCGTCTCGGAGAGCCCGTGGGCGAAGGCCTGCAAGGCTGGGTGTTCGCGGCGTCCCGCGAGTCTTCCGACGACGCCAGCTGGGCCCACCGCCTCGTCGTCAAGGTACTGAGGCCGGACGCGGTCTCAGAAGGCTCGCTTGGCCGCTTCTCGCGCGACGCTTCGGTCCTCCGAATGCTCGGAGAGGCGGCCGACCCCAATCCTCATATCGTGCGGTTCTTCGATTGGGGTCGCGCTCGCGTCACGAGCCCCGGCGGCGCCGTCGATCTGCCCTATACCGTGTTGGAGCACGTCCACGGAACGACGTTGGAGCGCGTGCTGTTGCACGCCCGCGGAGTCGGCCTGCCACTCGCGCGCATCCGGCGCGTCGCCGCTCATGTAGCGCTCGCGCTCGCGGAGACGCACGCCCACGCCGTCGTGCATCGTGACCTCAAACCGTCCAACATCTTGCTGACGTCTGCGAACGAACCAGAGGCCGAGGTGGCCAGAGTCACCGATTTCGGGCTCGTGAACACGGCGGACGTGAGCCTCGCGCGAAACGGCCGGCTCGGCGGGGTGGGGCTCGGCTATTTGCCGCCAGAGGAATTCGAGCAAGGGCAGCGGCGCGTCGGCCCTCGCACCGACGTCTTCTCGTTCGCCGCCATTCTCTACGAGATGCTAAGCGGCACGAAGGCTTTTCCCCACGGGGATGGCGAGGACCCGCTGGTCATCGTCACGCGCCTCCTCAATGCTCCGCGCCCACGGCTGGCGATTGCGCGCGGCGCCCTTTCGCCCGAGCTCGATACGAACGGGGGCATGATCGACCGACTGGACGCCATCTTCGCGCGTGGGATGGCCGCGGAGCCGGACGAGCGCCACGCGACCATCACGGAGCTCTGGGAGGCGCTCGACGCACTGCTGCGCGTCGCCGAGGACGACCACGCAGCGAGGACGAGTGCCGCCGCAACGTCGTCCACGCTGGATGCCGCGTTCGGGCTCGAGCTGCAGCGCGCTGCAGCTCGGCGCGACGGAGTGTACAGCCCGGTGAAGAGCTCCGCGTACGAGCCGGAGACCGCGGTTCGCGTATCGCCGTCTCCGCCGGAGGCCCCCGACCCCGCGTCATGGAAGTGGCGCCTCTGCAGCGGGCCTCGTTGCGCCGGGTTCGTGACTGCGGCGGCGTTCCGCGCCGACGGGAGCGGGGCGTTCGGGCTGGGACCGAACGGGCTGCTGCGATGGGACGGGGAAAACTGGTCGACCTCGCAGCCGGCGCTCGGCTTCGATGTCGCCGATGTCCGCGGGATGGAGTGGCTGACCCCAGCGGAGTTGCTCGTTTTCGGAGCGCACGGTCTCGCCGCCCGGCTCGTCCCCACCTCTTGCGGCTCCTCCGAGGCCGCCGCGCAATTGTGGAATCTGCCCGACTCGGGTGTCACGCTGCTCGGCGCCTTCGCCGATCCGCAGGGCCACATGGTCACTCTCGTGGGCGAGCGGCCGGCACCGCCGGGGCTGCGCGGGGGTGGGCAAGCCGTCACGATGGGCACCATCGCCCAATTTGCCCGGGGCAAGCTGATGCTGGTCGCCGACGCGCCCACATGCGCGCGACTGCGGGCCGTCACGCGCCTGCGGGCGGGCGAGATCGTCGCGTGCGGCGACTGGGGCGCGCTGGTCAGGCTGGAGCTCGGCGCTGCAGTGCACGCCGGCTCGATTTGCGACGGTCACTTGCATGCGATAGCGGCGCTCGCCAATGGCGGCGCCCTCACCGTGGGCGCTGGCGGCCACGCCCTTTCCCTCTCTCCGCGGCTCGAGGCGCAACTCGAGGCCGTGCAGACGACGCGAGACCTGCGCGCGCTGGCGTTCGACCCCTCGGGGGCGCCCTGGGCGGGCTCCGCCCAGGCGCGCCTCTTGCGTCGCGAGGCAAGAGGCTGGGTGCGAATGAGCAGTGAGCTAGGCCTCTCCTCCTCGGTGATTGCGTTGTGGGCGGCCGCTGCCGCGATCCGCGCCATATGCGACGACGGCGCGGTGATCGAAGGGACTGTCACATCCGCATGACGACGACCACGGCGGATCCGGGTCGGC
>JALYHV010000375.1 GCA_030776205.1 Myxococcota bacterium | reverse complement strand
AGCGGAACCCCGAGCGACTCGGGGAGCTCGAGCGGCGCGGGGACCTCTGGCGGGTCGTCGGGCTCGGCCAGCAGCGGCTCCTCGGGCGCCACTGCAGACGGAGGCGGAGGCAGCGGCAACGGCAGCTCGGGCAATGCACCGGACAGCGGAAGCGGTTCCGTCGTGGGCACGGGCGCGGCCTGTCCGGCCGATCCGAACCTACCGAAGGAGCCGGTCGATCCTCCGACCTGCACGACGCTGATGGCAACCAAGTCGACCCCCGACGAGGCGGCCCTCGATACCGCGCGCATTCAGGCGGCGCTCAATAGCTGCGGGGCCGGCAAGGCGGTGAAGCTCACGAGCAGCGGCGCGAACAACGCGTTCGTGACGGCCCGGCTGACGATCAACGGCACGTACCTGATGGTCGACGCCGGCACGACGCTGTACGCCTCGCGCAATCCGAGCTCGTACGGGTGCTCCGCCGGCACGGGCGCCGCCTCGAACTCGTGCGGAGCGGTCATCGACGTGACCGGCTCGGGCGCTGGCATCGTCGGTGGCGGGATCATCGACGGCCAAGGGGGCGAGCCCATCGTCGGCATGACCCAATCGTGGTGGGACGTCTCGGTCGCGCTGCGCGCGAGCAACGGCAGCGCGTCCAACCCGGCGCTGATCAGCGTATCGAACGCGACGAACTTCGTGATGCACAACATCCACATTTACAATTCGCCCAAGTTCCACGTGAAGCTCTCGAGCGCCGGCTACATGGTGTGGGGCGTAGAGGTCCTCACGCCGTCCAAGCCGACGAACAGCATGGGCGCGGCGCTCACCCCTTACGGCGCGCGCAACACGGACGGCATCGATCCGGGTGGTGGATCGGGAGGTACGTCGAACGGTTATCTCGTCTGCAGCAAGATCAGCGTGGGCGATGACGAGGTGGCCATCAAGGCGGGCAAGGCCCACGTCAGCAACCTGACGTTCGCACACAATCACTTCGGCACCGGCCACGGCATGTCGATCGGCAGCGAGACCGGCGCCGGCGCCTCCAACATCACGGTGTACGATCTTACGATCGACGGGTCGATCCCCACCGGCGGGGCACCCAACGGGGACGTCAATGGCCTTCGAATCAAGTCGTACAACGGAAACGGCGGCCTCGTGGACAAGGTGTCCTACAGCGACGTGTGCATTCGCAACCTGGCCAACCCGATTCTCCTCAATCCGAACTACACGATGGGCACGGGCACCGGGGGCGGCATTCCGAAGTTTACGAACATTTCGCTGAAAAACATCCAAGTGGCGGGCGGCGGCACGGTGACGCTCGACGGCTTCGACGCGAGCAACATGACGACGGTGAGCTTGGACAACGTCATCGTCGACGGCAACCCGACGGTCACCGCGCAGAACGCTGCGATCACGATTGGCCCCGGCGGAGTCAGCTTCCCGCCTCCGACGGGCACGGGCGTGACCGTCACGGGATCCCAAGGTACGCCGACGCCGATCGATTGCAGCTCGCGATGGGTCACGTTCCCGTAGCCCGCGGGGCCGCTCACTCCTTGCTTGCGCCCGCTGCGGCCCACGCTTGGAACTCGCGCTTCGCTCGGACGAAGCGCGAGGGCCCTTCTTCGACGGGTCATTCGGACGGGCGCTGAAAGATCCCCGACGTGCTCGGTGCGGGGTCAGCCTCGACGGTGGGGGCGACCTCGCCCGGGGCGCTGTCGCGAAGGCGCTTGCGAAAGGCGCCCCGCTCGGGGTACGGGCCGTCGCAGACGACGAGGTCGTACGGCCCACGAAGAGCCAGCTCCTCGATCGCGTCCTCGAATCTCGCGAAGAGCACATTTGCGCCTGTGGCTTCGAAGAGCGCCTCGATTCGGCCCGCGTCGGCGGGGGTCATCGCGACGCACAGAACGCGGGGCGTCGGGGCCGTGACGGACGTTGGTGCGCTAGCCGCTCGCAGCGCGCCGTCCGCGCAGGCCGGGAGCACGATGCGGACACGCGTGCCGCGGCCGTACACGCTCTCCATGCTGATCGCGCCCCCCATCTCGACCACCGCAGCGCGCGCCGCGGCGAGACCGAGGCCGAGCGATCGATGGTGTGGCTCGATCGTGAAGAACGGGTCGAAGGCGTACGCGAGCTCTTCTTTCAGGATGCCGACACCGTTGTCGTGGATCGCGATCGCGACGTAGCCGTCGGGAGTCGTGCTCGTGTCCACCTCGATCGCGCCGTGAGGCGAAGCGATGGGGATCGCGCTGGCCGCGTTGCGCAGGATCGCGACGAGCGCGTGAGTCAGGCGGCGTAGGCTCGCCATCGCGGGCGGCACGAGGCCGTAGCGGCGCACGAGCGTGGCGCGGCGGTCGATCGCGACCTTGGTCAGCTTGAGCGCCGTCTCGATGGCCTCATGCACGTCGAGCGCTCGAGTCTGCTCCTCGTCCGGGTCCACGAACGCCTTGAGCCCGCGGACGACATTGGACGCTCGCTGCGCCTCGGCCAACGCGTAACGCACCGCCGGCGCCACTTCGCGATCGCTGCCCGATTCGAGCGCGCGGAGCACCGCATTGAGGTGCGCTTCGACCGTCCCGAGTGGGCTTTCGAGCTCGTACGCCACCCCCGCCGCGAGCCGGCACATCGACATCATGGATTCGGCGAGGAGCCGGCGGCCTTCGGCGTCTGAGCGAACGCCGTCTCGACCGGATACGTCACGCTCACGAAGGAGACAGTGCGTCACCGCGCCGTCGCAGCGGAGCGGCGAAAGCCACATCTGGACGTCATAGGTGGTGCCGTCCGGGCGAAACTTGCGCTTAACGGCGCAGACCGTGTCGTCCGTCGCGACGCGCTGGATCTCGCCGAGGTATTGAAAATCGGGGTGGGCACCCGCCAGCAGGAAGGGCGACCGGCCGAGGAGCTGTTCGGCCGTGTAGCCCGAGAGGCGCACGAAAGCTTCGTTGACGTAGACGATCTGCCGATCGACGGGCATCTCGGCGGCCGTGAACACCGCGATGGCGTCGGGGAGCTCATCGAGCACCTCGCGGAAAGGCGTCTGCAGGAACGGCTGCGCGCTCACTTGCGCGTTCACTTGCGCTGTCACGTCGACGTGCATCATGGGGCGTGCTCCTTCGTGAACGGCCGAAGACGCTCCATGCGCCTTCGAACGCCTCACACCCCGATCTGTGCGCCTCCTAGTTTGCTTCCCTGTGTGCGCGGTGTGTTGGATTGTTGCTCGCCCCGACGCGCGTGCCGAGCTCGCGCCGGGCGAGCTCGGCGAGGGTGGCGGCCGGCGGGCTACTGGACGCTGACGCTGTACGAGCTCGTCGTGAACGAGCCCGAGTACATCTCGAACCCCGCCTGGATGCCGAGCAGGTACGAGTTGTTGTTTAGCATCGCGTAGCCGTGGGTCGCGGCGTCCTTGAAGATGAGCTCGAGGTCCTGGCTGGTGATGGACGTCATCGTGCTGCTCGCCACGTAGGAGACGACGGGCTGGCCGGTCGGGTTCGTGCCGTTCGTCCAGACGCTGAACGTCGTCCCCCAGGCCGAGAGCGTCGTGCCGGAGTTGCTGCCCAGAGGGTTGTTGCTGCCCTTGCCGAGCCACACCATGAGCTCCGTCCCCGGGTTCTTGGGGTTGGGGTTCTGGGCGAACCAGACGTCGTACGCCGCGTCGTACTGGCTGGCGCTGCCGGACCAAGTCCAGCTCGTCTTGGCCGACGCAATCGCGGCAATCGTCTTGCCTCCTCCGTACCCGCCGTAAAAGTTGCCGTCGTTGGTTCCGCCGAGGGCGTAGCCGTAGACCAGGGAGGGGAATGCCGCCACGGCTCCGCCGCCCCAGCTCGCCGCCGCGGTGAACCCCATGCAGGCGCCGCCACCGAACGTCGTGATCGCGACGTGGTGGCCCGGATCGAACGGGTTGTTCTGGACGCCGACGTTTCCGATTCCCGACACGACGAATTGCGTGCCGTTGTCCCAGACAGGACCGTATTGCGTCGTGCAGCTCGGCGTCGCGGCGGGCGGCGCCGTGATGGGGACCACGCTGGTCACGCAGAAGTCGTACGTGTGGCTGCTCTTGTCATTCGGCATCACCACCTTCACGTCCGTCAGCTTCGTGGGGTCGACGAGAGGCGCCGGCACGACGATGGGCGATTGGTTCGTGATGCGCGCGTCCTTGAAGAGGACGTTGTACGTGATCGGCGAGGAGCCGCTCACTCCGGGCACGCTCACGAAAGGCGCCTCGCCGTTGACGTTCGTGGCGCTCCCGGGGAAGCCGATGTTGAGGACGGAGCCGCCGCTCGTCCCGGTGACCGTCACGGCGAAGCCGATGATGTTCTGGGCTTGGGCGTTGTAATTCGGCTTGGCAGTCGACTTGGGATCCGGCTGTGCCAGGACGAAGCCGACGCCGGCGCCAAACGTGCTGCCCACGGCGGTCGCCCCGCTGACGCACATGCCGCTCTTGGTCGCGACGTACGGAATGTCGCCCGTGCCCTTGCAGCTCGGGTTCGACTCCTGGGGATCGCTGTAGCAGTACCAGGCGCCCTGCATTCCCCACTTGTTGTTGCAGACCCAACCCGACGAATCGATGTTGATCTGGCTCATGTTCGTGTTGGTGCAAGCGCCCGCGTCGGAGCCTGGGACCGAGCCGCTCGAGCCTGCGTCAGAGCCCGCGCCGGACCCGCCGTTCTGTCCCGTCGAGGCGCCGCCGGACGTCGAACCGGACCCGCCGTTCGATCCCGTCGAGGCGCCGCCGGAGGTCGAACCGGACCCGCCGTTCGATCCCGTCGAGGTGCCGCCGGAGGTCGAACCGGACCCGCCGTTCGATCCCGTGGAGGAGCCACCGGAGCTCGTGCTGCCGCTACTGCCGGTCGTACCCCCGCCGTCGCTCGTGCTGCAGGACGGGAGCCCCGCGAAGGTGACCACTGCAAGCGACACGGCGACCGGAAGGCCACGCATCATGTGCCAAGGTGACTTGGCAGTCTTTCGTTCCTGGCTCGACCGATCGCAAACTTTCATCGCGCACCTCTAGCTACGTATGTGTAGCTCCCTATGTGGGCCGCCGACGCGAATGGCGGCTCACCTATCGCCGGCGCGGCGGTACACCCCGACTCGGAGCTCGGCCGCACCGCGCGATGCCGATAGGCCCGGCGAGACCACGCGCGACGCGACGTGGTACGATGCGCCCCTTCTTAGGAGCCTATCATGAGTCGAACGTCGCAGCGGGTCGGGGTTTCGCGGCTAGCTCTCGTCGCCGCCGCGTCCTTTGCAGGGTGCTCTTCGAGCAACGGCACCCCCTCATCGCCAACGGACGCAGGCCCGGCGGACGCCTCGAACGGCAATCCTAGCTCGGACGCGAGCTCGTCGAGCGCAGATGCGGCCGCGGACGGCCCGGGGGGGGTCCTCGTCCTCGTCGACGACATGGAGTCGACGACGAGCGGGCCCATCCTCCTCACGGGCATCACCGCGCCGCTGTCGCCTGGCTATTGGTACAACAGCGGCGCCCAGTTCACCGACGCAGGCGACATGGCGCAGCCCGCGGAGGGCATGTTCGCCTTCAGCGGCTTCGCACCGGCGGTGATCCGCAACGGGAGGGCGAGCTCGCACGCCGCCCACCAGGTTTGCACCTTGGCGAAGCAGTACGACACGTGCGGCGTCGGCCTCGAGTTTGCTCAGGAGCCGGAGAGCGCCGTCGCGGGGGACGCCAGCGCGCTCGACGCGGGCCTGTCCGATGCGGGGGACGCCAGCGCGCTCGACGCAAGAGCCGACGCGGGGTCCGCCGATGCGGGCGCGGTCGATGCTGCGCCGCCGGCCGATGCCATGCAGGACGGCCCCGACGCGGCCGCCGGGATCCCTATGACCACGGTTCCGTTCGACATCAGCGGCTACCAGGGCATCACCTTCTGGGGGCGCACGGACAGCCCAGGCGACGGTGGGACCCTGGACGTGAAGGTTCAATTCCCGAACGTCGACACGGATCCGCGCGGCGGCCAGTGCAACGGCGTGCCCGGTGGCGCTGCCGGACAGACCGACCACAGCCAGTGTTACAACAGCTACGCTGAGCATTTTCAGTTTACGTCGACCTGGCAGCAGTTCACGCTGCTCTTCCGCGACGCACAATTCGCCGTCGACCCGACGTGGGGGTGGATGAATCCGCCAAAGTGGACGGGCAAGAACGTCTACGGCGTCAACTGGCAGGCCCAGAAGAACTCGCTCACGAGCGACGCCCCCATCACGACGGACATCTGGGTCGACGACGTGTATTTCATCAAGTGACCAGTCGGCGGCCGCCCGAGTGCTAGCGGGGGCGTCACACCTGCAGCCGCGTCGACGACGCCACTGTCGTGTCCGTGTGAATCGTCAAATTGCCCGACGAGTCCTTCGTTACGGAGTAGTGCTGGAGCGCGGCGGTGGCCGGGCCAGTCGTGACATTGCCGTTCGCGTCGAACTTGCTGTGATGGCCACACGAGATCGTGCCGCACTCGAGACCTTGCGCCGAAACGGTACCCGTCGTCCCTATGTTGCAGTTGCCGTGCGTGCAGGTCAACGTCATGGCGTAGACGCCATTCGAATCGCGTCCGATGGCCACGGGTTGCGTGCCCACCGCTTCGAGTGAGGGCACCGCGAGCGACGACACGTTCACGGCCGAGACGTCGCCGAGCGAGCTCGCCGAGGTGCTCGAAGCGGTTCCGGACGAACATGCCCCGACCGCCGCGGCGCTGCCGGCGAGGACCAGAAAACGGCGACGTGTGATGTCTTGATTGTCATGTGCGGACATAATCGATATTTCCCTTCGAAAAGGACCATTCATCAGTTGATGGCGAAGCAATACAGGCGACCCGTTCCGCCGACAGAGACCAGATCCGACTGCGCGCAGCCGGGGGTCGGGTGCGCCGAGTTCCAGGACGCAGGGGCGACGGAGGCATCCGGAGCGCAGAACGGACACGCGGCGGAGCCGACGCGATTGACATGCCCGACGCGCGCCACGGGCCCAGAGGTGGCGCTCGCATCGGCGCCGGCGTCCGCGGATGCGGCGTCGGCCGATGCCTCTGCGGCAGCGTCCGCAGCGTCCTGC
>JALYHV010000374.1 GCA_030776205.1 Myxococcota bacterium | reverse complement strand
CGTTTTTTCAAACGATGTGATCGGGTGCGATCGTGTATTGGGATCGCAACGGATATGCCATGTGGACAAAGCGTCTTGAGAAAGGACCTTTTCGCCCCACCTTCTTGAGCGAGGGTCGCTTGACGTCCGTCGCAATCGAAGCCGCGGAGCTGGCACTGATCGTCGAAGGGATCGAGCTGGCGGGAGCGCGTCGTCGACCGCGTGGCAGCCCGCCGCGTTATCCGTGTAGAAAACCATCAGAGCCGGGAATTTCCCTTTCAGCCGCTCGTTGCATGAGCGGCGAGCTACATTCGGTGGGTCGATCCACCATGCGTAGTGTGTAGTAGGCTCGCCGATGGCCCATTGCCAAGAGACAGGTTCGTCGTACTACGAGCTGGACCTGGCGGGGAACGTCCGGAGGCTACGCGACAAGACGGGTGCGGATTTGGGGGGATACCGGTACACGGCGTTTGGGCAGATGCTGGCGGCGGACGGTGGGACGCCGGCGCCGAGCGTCGAGCAGCCGCTGCGGTGGAAGGGGCGAATGTTTGTGGACGTGGCGGGCGGGATCTACGACGGGGAGCGCGGCGTTGGACTCTTGCCCGAATTCGCACTCGGTACCGCATTCAGCGGACTCTCCACATCGGGCGGGTTGACCGCCGTGACGAGCTGGGCGCCCCAGGGAGTCGATGCCACGATAGCGGCGGGGCGATGGGTCATGCTCGGAGGCGCAACCATCCGCAATTGGCTCCTCACCGGAATGGGTACCCGTTTGCCAACTCGCAGACGGAGTATGTCCTGAGCTCCGCGCTTCAGAATGTTCCGAACGAGATCGGTGGTGTAGGGGGTGCCTGCGCTGCCGCAACGAAGCAAGCGATAGGACAGCGGATCGTCGGCGGTCCGTAGATGGCGAAGGCATCACAAGCATTCCTCATCGCAATGTGGGCGCTCGAGGTGGTGCTTTGGGGCGGCGTCGTGTTCGGCGTGGCGGTCGACATCTTTTCCTGCCGTGCATACATCGGGCGTCGACGGACCGGGAGGGGGACCATCCGGCATTCCGCTCCTCGGACTGATGCTATTCCTATTGCGGATATTGGTCAGACCACTGGACATGGTATGGCGGGTTCATCGCCCGGGGTGGCTTCTGGTCTTGGCTATCGTCGCGGCTCTAGCGTTCCACCTGACATGCCAGGTCGTCGCGCCAAGGGCGCTGGGGAAGCGCGGAGCCTGAGGAAGTAATACCCGTAGCCGGAAACACCGCATGTTGCTTAGGCGATACGGAAGTGCGAGCGCGGCTCGCGCGGACGGAAAAGTTGCTTCGAATCATCTGTGGCGACGAGGAGTTCCCGTACTTCGTCTCGGATGCCCGGACCGTCTACGACGTGTGCTCACTGTCCGAGGGCGAGATACTGGGCAACCTGATCCATGCCTACCATGTAGTCCTCGATCCCGCCGATCTCCGCGAACCGATCTGGAAACTCGTCGATCGGGTCGGTCAAAGATGAACGCAGAGAGGGAAATTACGCCGCTGACCCCGTTATGATCACTCGATCCGATCGACGTCCAAGAGGGCAGGGGTCAAGACCCGTGTGGTCGTGCTCTTGCGGTCGCCCAATACCGCACGCCCTCTCGCCAGGCGTCGATCCAGGGACGACCCTGGATGACCTCATCCTCGGTCAGGTTCTCGTGGAGCAGGAGCCTGATCGACGTCGGCGTCGACCACGCGCTCGACCGACACCATCGCCTCTGCCGCCTCTTGCGGACTGATCCGAGCCCGCCTCGTCCGCCTTCCCGACGTGGCGCGCGGTCGAGAATCGTACGCCGTAGGTGCCTGATTCGGGCGGGTAGAGGTTACTACCTACTCGCCAGACTCTCCGGACGTCCGCCCTGACGGCGGTTGACCCAGACCAGCAAAAAGCAGGGAACACCAACCATGAAGCGCAGCCAACTCGTCTTCTTCTCGACTGTCTTCTTTCTCGGGTGCGGGAGCTCCGACAATTCGACGCCCGGTGACGGCGGCTCGGCCCGCGAGGCCGGCGGCGATGGAACCACGGCGACGATCGATGCCGGAGCGCCCGGTCGTGACGGCAGCAGCGTGGCCGACGGAAGCGCGCCCGACGGAAGCGCGCCCGACACGGGCGTCGTCGAAGGGGGGCCGGGCACGTGCACGGCCGATTGGTGCTACCAGCCGACGCCGCCAAACTTGATTTCGCTGAACAACATCTGGGCAAACAACGCGAACGACATTTGGGTGACTGGCGACGGCGGCGTGATCCTTCATTGGAATGGCACCTCATGGACCACGTCCATGCATGGCGTGGGTAAGCTCGGGGGCATCTGGGGCTCGAGCGGAACGGACATATGGGTGGTCGGCGCCATTGGCACGATCCTCCACTACGATGGGACCACCTGGTCCACGGTCGCGTCCGGAACGACCGCGCCGCTGAGCTCCGTTTGGGGGAGCGCCTCCAATGATGCATGGATCGTCGGAGACATCGGCATCGTGATGCACTGGGACGGTACGGCATGGCATACCGTCTCTCTCTCGAGCGGCGCCGTGGCGGCAACCGACGGGGGCGCTAGCGGCGACGCGAGCACGGTGGCGGATGCGGGTACCGACGCGGCGACGGCAGCCGGCATCGACGCCGGCGCCACCGCGAGCGATTCCGGCGCCAGCGATTCGGGCGCGGGGGGCATCACGACCAACATCGCGTGGGTCTGGGGGCTCGCCAAGAACGACGTCTGGATTGCCGGCGACATGGGCTACATTTCCCATTACGACGGGACGACCTGGACGACGGCCAACACCGGGACCGTCCAAAACATCGGGGCGCTCTGGGGGAGCAGTGCGACCGACGTCTGGGCCACGGGCAAGTACGATCTCATCGCCAACGCTCCGACTCTACTTCACTGGAACGGCACGACGTGGTCGCCGGTCGCCATCGCCGCCACGGCCGACATCAACGGTATCCGCGGCGTCGCGGCCAACGACATCTGGATCGCTGGAGACCTCGGCGCGATGTTCCATTACAACGGAACGGCGTGGAGCAGCTCGCCGAGTGGCACGCAGAACGCGCTTTCCGATGTATGGCCCGTCAAAGGCGGAACGTCCAAGGACGTCTGGGCAGTCGGCGATCTCGGCACGATCTTGCGCCACCAGTAAACCCACCCGTCGTCCGCCCAGGCCCACGCGCTGCTTTCAGTTTCGTTTGGGCCTTCGCGGACGGGAGAGGACCGTCGATGTTAAAGCGTGCCGCATTCTCGTTGGCGCTGGGGGCGCTAGGGCTGGCCTGCAGCAGCAGCAACCCCCCCGCAACCAGTTGCGCGACGGACGCTCAGTCGCCCGATGTCGGCGCTTCCGAGGCTGGGCCCGATGACGACTCGGTCGCGGCCGAAAGCGGTCCGCCCGACAGCGCTGCTGGGCCATTTATCAAGACCGTCTTCGTCATTTTGATGGAGAACAAGAGCATCGCGCAGCTTGCGACCAACACGGCGGCGCCCTACATCAGCCAAAGACTCTTTTCGATATCGGCCTCAGCCTCGCAATATTACAATCCACCGCGGAATCATCCCAGCGAGCCGAACTATATCTGGCTCGAAGCCGGTGACTCCTTGGGAATCGGCGACGACAACGACCCCAGCTTTCACACGCTGACCACTCCCGATCATCTCACCGCTTATCTCGACAAGGCCGGGATCGCCTGGAAGTCGTATCAAGAAGACATCGACGGGAGCGTTTGCCCGCTGACCCAGATCGCCCAGTACGGACCGAAGCACGACCCGTTCGTCTTCTTTTCCGACGTGACGGGGCATAACAATCCCGCCGACCCCTACTGCATCGCGCACATTCGTCCGTTCACCGAGTTCGAGCCTGATCTCGCGCGGGGTACGGTCGCCCGCTACAACTTCATCACGCCCAATCTGTGCAACGACATGCACGATTGCGCCGTGCAGGTAGGCGACGCGTGGCTCGAGACCACTCTATCATCGATCACCGCGTCGCCTGTTTATCAGGACGGTGGCGCCATCTTCGTCACCTGGGACGAGGCGGACGGGGGAGACGGTCCGATCGGAATGTTCGTGCTGTCGCCACACGCCAAGGCCGGCTATTCGAACGCCATCCACTACGATCACAGCTCGTTGGTGAAGACCGTGCAAGAGATATTCGGCGTCATGCCGCTGCTGCACCACGCGGGCGACCCCGGCGTCAACGACTTGAGCGATCTCTTTTCGACGTTCCCTTGATTGACTGGTCTCCTCCTTCTCGGGTGGGACTGAACGACAACCGGGGCGATGCGGGGTTCGTGTCGTACTTCTTTTGTATGTTCGCGCACAAGACACCCGACCGTTGCCTCGTTTCAATGCGGGTCGGTTACTAGCCCGCGAGACGTCCACCACGCGGGGAAGGAACCGAAGCGGGCCGAAGTGCAGCACGGAAGGGCTTCGATGCGACGCGGGAGCTCACGCTCGTCGCTTCGAGATCGACGCGGCGCAACGCGCCATCGCGCGCATAAGCGCGCCGCAACTTCAAAACGGACGAAACGAGGACAATCCACATGCAATGGACCAAATGGGCAGTCTTGCCCGCGCTACTGGCTGCGAGCACGTTGTCGGTGTCCCGCAAAACGGCCGACGCCGCACCCGCGGTGGCCGCGGTTTCGAAGTACGATCACATTTTTCTCATCATCGAGGAGAACCACGGCTTCTCGCAGATCATCGGCAACGCCAAGGCGCCACACCTCAACGCGCTGGCCAAGAAGTATGGCCTCGCGACCAAGTTTTTCACCGAAGCGTCGCCCAGCGCCGGAAATTACGTGGCGATGGTCGGCGGCGATTTTTTCGGCATCTCCGATGACAATCCCTACTACACGCACACGCTCAACAAGCCGAGCCTGATGAGCCAGCTCGACGGCGCTCATCTCAGCTGGAAAGGCTATTTTCAAGGAATGCCTTATCCGGGTTTCCGCGGTGCGTGCTTTCCGGACCGCTGCGACGGCGTCCCGGACTACAGCGCTCTCTACGCGGCGAAGCACAACGGAATCCCGTATTTCAAGAGTGTCCAAGACAGTGCGACCGACTTCGCAAAGATGGTTCCCATTCAAGAGCTCTC
This sequence comes from Myxococcota bacterium, assembly GCA_030776205.1. GTDB lineage: Bacteria > Myxococcota_A > Polyangia > Polyangiales > Polyangiaceae > Palsa-1150. The sequence continues at coordinate 15,069 of JALYHV010000374.1, read as the reverse complement.
GGGCGACTTGATGGCAACGGTGCCCAACTTCTCGTACATCGTTCCGGATCAGTGTCACAACATGCACGGAGCGCCTCCCTTCTGTGTGGACGCGGCGACGCCTGGCGGGGTCAATGATAGTTTTCTGGTGGGCGCAGCCGACGCCTACGCAGGGCAGCTCGTCGACGAAATCACGAGCGCGCCGTTCTGGACGGTCGGCAACAACGCCGTGGTCATCACTTGGGACGAGGGGGCCGACGGTGACCTTTCGGGCTGCTGCGACGCGAATCCCGGTACGGGACAAGTCGCCACGATCGTCATTACCAGCCATGGCCCGCGTGGGGTCAAAGACGCGACTCCCTACAACCACTATTCACTGCTCCAGACGTTCGAAAAGGCGTTTGGGCTCGGCTGCATCGCCAACACCTGCGACACCGCTCACGTGACGCCCATGGCGCCACTCTTCAAGGCTCCATGAGGAAGGTGACATCATGAAACTCATCCGAATTGCCGTGCCCGTCGGGCTCGTGGTCGCCTCCGTCGCTTGCAGTGGCGGAGTCGAAGAGCCTTCGTTGGGCACCACGTCCGTCGACCTTTCACGAACTTGCACGTGGACCGTCGTCCCCAGTCCGAACGTGGGAATGTCGGACAACTCGCTTTCGTCGGTCGACGGCGACTCACCAGGAAATATCTGGGCCGTCGGCTCTCTCGTTCCAGACTCCAATCCTGACATCACCAACACGCTTATCCAGCACTACAACGGAACCCGTTGGACGGTGTTTCCGAGCCCCAATGTCGGGACGCAAGCGAACTCACTGAACAGCGTGGCTGCCATCCCCGGGAGGCCGGTCGCGGTCGGTTTTTACATCGACGACCAGACGTTTTCCCCGCAGAGTCTCATCGAGCGATTCGACGGCCATCAATGGCAGGTCATCGACCACCCGCATGCCGGCATCTCCGACGAGCTCAGCGCCATCTCGGCGATTTCCAGTAGCGACGTCTGGGCGGTAGGCTTCCAACGGGACAGCTCGGGGCAGTTCCATACGCTGACGGAGCACTATTCTGGTGGCGCCTGGTCGGTCGTTCCGAGCCCAGACCCTGGCTCGTTTGGAAACCAGCTCTTCGGGGTCGCCGCGGTGTCGGCCAACGACGTGTGGGCAGTGGGCGGCCAAGTTGGCTCGAAAGCGCCCGACGGCGCGCTCATTCTCCACTGGAACGGCACTGCCTGGTCGGACGTGACTGCGCCGACCGACGGCGCACTTTCGACGAACCTCTTCGCGGTCGCGTCCTTCTCGTCCTCGTCGAACGCGCAAGCCGTCGGAGACGCGCACAACAATCGTTCCGGCTCTCGCGCGCTGGTCGAGTCCGGAAATAGTCAGTGGCGGATCGTCTCCGCGCCGAGCGTCGGTACGGGCGACAACCATCTCTACGGCATCGCGCTGGACACGGCCAACGTGGGCTGGGCGGTCGGCTCTTTTCTGGATCCCGCGGGAAACATGGAGACGCTCGTCTTGGCAGGCGGCAACTCGGGCTGGTCCCGCGTGCCCAGCCCGAGCCCGAGCACCACGGGGGATAGCGTTCTCGGAGGGGTTACTCTGGTTGGCGGCACGGATGTCTGGGCGGTCGGCGCCTTCGATGGGGCGAATGCGCAGCAGACGCTCGTCGAACATTGCCACTGAGCCCTTGAGGGATCGGAGGCGACCTTCTGCGGGCTCATCGTGAGCCCGCGGACAGGTGGCGCGCCGCGCGGCGCCGCCTCGGAGACGATGACGGACGGCGCGTCGCGCGCAGAGCCTCCGGCAAATATTGGATAGGCGGTGCGAGCGCCGTCGGACTAGCTTTGCTGCACGGGACGGCGTTCACCGTGGGCGCCGCCGAAGGCGCGCCCAGGAGAGCCCAACATCGCGGTCGAGAACGCCACCGTCGTGACACTGACGATGTCGAACGTCGGCAGGAAGCCTCGTGCGCAGTGCGCCTGGGGCGCCCCGCGCGCCCGGACGAGTCACTGCACTTGCGTCGGCGCGAGGCCCGCGGCGGCCATGGCCCGCGTGTACCGCGTGACGTGCGTCGGGGCCGCCGCTGCGTCCGGGAGCCGGACGACTGAGATCGAGGCCGGGGGGAAGTCGAACGACTGCGGCCTCCCGCCCTCCGGGACGAGCGTCAGCGTCCGAGCCGATGGCGTCTTGTTGACGACGACCGCCGCGGTCACCGCCAGCGTCGAGTCGTGGCTCGCGTACACCGAAAAGCCCACGGGCACACCGGTGGGGACCACGACGTCGCCGCGCAAGTTCGTCGTGAAGAGTTGCAGCGCGTAATACTGGGGAATCGGCTGCGCGTTCACCATGAACCCGAGGACCGAGCCCCCTGCGCGCTCGCCGAGGTTCCAAAGCGCGAGCGACCACAATCCGTTTTCGAGCGCCACGCCCAGCGCGTCTGCCGTCCAAAGCGCCGCGTTGAAGGTACCCGGCTCCGCCGCCACCGCTGCGTCGGCGTACTTGGCCGGAGCGTAGTCATACGAGACATTCGACTCCGTCACGGCGAGAGGTGTCCCGGCGCGGGCGTGGACCTGGACAATGGCGCGGACCGCCGCGATGTCGGTGCGAAACTTCGCGTCGTCGGAGAGGGCGGCGCCAGTCGTGAGCTGCGCTCCGCTGAACGGATATCGGTGGATCGAGACGACGTCGACGTCGTTCTTGCAACCATCGAGAAAGGGGGTGAGCCAATCGTGCCCGGCAACGTATTTCCAGGCGAGATCCGGACCCACGAACCGCAGTGGGGGCGCGCCCGCTGCCGCGGCGTTGGCGGCCCTCATCGCCGACGCGTACGCGGCGAAGGTGGCGCAGTACTCGGGGGCCGTCAGAGGCACACCCGCATCGAACGCGAGGTCATAGTTGTCGGGCTCGTTGCCGATTTCCCAGTACTGGATCGCGTACCCCTTGGTGACATTGGCGTAGGTCACCATGTCCGCTGCCGTTCGCGCGCTGGTCGCCCCGCCGTCGACGGGATTGGCGAGGATCGGCACCTGCAAGATGGGCTCGGCCCCGACGGCCCGGCAATACGCGACGTATCGGTCGATTTGCGCCCCGTCGAAGGGCGGTGAGTTCGCGTCGTTGTTGATCCCCCCCGCGCGGAGCACGTCGAGACGGAGCGCCCCGACGAGCCCCTCCGTGCCCGTCAGCCCCGTCACGCCGTTGCGGCTCCAATCGGCCCAGTCCCAATAGTTTTGGCCGTACGCGAAGCGAGCGATCGGCGTGCCGCTGCGGGGGAGGATCACCGTCCCGCCCCCGACTGAGGCTGCGTCGACGAAATACCCAGAGTCCGTTCCCGGAACGTCGGCGCCCGCCTCGGCTCCGACGCCGTCGCCCGAGTCGGTCGTCCGCGCGGTTGGCCCCGCCTCGACGGGCGAACCAAGGACAGCATCGAGCCCCCCATCGTTCGGCATGGAAGAGACGGCGTCTGGCAGCGTGGCATCGCTTGGACTGGCAGAGTCACGGGGGAGCGAGGCGTCCGGCGACTGGCTGCCGCATCCGGCGCTCAAGGCGAGCAGGAGAGCGGCCACCGACGGACCGCTGCCATCGAACCGAATGGTTGAGGCCCTTCGGCTACCGGACGCGCCCCCTTTTGGCGTTACAGCGAAACCTTCGTCGCTACCGAAGACGAAATTTGAAACTTCAGCCAAGTGGTCTTGGCGGTAGCATCGTAATACCAACCTTCGGAGGCCGCGTTGAACGCCGCCTGCGACGGCGCCGGCACCGGCGCTCCGTCGCGCATGACGCTCGCCGGGGCGCTCGCCTGCTGATTGACCTTGACCACGTAAGTCCTCGCGCATAGCTGGCCGGTGTACGCATACTTGGCCGTCACTTGCGCTGCAATCGATACGATGACGCGCCCGCTCGTGTCGTCGGCAGAGAGCTTCGTCGTGGAGTACGCCCCGCCGAGGTAGCCCTGACTGATTATGATGGAGCCGGCCTTCACGAGGACGGGCTCCTCGGTCGATTGGCGCAGCAATCGGCGAGGTGCCGCCCGCATAGACGGCCCCTGCCCAGTAATCGATCCAGGACCAGCCCGCGGGCAACCTCGCGGTGCGGTAAACGCGCGCAGCAGCAGGCCAACAAGATCGGGCAGTGGTGGGTCGAGCATCGTCCGGCGGCGGAGCCCCATTCATCGGTGGTCGGGCTATGGATTCGATCTGACGCTGCTTTCCACGGTGGCTCCCTCCCACGTTGTGGAGCTTGCAACGCATCCCATGTACGACACCCCCCTCGAGAGTGACGACGTTCGACGGTGCACCGTCAACGTCTTGTGCAAAATCAACGCAACTTCCGGCTGCTACTGCCGATGGGGGGTTGAGGAGAAGGCAATGGGAAGCGTCGTCGATCGCCCGGATATTTTCGTACGGTTCGCTCGTTTTGGGTTGGCAGCATTGATGATCACGGGGTGTTCGAGCACTTCTTACGTGCACTTGGCGCCAGTCGAACCGCCCACACAGAGTGTCCCCGACCTCTCGGGGGCTGCCGCGGAAGCTCTGGGAGACAAGGGCCGCGTCGTTTTCGACGTCGCACAAGGGCACGCCTCTGTCGTGGAGGAGCGCCAGGACGCGGAGCAACGCCTCGTGTGCCGCGTGACACCATGCGTGGACGAAGTGGGACCCGGCGCGCATCGTTATCGTTTCACGCCTCTCTCCGAGTCCTCGCTGGCTGTCAAGGACGGCTTCGTGCTCTCGAAGGATGGCGTTTATGAGGGCCCAGTAGAAGCCGATGCCGCCGTCATAGTTGGCAAAACGGAAATCCTGCGCGCAAGCCTTGGCCGGACCGAAGTGCATCGCTGGCTTCCGGCGGGACGTGTCATCGGCTGGCTGCTGCTTGGATCGGGCGTTGCCATAGCGATGCTGGGTATCGCCAATGGTTTGTCGGCGCCGTCCGGATCTGCGGCGGAGGAGATCGGGCAGGGGGTGGCCGAAATTGGCCTCGGGACGCTGTCGTTCGGCGGAGCCTTACTCTTCTGGAATATGCGCGACAACGTCACAGTCAGCGAGCATCCGGGAGCCGTTCGGCATTGGTCCGAGCCGTGATGTGAATTGATGATGGCGCGAGGCAGCCACGCGATTTTTTGCATCCTCTTGTGACGACGTGGCGGAGAGCGGGACATGACGCAGTCGGTTGCTGCCGCTCGACAACGCAGCTGCGCCGTCGACGCGCGACCTCCCAGCGCCCTACGAACCGCCCCGACCGGCGCGCCCGGCGATCGAGGTCGCCATCCTCGAGCGAACGGAGATTCAGTCGGCTGCTGTCCGCGCGCACGTCGAATCGGATCTACCCTTGATTCGAGCTGGAGGGGGCACGCCTGAAAAAACTTCGCTTTCTCGAATCGCGCGGCACATCAAGAACTGCGGTCGGTCGTCCCGCTAACGCTCGCCGCCCACGGGTTTCGAACCTCGCTGCTTGATCTCTTCGAGGGCACCGTGATCCGAATCACCGAACTCGCGACGTCGAGTGTCGTGCTGTCGCACACGTTCACCACGAGGCGGAAAAAATGCGCGAGTACGACGAGCGCTTCGGGCGCCCCAACGAGCGCTACTTCACTGACGAGAGTCTCGCGCTTGCTTGGCTGCTCCAGCAGTAGCCCGTCACGGCGCCTTCGATGCGGCAGCGGTTCACTGGGTACTTGGTTCCATGACCGCATAGACGACCAGGTTCTCCATCGTTCGGCGGAAGCGCGCCGAAAGGGACGAGAGGGCACGCAGCAGCCAGGCATGGGGCACCTCACTCTCCCGACCCAGGCGACGTGCTTCCACCATGAAGGGGCGTCTCACGGTAGGTGACCAACCACGCGGGCGGAAGAAGTCGAACCCATCCGAACGCGCGAACTTCCATTCGGCGTTCGCCCGGGCCAGGACCTTGCCCCAGGCCTGCATGTTCCGCTCGAGGACCTCGGGCGCGACGCTTTCGAGAATCCACCTGCGCATCGATGCTCGCGCACGAAGTCCATCTGCGAGGGATGCGACGAGCGCCTCATCAAGATAGACGAGGAGGCCTTCGGTGACCACCACGACCCGCGTGTGCGAAGCGGCGACGCCGTCAAAGAGCTTCCCTCTGGCCTGGTCGTCCGCAAGATCGACGGCGACTCGTTCGATGATGCAGGCTGGTTTCGTGCTCGCGAGAACCTCCGTCTTTTCATCGAGGATCGCTGCTCGGTCCGCCTCAATCCAGACCAGTGACGAGGGGAGCGGCAAGCGGTAAGGGCGGGCATCCAGACCAGCGGCGAGGTTCAGCACGGCATCGGCATCCAGGATCCGAATGCTGTCGAGGATCAGCTCGTCGAAGACCTTGGTGCGCACCGCCAGCGCCCCGGCGAGCCCGCGAGGTCCAGGACGTGCCCCGCGTACGGTGGGCATCCCTTGGGCGATCCTCTGCCCGCGCTCCCCAGCCAATCGTCCTGCAAAGGGATCCACGAACAGGGCGTCGTGACGCTCGGATTCTAACGCTCGATGGAAGGCTACCCACCGCGCCGTATCCGAAACGTCCTCCATGAGCAGCGTCGCAGGCGCGCTCACGCTGCGCCCCGCGATCGCATGGCGGCACGCATCAAGGGCACTGGGGACTGAGCCGGGTAGCCATGGCGCCACAACCGGGACGACGGCATCAGGATGGCGACCGACATGCCGTGCATCTCGATGGTGGCGAGTGCGAGCGGAATCCCGTAGTACGACACGGGCACCAGATCGGCTTGCGGGGTAGTCGCTGAGACCTGGGGCGTCGCGACGCGGGCGTGCGCCTGCTGGTAGCTGTCACCCGTCGCCGCCATCCTGGCCCGAATCTCGGCGCGCAGCTTCTTGTGGGCATGTCGATTCGCCATGGCTCTCCTCGATGATCGAACTCCGCCCCGGCGCGGAGCGAACAAATGGAGGGAGGCGCGGAACTGAACCCGAAGGGCCAAGCCCTCTTCGCTCTCGTCGTTGGCCGTGCCGGGCGGGCTTGGATGAGCAGGACTCGGGGGAGCCCGGCTCGAGCGTAGACGGCTCCGGTTCACCGTCAAGGCCCCGGTCGTGCTGTCCTCGGTGAAACCACTCGGTACTCCAGTTGCACGAGTCCGCTCTTGGGGGCGACTAGCGACGAAGTGAACATGCACGTCTCGCCCGAGCTTTTCCGTGACTTCGTGCGCCTGGCGATGTCCTTCGTCGGTAGTACCAAGTAGTTATCGCGGTTTGCTCAGCGCGCCGCATCGAGCCGCCCGTTCGCGCATAGATCGCGGTGACGTGAGGGACTCCGCGGAGTGCGGCGATGGAGCGCGCTGCCTACTGGTGCGCATTCGCGCCGAGAATCACGTTGCATCGCTCCGCCGCTGCGCCGACTGCGTCGAACTGGTGGGTGATAAGATCCGGCATCGATTCGCGGAGGCGTTGGAGCTGCTCCGCCGTGAGCGGTGCCGCCGAAAGGCGAGCGCCACGATGGGCTGCACATCGCCCCTTGTTCCCACGGACGACAGCAAGGCACGCCTGATCATCGGGGCAACAAGACGTACCCTTCGGCGTCGAGCTTCCAATGCGGGTTGTAGGCCACCTCCCAGGGATGGCCGTCGGGGTCGGCGAAGTAGCCGGAGTAGCCGCCCCAAAACACCTCCTGCGCAGACTTGAGGATCTTCGCGCCCGCGTTTCGAGCGGCTTCCAAGGCGGCATCGACCTCGGCTTTGGTGCCAACGTTGCGGGCCACGGTGATGCCCCCGAAGCCCGAACCTTCCGGCAAAAGCCGAGCGTCTTTGGCCAGCAGTTCGCGCGGGTACAGAGCGAGCACCACTCCTCCGGCGTCGAGGAAGACGATGTGGTCGTTGGACGCGCTCGATGGCGAGAAGCCGAGCGCTTCGCGGTAAAAGCGGAGCGATCGCGCCAGATCCGAAACGCCGAGGGTGACGACGGTCACACGAGGTGGCGTTGGGGCCTTCACCGGCGCGGTTCGACGCCTAGATCTCGCCCGTGCGGTGGATCGTGGCGATGTTCGTGCCTTCATCGCGCGCGAGACTACCGCCGGCTTGGCGAAGCCGCGATAGCTTCAGCCCCATGGTCGATCGCCGTGGCTATGCCCGCCGTCCCGGCGGCGGACGCGAGATTCTCTTTCGAGGCACCCGGATGCACGTCAAGGTCGGGCACGCCGAGGGGGCAGCCTACTCGCTCATCGAGATGGCCCACCCGGCGAACGTCGGACCAGCCCTGCATCGGCATCCAGGAGGAGACGAGGCTTTCTACGTCCTCGATGGCGCGTACGAGATTCGCTGCGGCGACGAGGTCTTCATCGGAACCGCTGGCTCCTTCGTCTTCGTCCCGCGCGGCGCGCCCCACGGCTACACAGTCGGTCCTGCCGGTGGTCGCGTCCTTGTCGTGACGCCTGCGGGTCTTGAGCGATACTTCGCGGACGTTGCGGACCGCCTTGCGAACGGACCCGTCTCGATGGACGAGGAAGCCGACATCGCCGCCCGCTACGGGCAGGAGTTCCTGAAGATAGACCAGATGCCACCGCGCTGGCTGGAGCCACCTGCTGGACGCGCTCGTGACGGAGGTGCGGCGCCGAGCGGACGGACGAACGCATACCCCAGTTCCCGCCGCCGTCGACCTCGTTTCGTGGACCAGGGGGAAGCTGAAGCCGATGGTCCGGGGGCTCTTTCACGCGGCGGAGCACGAGGCGGTTCTGTCGCTGCTGGAGAAGTCGGTCGTCTTTTTGAGCGTCGACAATATCGAGTCGGTTCTTCGCCGGCAGTCGTGGCTGCACTCGGCGTGGGACCTGGCCAACTTGTACTTGTCGAGCGTGGATGCGGAGCTGCTGGGCCCCGAAGCGCCGTCGCTCCTGCGCGCAACGTGTGTCTTGCGGCGGCGACGATCAACCGTGATTGCTTGGCTACGGGATACGCCCCGGCCAGCAGCAAGGCGGACGAAATCTCTATTCTGGCTTCGCGTCGCGATGTGGTTTTGCAAATCGCGTTCCGAGTAGGCGATCCAATCTCTGCGCTTCTCCATCCCGATCACGACCCGTCGAGAGTGTACTCGGATACGACGGGCCGATCGTTCCCACGCCTGCGTCGGTCGCTCCCCCGTGGCAGATCCACGCGCCCAGCCAAATGGATGTTGCCGGCCGAGTTTATGGGGAACGCGTTTTGCGGGGAGCGGCAAAGGTGGCTTAGCATGAACGACTTGGGACAGCCTCGGCGAAGAACATACGGAAGAAAGGGTCTCGGCCGCCGCTCAGCGGGCTGCTACGCTGCGCCCCGCGCACGGGGGGGCATCCCCGCTCGGCGTGGAGCTCGGCGCCCATGAAACATTTCTCGTATGTTCTCGTCGGTCTTGCGGCGTTCCTCTTCGCGTGTTCGTCGCCGGCTCCCTCCGCGGACGCGCCGATCCCACCGAACCCGACACCCGTTACCCACTTCGATGCCCAATGGAAGCCCGCCACCGTCATTCTGAACGATGCCACGATCCAAGCATCGCTCATCAATCGGATTGCGGACGACGGAGTTTATCACTTCCGATCTTCTTCTGACCTTGCAGCGAAGCTGGTCGTGGGAAAGGTCGTCCTGATGACGGGCGTCAATTTGGTGACGATCACCAAGGTGGACGCGACGGCGGATACCCTCACGATCGAGACTCAGCCAGCCGCGCTCCAGGACGCGGCCGACAACGCGCACCTCGATTGGCACGTCGCGAACAGCCTGCCGATGTTTCTCCCCACCATGGGAATGACCAGCGGAACGACCACAGGAATGGGCCTCAACCCGATAGGCGTCATTCGTCCACAAGGCGTGTCGTCCGTAGCGCCCGACGGGAGGAGTGCGTCGTTCGAGGGAACGATCAATGGGTTTTCGGTCAAGTTCAAATACGGGCGAACCCCCGACAAATTGAGTGCGGGGCTTACCGTCCAGTACGCCAATGGCACCAACTCAAAATTCAAGCTCGTCGGCAACGCAGCAATCCAGGCGATGAACATCGACGGCGAATTGGGGGTTCAGAACGGCGCCACGAGCGCGTTCGGCATGACGCTCGATGGCCTGGATGTGACTTTCGAGATGGACGGCGGATTCGTACAGAGTAACCCGGGTCTGAATCGTTTTCGCGTGCCGATGCAAGCGCGCATCCCGTTTTTGGTCGGCCCGCTCCCGATGTACATCGGCGTTGGCGTCGAGGTGGAAATCGAATCGCAAGTAGGCGCCCTCAGCTCGATTTTCTTCCACGCCAAGTGTCGCGCCGTCGGAAAAAACACGATCAGTTTCGATGGGACGAAGCTGCAACCGAGTGGTCTCGGCTCGATCGAGTGCACCGCTACGCCGACCGACTATTTGGGCGCGAACGTGACCTTTGGCCTCGGGGTCCGCATCGATGTTCCCAAGGTGACTCTGGGGGTCGGGCTCGTGAATACGGTCGGAGACATCCCCGTCTTCGGGGCTGTCAACAGCGCCATCGAGGGCTATGTTTCGCTCAAACACGAGGTGGTCGGCAACGTCGAGATTCAACGAGAGGCGGCCGGTCCGTTTCCTGTCATTGTCGGCACGTGTTACACGCTCGGCGTCAACGAGGGCGTATTCGCCGGGGGACTGTTTCGCATCGCGGGCCTCCAGCTGAAAAGCGAAGTGCAGGTCTGGGGGAAGAACGGCTACCAGGGCAAGAGCGGCGCCGGGAAAGGATGCCCGGGCGGCAACGGCTCGTCGCCCGCTGGGACCTCGTCCCCGGGACCGTCTTCTCCGGGTCCTTCTTCGGGCTCGAGCAGCGGCTCGTCGGGCTCGGGCTCGGGCACGGGCTCGGGCAGCGGCTCCTCGGGCACGGGCTCGGGCAGCGGCTCCTCGGGGGCCTCCGGTAGCTCGTCCGGCAGTGGGTCGTCGGCATCCGCCAGCGGCTCCTCGTCGGGAATTGGCTCGGGGTCGAGCAGCGGCTTTTCTTCAGGCAACGCGAGTTCGAGCGGTGGCTCGTCGTCAGGCGCAGGCAGTGGCGGTTCATCTTCCGGCACGGGGTCCTCCGCGAGCGCCAGTGACGGAGGCGGTGGCGTGTGCGCGTCGGGCCAAGGTGTCGCGCAGTTCCTTTTCTCCAACGTGGTCGGAAGCCAGGGCGACTCCTCGCCCTTCTCCGCCGCCTGCTCGTCCACCACGGTGAAGCAGAGCGGAAGCGGTGTTTCGACCGTCACCACCCTGGCGTTCATGGGCCCGAACGGGCGGCAAGTCGCTCTCGTCCTTCGGGGACCTTTGAGCGTAGGGGCGTCTTTTGCGCTGGCAAGCGGCCAAGGCGCGGAGTCGGGCGTCACGTATGTGGAGTCGCAGGCGGGCTCGAGTTCGCAGTGGGCATCGATCGGGGGAAATGCGACCATCGACAGCCTGGCCGGCAAGACGTTCGGCTTCACGATGCACGGCGCATCGATGACCGTGGACTTGTCGCCCGTCGTCAATGCGGCAACGGGCACCTTCGTCCTCGACGGCAGCGGCGTCGCGTCGCTGCCCTGAGCGGGCAAGAGGCTGGAGCCAGCCGGTCAGGGCGGTGGCAGCCCCACGACGATCCGGATGTTGTCGAAAAACACGGTGTTGTCTCCGCCGTTCGCGTTCGTGCCGACGAAGCTGAGCGTGTGCGTAGTGGCCGTCGCGGTGAACGTGGCGGTGTAGTCCGTATAACTCGTGGCTGACTTCGGAGGCGCATAGCTGGCCATCGAAACGCCATCCCGTGTGACGTTCCAGGTTTGACCCGCGATGTTCCAGGTCGCGCCGGGGCCTCGCTCTGCGGCCGAAAAAATCAACGTGTAGGTGAGGCCGGGCTTGAACCCAGAGATCGCCTGCGAAATCGTCCCCGTGCCCTGGATGAAGGCCGCCTGCACGCCCTCGGGCGCAGACGAGCTCTGAAGGGTGAATGGGCTGCCGTTGCTCGTGATGCCCGAACCGTTCGAGCCGGACAGGGGAGAGAACGCCCACGCGCCGCCAGCGGGGCTGTACGCGAACGTGCCAATGACGGGCGCCTCGAAACCGAAGTTCGCAACCGGCAGCGAATCGACCGGTGTGACGGAGACCTCGGCGGAGGCGACCGAACCGCCGCCGACGAATTGCGCCGCGACGACGTAATAATACGGCACGCCGAAGGTGAGGTTGGTGTCCGTGTAGGCCGTGCCGGGCACCGTCGCGATCGACGTGTAAGGCCCGCCGCTCTTCGTGGCGCGCTCGATCTGGTAGCCGGAGGCGCGGCTGGCCGCAGTCCAGCTCAGCGTGACCTGCTGGCCGAGCGTCTTGGCGGTGATGTCCGTAAGCCAATACAACACGTCCGCGGACAGGTCGTAGGTTCCCGACCCGACCTTCCACGCGATGTAGCTGTTCTGTACCGTCGTCCCCTCGCTGTGATCGTACGCGATGCCCGTTCCGGCGCCGGTCGCTGCGCCGTTTTTCCAGATGGTGGTTCCACTCTCTCGAATGGCGAGCCGATCGGCGGACGTGTTCAGCGTCGGAACGTAGAGGGTGGCGGTGGAGCCCGGGGGGATGGAGGCCTTGAGGGTCAGCAGCGTATCGGAGCGGGTCCAGTCGCTGCGGAGGACGCCGCGGACCGAATCATGGCTGGCGCTCGCGGAGGTGATATCGCCCACCACGCCGGGTTTGATGATCGCCCTCTCGAAGCCGGGGCCGGCCGGGTCCTGCCGGATCCCCGCCAGGTCGCTGTAGAACCACTCCATGAGCTGGCCGAGCATGAAGTGGTCTTGCGAGGATCTCCCCTCGGCGGTCCAGGACTCGGTGAGCGAGGTGGCGCCCTTGGCCAAGTTGTAGCCGTAGCCAGGCCTGTCCGATTGGTTGTTCATCGCCACGACCACATCGGACCGGCTGTTGTCGGCCAGCGCGCGAAGGAGGTAGCGGTAGCCGACATCGCCGGACGTCAGCTTGTAGCCGTTGCTCTTGATGCCCTTCACCAGCGAGTCGACGACGCCGGGCACGCTGCCCGGATCGACCATGCCCAACGCGAGCGGCATCGCGTTCGCGGTTTGGCTGTTCGTCGAATAGCTCTTGCTCGCCTTGTTGTAGAACGTGTTGTTGAAGGCACCGCGGATCTGGCCCGCAAGCGTGGTGTACGTGGCCGCGTCCATGGTGTTGCCCAGTAGCGTCGCCACCGCGGCCATGGTCTGGGCGTCGGCATAATAGGTGGCGGTGTCCGTCAGCGACACGGGAGTGAGCTGCGCCACGCCCAGGGTGCCGGGGCCGAGGTCATACCAGTCGCCGAGCCCATAGTTGACGATGCCCCCCGTGGCCTTCGTCGTCAGGTAGCCAAGGTAGCTCTTCATGTTGCTGTAGAGCGCCTTCAGTGCGGTGACGTCACCATCCGCTTGGTATTGCTGCCAGGCGGCCTGGATGATCGCGCTGCCCCACTCGGGCGAGTCTCCAAAAGCGCCGCCGTAGAGCGTCGTGAAGTGCGGCACCAGCGTCGGCACCATGCCATTGGGCTGCTGGCCTTCCGCCATGTCGTTGCCGATCTTGTTGTACAGGACCGCCAGGTCATGCTCGTACCGCAGCGCCGGTCCGTTGAGGTAGGTCTCTTCGAGCCAGCCGAGCTTCTCCCGGTGCGGGCAATCCGTGAAGATGCTGACGGTGTTGCTTCGCTGCGCCCAACCGATGAGCGTCCGGATATCGTTGAACAGCTTGCTCGAGCAAGTGAACGTCCCCACGGCGGGAGAGGAGGACGACACCACCTTGCTCTTCAGCGAGACCAGCGTGGGTAACGTCCCCGTGGTGGCGCCGTTTGCGTCGTAGTAGTTCAGCTGAAGATAGCGATATCCGTAGTAGTAGAATTTCGGCGAAAACGTCTCGCTTCCGCTGCCCTTCAGCGTGAAATCCATGTAGCTGGGCGGCCCCGTCGGGGCCCACTGCGGGGAGCTGCTGACTTGCGAGACGGTGCCGTCGGCGTTGAGCAACTCTCCAGGCCTGATTCTGACCCGTGCTCCGGCAGGGCCGGTGACGACGAGCTCCGGTATCTGGGCCGCGTTCTGTCCAAAGTCGTAGACGATAACGCCCGGGCCCAACGGCGTGACGTGAATGGGCGTGAAGACGTCTTGCGTCGTCAGCGGCAGCACACCGGAAGAGGCTCCTTTCAGCGTCCCGCTGGTGCCGGCGAAGAGGGCCGCGGGCGCCCAGCTCGAAGAGTCGAACCCCGGCGTGTTCCAGGGCTGCTCCCGGCGTGCGTCGTAATCCTCACCGCCGTAAATGCTGGAGAAGGTGATGGGGCCGAGGCTCACCTTCCAGGTGGCGTCACTCCCGACGATCTGTACGGAGCCGTCCGCGTACTCCAGGCGGATGTGGACGATGGCTTTGCGCGGGCCGGACGAGCCGGTCCAGAGGGCATACCGCGGGCCGGATGCGCTCACGTTGCTGCTGCTGTACATCCCGTTACCGAGAAGGAGGCCGATGGCATTGGTGGCGCCCGGCTGGAGCTGCGACGTCACGTCGTAGGTGTCGTACAGGCTGGTGGTCGCGTAATTCGTCCAGCCCGGCGTGAGGAAGTAGCTTCCGACCTTCGAGCCATTGAGCGACATCTCGTACTGCCCGAGCCCGCAGACATGGATCACGGCGCGCGTCAGTCCGGCGCCCACGGCGAACTCCTTCCGCAACAACGTGGAGAGGTTCGTATCGAGCGGTCCGGTGATCCATTTTGCCTGCCAATCCGTTGGCTGGACGATGCCCATGGTCCATGTCGACGGCGCGCTCCACGACGAGGCCACGTCCGAGCCGTCCCACGCCCGCACCTTCCAGGTGACCGCCTGCGAGCTCGTGAGCGCCTTGCCGGCATAAAGCACATGGTTCTGTTGGACGGAGACCCGCTTCCCGCTGTCCCACAGATCGCCCGTATCGGCCGCCAACAAGGCGGGGGTGGACGCCACCACGATGCGATAGGCGGTCTGGGCGTCGCCGCGCGTGCTCGAGTGCAGGATCCAGCTCAATCGGGGCGCCGCGGAGTCGATGCCCAACGGCGCCGTGCGGTTGTCGGTACGCAGGTCGCTCACCGTCAGGGCCGCGACGTTGCCCCCGAGCGGACTCGCGTCCCCCGCGGCCTGGGCGCCAACGTCCGGCGCGCCGCCGTCTTGGTCGGCGGGACCCGCCATGGAG
>JALYHV010000373.1 GCA_030776205.1 Myxococcota bacterium | reverse complement strand
GCCTTGGTGGCCGCTCTGGCGGCCGTAGCGGCCGTCACCGGGTGGCGGTACCGACGACGCGCCGGCGGAATCACCGGTGACTTTCTCGGCGCGACCGAGCAGCTGGGCGAGATCGCGGCCCTCGCGGTGCTCGCCTGGAGCGCTTGATCTCAGCCGATGCCGGCCAATTGACCGCAGGCGGCAGACACGTCCGAGCCGCCGCTGTACCGCAGGTGCGGACGCACGCCGCTGGCCGTCAGCGCGGCGACAAAGCGCATCACGTCACCGCGTCCGTAAGGGTCACGCCCCGCCGCGTCGATGGCGTTGTAGGGGACCACGCTCACGCGCGGCCGCACACCGGTCCTTGCGACAAAGCGGCGCACGAGGTCCGCGAGAGCGCGCGCGTCGTCGTCCGTGTCGTTGACGCCGGCGAGCGGAGTCACCGCCCACATCGGCGCGAGGCCAGTCACGCGGGCGTGCTCCTCGGCGGCGTCGATCACCTCTTCCAGGGGGTTCGCCGAATCGATGGGCATGAGGCGGCGACGCACGTCGGGCCGCGCGCTCGAGATAGAAACGCCGAGCCTCACCTTAGGGACCTCGCGGGCGAGGCGTCGAATCCCGCTCGGAAGCCCAGAGGTGCAAACCGTCATCGCGCGCGCGTCGATGGCGAGAGCCGAGGGATCGCACATGACACGGATGGCGTCGATCACACGGTCGGCGTTCGCGAGGGGCTCCCCCATACCCTGAAAAACGACTCCGTGCACCCGCTCGCCCGCGCCGAGAGTCTTCCGGACGAGGCGCACCTGCTCGACGATCTCCCAGGTCTCGAGGTTGCGCGACAGACCGCGCCGCCCCGTCGCGCAAAAGGTGCACCCCAGCGCGCAGCCGGCCTGCGAGCTCACGCACGCACTGAACCGCCCCGCACGCTCGAGTGGAATCCGCACGGCCTCGATGACGTGTCCGTCCGCCGTAGCCAGCGCGAGCTTCACGAAGGGATCGAGGGCGCTTCGCCGGGCCGATCGAATCTCGAGCACCGGCACATGCGACGCGGCCGCCACGGCCGAGAGCGAGGTCCGGCGCACGCCCTGGAGCGGCTTCGATGGGCCCGAGTCCGTCCAATCTCCGCGGTGAACGGCGGCGATTATCTTGCGCCCTTCGTGGCCATTGAGCCCGCACGCGCGGGACAGCGCTTCGGGGGTCAACGATTGAAGGGCGAGCACGCGGTCTTCCGATTACCACGCGCCGTGCTACCTTGCAGCGGTGTTCGGCCTGAGCTTCGGCGAGCTCTTCGTCTTGCTCATCGTAGCAGTGGTCGTGCTCGGGCCGAAGGAGCTGCCCCGCTACCTGCGAAAGGCGGGGCAAGTGGCCGGACGTCTTCGTAACCTCGCCTTCGAGATGCGCGAAAAGAGCGGGATCGACGAGGTGCTCCGCACCGAAGGCATCGACCGCGACATCGCCGAAATTCGAAAGCTCGCACGCGGAGAGATCGCCGGCGTGGTCTCGGCGGTCCGTTCGACCGCGGCGGCAGCGCGCTTCGGCCAGTTGAACGACACCCGCGACATTCCCGCGAGCCCCTACAGCCCTTATGTGCCTCCGCAACTTCCGGCCGCGCCGTTGCTCATCGTGAACCGGGCCCGCGAGTATCCCACGGAAGGACCCGATTCGTACGGCGCCTTGCCGGAGACCGCCGTGGTGTACGAAGGCGGTCTTCCGGAGTCTCCGCTGGCGTGCGACGCCGTGTACACGGGCGACGAGTCGAACGTGCCCGCGCCGAGCTCGACTCGCACACCGCGAACAGCGCTATGAGCACCGCCGCGCCCGCGCCTCCCGAGCCCACCGTGCTGCCGCTCGCTTCGCCGGAGACTACGGGGCCCGCCGGTCCGGCCGGCGAGCCGCCCAGCGGGTCGAGCTCGGGTAACGAACCGGCGACCGACGTTCGCATGACGATCTGGGAGCACCTCGAAGAGCTCCGGAGGCGCATCATCAAGGCCTCGGCCGGGGTGCTGGTCACGACGTGCGTGGCGTGGTTCGTCCGCACGAGCCTCCTCGCGTGGCTGGTGACTCCGTATCAGCGGACGTGGATGGAGCATTTTCACAAGGAGCTCGTTCTCCAGACGCTCGCGCCGGCCGACGCCTTCCTCGGTTACCTCGAGCTCTCGCTTACGGCCGGCGTCATCTGCTCGGCGCCAATCATCTTTTACCAGCTCTGGTCGTTCATCTCGCCTGGGCTCTACCACAAAGAAAAGCGCCTCATTTTCCCGTTCGTGTTCTTTTCTTCGGGGCTGTTTCTCTCCGGCGTAGCGTTCGCGTACTACGTCGCGTTCCCTTTCACGTTCAATTACTTTCTCTCGCTGCTCGGGCCGGTGCGCGACGGTGTCGAGCTGACGCAGATCGTAACACTCGAGTTTTTTCTCGACTTTACGACGCGTTTTCTTCTCTCGTTCGGGGCGGTCTTCGAGCTCCCGCTGTTCATCGCCTTCCTCGTCCTCGCGAACATCGTCACGCCGGCCCAGCTCCTCAAGTTCGGCCGATGGGCGACGATCCTCGCGTTCATCGTGGGCGCGATCGCGACGCCAGGGCCGGAGGTGACCAGCCAGATCGCGGTGAGCGCCGCGCTCATCGGTCTCTACTTTGCGTCCATCCCCATCGCGTACTTGCTCAAGCGCCGGGACAAGGAACCCGAGATGCCGCAGCCGCCTCCCGCGCCATGAGGTGGTGAGGTGTCGAGCGGGTCGAAACGGCCGTCCAGGCCCGCAACCGAAGCGGGCGGAGCGACGACGGGGAAGCGGGACATGACGGATCTCCAATTTCACGCCGACGATCCGCGAATTCGCAGGCTCAATGATCGACCGGTCGCGCCGCGCGGCGAGTTCGTCCTCTACTGGACGCAAGTCTTCCGGCGCGCGACCGACAACGCGGCGCTCGCTTGGGCCCTGGAACGCGCCAACGAGCTCGGCCTACCCTGCGTCGTCTACGAGGCGCTGCGTCCAGACTACCCCCACGCGAGCGATCGAATTCACCGCTTTGTCCTCGAAGGCGCCCGTGACACGGCGGCGCAGCTGGCCGCGCGGGGCATCGCGCATGTGTTCTTCTTGCCGAGGAAGCGCGACGAGGCGCGCCACGTCGTTGCCAAGCTCGCTGCGCGCGCGGCGATGATCGTCTCGGACGATTTCCCCGCCTTCATCGTGCCAGCCCAAAACGCCGCGGCAGCCCGCCGCGCGCCGTGCGCTTTCGTCGTCATCGACGATTGCGCTGTCGTTCCCATGGCGCTCCTCGCCAAGCAAGAGACGGCGGCGCGAACCATCCGCCCCAAGGTGATGGGCGCGCTCGCGACGTGGCTGCGCCCGCTCCACGAGCCCCCAGCACGTGTAGCCGCGCCCAAGCGGCTAGACTTACCCTTCGAGAGCCTGGACCTGGAGCGCGCCTCCCTCGACGACCTCGTCGCTTCCTGCGCAATCGACCACGGCGTACCGGCGGCCGCGCACAGCCCCGGTGGCTCGAGCGAGGCGGCGAGGCGACTCCGCGTGTTCGTGCGGGGGCCCCTCGCGACCTACGACACCGATCACAACGATCCTTCTAGGTCGGACGGAGCGCGGCCGGCGTCGAGCCGACTCTCACCGTACCTGCATTTCGGGATGGTGAGCGCGCGACGCGTCGCGCTCGAAGCACGCGCGTGGGCGAACGGTCCGGGGCTCGACGTCTTTCTCGAGGAGCTCCTGGTGCGCCGCGCGCTCTCGTTCAACTTTTCGCGCGCGCGCCTCGACCACGCGCACTGGAGCGCGCTGCCGGCGTGGGCTCGCGCTACCCTCAAAGCCCACGAGCGCGACCCCCGTTACGCGGACCTCTCCCTCGACGATCTCGAGCAAGCCCGCTCGCCGGACGACCTCTGGAACGCGACGATGCGCGAGCTGCGCGCCACCGGCGTCATTCAATCGTATGCGCGCATGCTCTGGGGAAAGCTGCCCATCACCTGGATGCGAAATCCAGAGGCGGCCCACGCCGCAATGATGCACCTCAACGACAAATGGGCGCTCGATGGCCGGGACCCGAACGGGTACGCGAACGTGTCGTGGTGCTTCGGGCTGCATGATAGACCCTGGCCCGAGCGCGCGCATTTCGGCCAGGTGCGGACGATGACCAGCGCGAGCGCGCGGCGAAAGCTCGACTTCGAAGAGTACATCGCGCGCTGGTCTCGGTAGCGGCCGCGGACGCGCTCGCGCTTCATGCCGCTCAAACGGCCACGTGAAGCGGTTGGGCCACGCCGTGGAAGACGGCCATCGCCTCGCAACGCGCCGCGTGCGCCGCGAGCGC
>JALYHV010000372.1 GCA_030776205.1 Myxococcota bacterium | reverse complement strand
GGAGCCGACTGTGCCCACGCCGCTCCAGCCAGGGAGAACTGCACAGATGCCGCCATCACCAGCGTGCCTACCGACCGCGATCCGGCTCTTCTTCGGGTCATTCCGACGCTCCTGTTCTTCGTTCAAGACGAACACTGCAACCGGCCCCGTTGCGGGGGGGCATGCCAGCCTCGTCCTCGTGCCTGCGTCGTAACCGAGAAAAAGTGTCACGTTCATTTCGTACCGATGAATGTTCGATACATGCAGGGATCCCGAGCTCCGCTAATTGCATCTATTGGTAAATAGGAAGTGCCGCATACGCTCCTTCGCAGCGTGACTGCCGCACTTGCAACTGGGCTGGGATGGGTAGCTGCTACGCCTCCGCAGGGGGCCGTTCGTTTCGGCTGCGTGCGAAGCTTCCTCGATGCGCATTGGACGGCTACCATCGGGCGCCGCACGTATGCCCACTGCACGCCCCCCTCCGCCGACGTTTCGCACGGATTCGCTGCGTGTGCGGCTGCCGGCCGCCGCGAGCGGCCGCGGCCCTCGTCACGCCGAGGAGAAACGTGACGGAAACGTCGAGCATGCTACCGCAACGTCTACGGGTCCTTGGCTCCTGCCACCGTGGAGTGCCGTTTTGGGACGAGGTCCATGAAGTTCGATCGTTACGAAGCCAGTCCTTTCTACGACGAGATGTTCGATGGCGAGGGTCAACCCCGCGCCGGGTGCGCGTTGCTTGCACGCACACTTGCGACGATCCCGCAGGACGACGTGCTGCGTCGCCAGCGCGCAGCCGAGCGCGCACTACTTCACATGGGCATCACGTTCAACGTGTACGGTCACGAGGACGGCGTCGAAAAAATCCTTCCGTTCGATATGATCCCGCGCATCGTGCCCGCGGCTGAATGGCAGGTGCTCGAGCGGGGCCTCGCCCAGCGCGCGCTCGCGCTGAACCTTTTCATCGACGACGTTTACCACGATCAGCGCATCCTGGCGGATCGCATCGTCCCGCGCGAGCTGGTCGAGACCGCGGTTTCGTACATGCCTGAGGTCAGAGGCCTCGATCCGCCTCGACGGGTGTGGTGCCACATCAGCGGCACGGACCTCGTGCGCGCCGGGGACGGCCGCTATTACGTCCTCGAGGACAACATGCGCTGTCCTTCGGGCGTGTCCTACGTGCTGCAGAACCGCCAGGTGATGAAACGCACGTTCCCGCGCGTCTTCGAGGCATCTCGGGTGCGCCCCGTCGACATTTATCCCAGCCGTCTACTGCAGACGTTGCAGCACGTCCGGCCCCGCGACGTCGCCTCGCCCTCGGTCGTGCTCCTCACTCCTGGTATCTACAACTCGGCCTACTTCGAACATTCGTTCTTGGCCCAGCAAATGGGCATCGAGCTCGTCGAAGGGCGTGACCTGTCGGTTCGCGACGGTTTGGTCTGGATGCGGACTACGCGCGGGTTGTCGCGCGTCGACGTGATCTACCGTCGTATCGACGACGCGTTTCTCGACCCGAAGGTCTTCCGAAGCGATTCGATGCTTGGCGTTCCTGGGCTCATGGAGGTCGTGCGCGCCGGGCGCGTGACCCTAGCCAATGCGCCGGGGACGGGCGTGGCTGATGACAAAGTGATCTACGCCTACGTGCCAGCCATCATTCACTACTATTTGGGCGAGGATCCCATCTTGCCAAATGTGCCCACCTTCGTTTGCTTCGACGAGAAGCAGTGCCAGCACGTCCTGGCCAACCTCGACAAGCTGGTCGTCAAGGCGGCCAACGAGTCCGGCGGTTACGGGATGCTGATGGGGCCTCAATCCTCCGCTGCCGATCGAGTCGCCTTCGCCGAGCGGATACGCGCCAACCCGCGCAATTATGTGGCGCAGCCTTTGCTCGCGCTTTCGCGCGCTCCAACGCTCATCGAGAGCTCGCTCGAAGGGCGTCACGTCGATTTGCGCCCATACATCCTTCACGGCGAAGGCATCTTCGTTCTACCGGGGGGTCTCACGCGCGTCGCATTGAAAAAGGGCTCGTACGTGGTCAACTCTTCCCAGGGCGGTGGCAGCAAGGACACTTGGGTGCTTGCCCCGAGCGCCGCTGGCGGCGGAGGCTGACGATGCTTAGCCGGGTCGCCGAGGCCATTTGTTGGATGAGCCGCTACACCGAGCGGGCGGAGAACGTCGCTCGACTGCTCGACGTCAGCCTGCAGGTCATGCTCGATCTCCCGGACCCGCTGGGCGACCCGTGGGCGGGTGTCGTGAGAGCCACGGGTGAAGACTCGTTGTACGCCGCCCGCTATGGCGCGGCGACGCGCGACGGCGTCGTGAGGTTTCTGACGTTCGACAGCGATTCGCCGAACTCTATCCTATCGTGCCTGCGCGCCGCCCGCGAGAATGCACGCTCCGTGCGGGAGGTCATCTCGTCGGAGATGTGGGAACAGATCAACAAGTCCTATCTCCTGGTGCGTGAAGCCGCAGCCAGCGAGATGGTCGTGGACGACCCGCACGAATTCTTGAGCGAGGTCAAACAGGCGACCCATCTCTTCGTGGGCATCACGTACCTGACGATGACGCACGGCGAAGGGTGGCACTTCGGACGGCTTGGCAGGCTACTGGAGCGTGCAGATCAGACCAGCCGGATTGTCGACGCGAAGCTGGCGCTCCAGCGCGCCCGCCCGACCGAGCTCGCGGGAAGCCTCGACGAAAGCAACCTCTCGGCCCTGCTGCGGTCGGTCAGCGCGCTCGAGATGTACCGCAAACGCTACGGCCAGATCGCGCACACGCCGGTGATGGGATTCCTCCTCCTCGAAAAGATGTTCCCGCGGTCGGTGCGGTATTGCCTTAACGACGCAGAGCAGTCGTTGCGCGCAGTCACGGGAACGCCCCTAGACGCCGGCGAAACCTTGCCGGAGCGACGCTTGGGGCGCCTCGGCGCGGAGTACGAGTTCGCGATCATCGAGGAGATCCTGGCCGAGGGGCTGCACGGGCATCTCGATCGACTCCAGTCGAAGCTCAACGACGTCGGGGAGGCCATCCACGAGGCGTTCTTCGCAGTCCGCTCCGACACCGGCGAGCTTCCGGAGAAGGCGGGCGTGGCCGCTCAATGACCCGCGGTCACGTCGCCACCTCGACTCGGACTTCGACGTCTAGCGCCTCCGAACTGCCCCCCACGTAGATGGTCCCAGACGTGGGAGTAGCGTCGATGTAATTTCGACCCACGGCCACGCGCACGTGGCGCGTGTGGGTGACGACGCCGTTCGTCGGGTCGAGACCGCGCCAGCCCACTTCGGGCAAGTACACCTGTACCCACGCGTGCGACGCCTCGGCTTGGCGGCTGTTGGGATCCTTGGGTGCCGTCAAGAGGTATCCGCAGACGTACCGGGCCGGAATGCTCATCAGGCGCGCCAGGCAAATGAACAGATTCGCAAAGTCTTGGCAGACCCCTCTTTTTGCGGCGTATACGTCGAACGCACTGGTGCTCAGGGTCGTCGCCCCCTGCGCATAAACGTATTCGCGGTGAATCGCGTCGTTCAGGTCGAGGAGTGTGTCGAGCAGGTCGCCATCGTTCCGCATGACGAACCGCATGGCATAATCGACTAGCTCGTCGAGCTGACTCTCCGGCAGCTCCGGAGGGAGGAGAAACGGCTCCAGCATCGCGCGCTGCCACGGCATCCACACGAGCGGGATGGTGGTGCGCGTCCGCCGTAGCCCGAACCCGAGCGGGTCGGTGTCGAGTAGCTCCACCTTGGAGCGTGAGACGATGGATAGCTCGCGATACGGCGTGTCGATATCGACGCGCCGCGCACGGTTCGCGAAAACGTCGTCGAAGTCGCGCCAGCGCCCCGGTACCGAGACGGTCACCTCCGATTCGAGGACGGTTTGCAGCCGGTCGTGCGCTGGGACGAGGCGCAGAAGATGCGTGCTTCGCTCAACGGCGTGCAAATAGCTGTACGACGTCCGATGAAAGACGGCGAGGCGAGTTGGTGTCGTGACGGCCGTCTGGCGGCGACGAGCGCGCGAAGCCGGCAGCTGCGCCGCCTCCTTGCCGACCTCCGGCTTCGGCACGTTTGTGACCGCGCCGCCGACGATCGCTCCCTGGCGCACCAGAACGATCTCGCCGTTTCGGAGCGGACGCCACGAGGAAAAGAGCGCCGTCCCTTCGCTGCGGAGCGGTTCGGATGCGATGAGGACGCCCTTTCTCCCGGTTTTGCCACGACTCGTCAGATCGATCCGGACGTCTGCGTCACCGATGACTAGGTCCGCGTAAGGCGGGAGCAGCTCGCCGAGGTGAAGCGTGTTTGGCCCGAACCGGTCGGCGTAGGCGAGCAAATGACCGCCGTCGCAGAGCACGAGGTCCAACGAACCGTATCCGTTCAAATCCATCAGCCAGCCGTGGATCACGGCGATGTCGCTGTCGGCGAGCGAACGCCAACCGCGCGACGCAATGCGCTCCAAAAGGACGCAGAACACGCGCTCCGTGTCGGTCGCGCCGACCGGTTCGAACCGTGGGTCCGTTCCGGGTTCCAGCGTCCGTGAAAGACTGCCCGCGTGCCCAATCATCCATTCGCGCCCGCCCCAGCTACGCACGAATGGCTGCGTGTTCGCGTCGGTGTTCGGGCCCCAAGTCGCCGTGCGAACATGGAGCACGAAGAGAGAAGACTCGAGGTGCTCCCACGCTTTGACGAGCTCGCCACGAATGCTGCCACGTGGCGGCGCAGGCTCCTTGAGGACGGAGGCAGACGGCTCGCCCGCCGGATAATAACCAAGCCCCCAGCCATCGGGTAAGGTGTCGCCCGAACGCAAGCAGCGCAGATCAAAGGATGGTGCGAGCTCCCCCTCGAACGACATCGCGAGCAGGTTCGGCATGAGCAGACCACCGTGAAGGGTACAATTGCTCCCGTCAATGCGTCGCGGCGTGCCGGCGCGACTTAAACGGCCAGGTATCTCCGAACCAAGTCATCGGAGAGCGCATCCATGTCGCCCGCCGCAACGACCGCGCCGCGGTCCATCAAGAAGAATCGTTCGGCCACCCGCCGCGCGAACGGAAGTTTTTGCTCGACTAGGAGCACCGAAACATTCTCCTGCTCGTGGAGGCGTCGAATCACGTCGCCGAGCTCGTGCACGATGCTCGGCTGGATGCCCTCCGTCGGCTCATCGAGGAGCACGCAGGTGGGCCTCAAGGTCAGCGCGCGCGCGATGGCTAGCTGCTGTTGCTGACCTCCTGACAGGTTCCCGCCTCGCCGACGCATCATCGTTCGGAGCACCGGAAATAACCGGAAGACCAGGTCAGGAATGTCCCGCCCGTCGCGCTTTCCATCGTAGCGGGGGTGGCGGGCGAGCGGCCCGATTCGAAGGTTCTCTTCGACCGTGAGCTCGGGAAAAATCTCGCGCCCCTGCGGCACGTACCCGATTCCGGCGCGTGCTCGTTCGCTCGCGTCCGTTCCGAGGAGCTCGCGGCCGCCAAATCGCACGCTGCCCGAGCGCACCGCGACGAGGCCCATGATTGCGCGTAGCAGCGTCGTCTTCCCGACTCCATTCCGACCCATCACGCATATGCAGCAGGCATCGGGGACGGAAATCGACGTGCCGCGCAGCGTGTGACTGCCGCCGTAGTACTGCTGAAGCTCGTGCGCTTCGAGCACGTCAGGCCCCCAAGTACACTTCGATGACTCGGGGGTCGTTCTGCACGTCGGTCATGCTTCCCTCTGCAAGCACACGCCCCTCGTGCAGCACAGTCACAGTCCGCGCGATGCTTCGCACGAAGTCCATGTCATGTTCCACGACGACGACGGTGTGCGCCCCGGCGAGCGACGCGAGGATTTGCGCCGTACGCTCGATCTCGGCCTGCGTCATGCCAGCGACCGGTTCATCGACCAGCAGGAGCTTTGGTTGTTGCATGAGGAGCATTCCGATTTCGAGCCACTGTTTCTGCCCGTGCGAGAGCAGCCCTGCGGGTCGGCTCCGATGATCGGACAGACCGATGAGCTCCAGCGTGCTCTCGATGGCAATGCGGTCCTCGCTTGAGAGACGCGCAAAAAGGGTGCGGAACACGCGCTTGCTGCCGCGGGTCGTGAGCTCGAGGTTCTCGTAAACGGAGTGGCCGGGAAAAACCGTCGGCCGCTGGAACTTGCGCCCGATGCCGAGCGCGACGATGGCGTGCTCGGTCATTCGTGTGATGTCCCGTTGCGCGAACCGCACCGTCCCCGACTCGGGCCGGGTCTTTCCCGTGATGACGTCCATCAGCGTCGTCTTACCTGCGCCGTTCGGGCCCACGATGCAGCGAAGCTCGCCCGGCTCGAGCAACAGTGTCAGCTCGTCGAGCGCGCGAAAGCCATCGAATTGCACGGTGACCTTCTCGACGTGGAGGAGCGGGTTCACGGCTGCCGCTCCTCGCGGACGACCGGAACGCCGGCAGGCAAGCTCTCGCGCGAGGCGGACCGCCTGGCGAGCAGTCCCTGAACGACCACACGGCCACGTCGGATGGTGGCGAAGGCTTGAACGATGCCGCCGGGGAGGAGAAGCGTAACGACGACGAACAGGCCCCCGAGCAAATAGAGCCACACCGTGGGCAGCGCGACCGTAAGCCAGCTCTTTGCGTAGTTGACCAGGAACGCTCCGACGATCGCGCCGCCGAGCGTG
The DNA here is from genome assembly GCA_030776205.1 of Myxococcota bacterium. Lineage (GTDB taxonomy): Bacteria > Myxococcota_A > Polyangia > Polyangiales > Polyangiaceae > Palsa-1150. The sequence continues at coordinate 3,869 of JALYHV010000372.1, read as the reverse complement.
GACCGGCCGCCGACCGCGACCCAAATCGCGATTTCGACCGAGCTCGACGGCTGCATCTCGCTGGGGTTGACGATGCCGACCTGCGGGACGTAGAGCGCCCCGGCCAGCCCGCAGAACACCGCGGAAAGGGTCCACGCGAAAAGCTTGTAGGCGACCGGATCGTAGCCGCAGAACCGCACCTTCGCTTCGGCGTCTCTCATCGCCGTGATGACGCGGCCGGCACGCGAGCCGACCACCAGCCGGCAAATTGTGTAAGTGACGGCGAGGCCCGCGCCGCTGAGCGCGCACAGGGCGGCACGTGTGCTCGGCTCACGCAGCGAATAGCCCAGTATTCGTTTGAAGTCGGTCAGCCCGTTGTTCCCGCCGAACCCTGTCGCGTTGCGGAAAAAGAGCAGCATCGCGGCATAGGTGAGCGCCTGCGACATGATGGAAAAGTACACGCCACCGATGCGTGACCGAAATGAGAAGAAGCCGAAGACGTAGGCCACCACGCCCGGCACGACGAGCGCCATCGTCATCGCGAACCCGAAGTGATCGAAGCCCTGCCAGTACCAGGGCAGAGCCTTCCAATCGAGGAACACCATGAAATCGGGCAGGCTGCTCCGGTACATTCCTTCCGTGCCGATGGACCTCATCAAGTACATTCCGATGGCGTACCCGCCGAGCGCGAAGAAGAGGCCGTGACAAAGGCTGAGGACGCCGGCGTAGCCCCACACGAGGTCCATGGCGACCGCGACGATGGCATAGCAAGTGAGCTTGCCGACCAGCGTCACCGCGAACTCGGAGACGTGCAAAGCGCTGCTCTCGGCGGGCAACGTGTTGAGGAGCGGCACGAGCAGCGCCACGACCCCGCACACGATCACCGCAAGTCCCACGTCCCAGCGGCTCGAGGCGCGCGCGTATTCCCCGCTGGTAGAGGCGGCCGTCATGCCGTTTCCACCCCGCGCACCCGATTCGAGAAGAGCCCCTGCGGCCTCTTTTGGATGATCAACACCACCGCCATCAGCACCACAATTTTGCCGAGCACCGCGCCGGCGATGGGCTCCAAAAATTTGCTGAGTATGCCCAGCGAGAACGCCGCGAGGACGCTGCCCACCAGCTTGCCTACGCCGCCCAAGACCACGACGAGGAAGGAATCGACGATGAAGCTCTGGCCTAGATCGGGCCCGACATTTCCGAGCTGAGAGAGCGCCACGCCGCCGAGCCCTCCGACGCCGGAGCCGAGCGCGAAGGTCCAGGTGTCGACCCGCGCGGTGCGAATTCCCATGCACGCGGCCATGGCGCGGTTCTGGGTGACCGCCCGGACCGCGAGGCCGAGGGAGGTGCCGCGCAGAACGAAGGCGATGAACGCCACGACGACGGCGGTGAAGAGTACTACCGCGACGCGATTGTAAGGAACGACGACACCGTCGAATATCTCGGTGCCACCCGCCAGCCAGCGCGGGTTTTCCACGGCGACGTTCTGTGCACCGAAGATGGACCGAACGGACTGGATGAGCAGCAGGCTAAGTCCATACGTCGCGAGAAGGGTCTCGAGCGGCCGACCATAAAGAAAGCGGATGACGCTTCGCTCCAGCAAGGCCCCGAGCGCCATGCAGGTAAGCAGGGCGACCGGGACGGCCGCGACCAAATAGAGGGAGACGTGCTCCGGGAAGTGCGATCGAAAAAACACTTGCGTAGCGTAAGTGGCATACGCGCCGATCATGAGCATTTCGCCGTGCGCCATGTTGATGACGCGCATCACGCCGAACGTGATGGCGAGCCCCAGCGCGCAAAGCAGCAAAATGCTCCCGGTGCTCATTCCGTAAATCAGGTCGGCTGTTCTGTCGACGAGTAGCTGCTTTCTATCGAGCGCCGTGAGCGCGCGCTCGGCCGCGGCCCGCACGCCCGCGTCCGTCTCGGGATAGGAGCCGTCCGGCCCCGCCGTGGTCAGCGTTCTCAACTTGGGCCGAAAGCGAACCGACCCGGAGTCTTGGATAGCCTTCACCGCGCCGAGTCGTCGTGCCACGTCGACGCTTGCGAGATCTCGTTCCGCAAGGACCGCCACGATGGCGCGCCGGACCGTCCCGTCTTTCTCTTGCTCGAGCGCGGCGTGCAATGCTTGCGCGTCTTCGTCGCTGTCTCGCTTCGCCAGTGTATCGATCGCCGCGAGGCGCACCTCTGCGCTCCGCGACCCGAGCTCGAGTCGCGCAACGAGCGGCGCGAGCACCCGGCGTACGGCGTTGTTCGAGCTCGGCGGATGGCCCGCGTCGGCCCCGGACGCCGTCCCCGTGATGACGTCCCGCACGACCCCTGCATGGTCGCGGAGGTAGACTCTTCCCGAGTCGGTTACCGTAAGGTCGCCGTCGCGCAGCGCTTCCAGCACACCGAGCGCGCGCTCGTCGCCGCACGTGCCCAGCACCTCCACGGCGTGCGCTACGCCTTCCGTGGAGGGCTGCGATAGACCGGCCAGACCCTGCTCGAAGGCGCCGCTCTCGGCGCGCGCGCTCCCAATGAAGAGCAGCATGAGGGCGGCCGCAGCCGCCAAGACCCAGAAGGGCCACGCGCGCGAGAGTGGTGCCATGTTCATTTCAACGGAGTCGGGATGAGCCGCGAGCGCTCCTCAGCGCTTCGCCATGGGGCCGGGTACCCCGGCGTACTTCGGCTCGGTGCAGTTGCCGCAGACCCACGGATACGTCCAGTCGGCTACCTTCTTCGCGCTCTCCGGGATGAACGGGCTCCACGCCTGAGCGCGAATCGGGCCATCGGACTTCCATACGACCTGGAACTGCCCGTTTGCCGTCACCTCGCCAATGAAGACCGGCTTGTGGAGGTGGTGGTTCTTGGCGTCGAGCGTGATGTCGAAGCCCGACGGTGAACGGAACACCTGGTAGCCGAGCGCCTGTCGCACGGCGTCGACGTTCGTGGTGCCCGACTGCGCGACCGCCTGGGCCCACATGTGGAGGCCGATGTACGTGGCCTCCATGGGATCGTTGGTGACCCGCTTCTCGCCATCGGGAAGGTTCTTCGCTTTAACGTAGCCCTTCCACTGGTCGATGAAGGCCTTGTTCTCCGGAGTCGGAATGGACATGAAGTAATTCCACGCGGCCAAGTGGCCGACCAGAGGCTTTGTATCGATTCCACGCAGCTCCTCTTCTCCGACCGAGAAGGCGACGACCGGAATGTCCTCCGCGTGGAGCCCTTGGTTGGCGAGCTCCTTGTAGAAGGGCACGTTCGAGTCACCGTTGATGGTGGAGATGACCGCCGTCCGCTTGCCCGTGGCGAACTTTTTGATATTGGCGACGATGGTCTGGTAGTCGCTGTGCCCGAAGGGCGTGTACTCCTCGTGGATGTCGTCGTCGGAGACTCCCTTGGAGTGCAAGAAGTACCGGAGGATCTTGTTCGTCGTCCGCGGGTAGACGTAGTCCGTGCCGAGCAGCTCGAACCGCTTTGCGCCGCCGCCCTTTTCGGCCATGAGATATTCGACCGCAGGAATCGCCTGCTGGTTGGGCGCGGCGCCCGTGTAGAAAACGTTGAACGACGATTCTTCGCCCTCGTACTGCACGGGGTAGAACAGCAACCCGTTCAGCTCCTCGAAGACGGGGAGCACCGATTTTCGCGACACGGAGGTCCAGCAGCCGAACACCGCGGAGACCGCGTCCTTCTGGAGCAGCTCGCGCGCCTTTTCGGCGAACAGTGGCCAGTTCGAGGCCGGGTCCACGACGACGGCCTCCAGCTTCTTGCCGAGCACACCGCCCTTGGCGTTGATTTCGTCGATGGTCATGAGCGCGACGTCTTTCAGCGACGTTTCGCTGATCGCCATCGTGCCGGACAGGGAGTGCAAAATGCCGACTTTGATCACGTCGGACGCTGCCGCCGGAGCAGCCGAG
>JALYHV010000371.1 GCA_030776205.1 Myxococcota bacterium | reverse complement strand
GCCTATCTCAATGAGATGCGTGCCTGGCTCGGTTCGGCCGACGCCTATCTCAATGAGATGCGCGCCTGGCTCGGTTCGGCCGACGTCTATCTCAATGAGATGCGTGCCTGGCTCGGTTCGGCCGACGTCTACCTCGACGAGATAGGCGCTCGGCCGAATCGGCCGGGACTGTCAGTCGTTGGCGGACATGTACTGTTCGCGAAGCGTGGCGCCGCCAGCCATGTTCATGGCGCTCACCGAGGCGATATAGTCCGTGTAGCGATACGACACGACGGCAACGCTGGCCGCCGGCTCCTGCGCGATGTGCTCGGCATCGAACGCGCCGGCTCGTGTCTCGGCAGGGCCTAGCGCCGACATGAGCACCGACACGATTTCGCGCGCTGCGTTCGCTGCCGCGTCCGGAGTCAGGCGCGAACGAAACGTGGTCGCGTTGACGAGGACGTTACGTTGGTTGAATCCGAGCGCAAGCTCATCCACCGGTGCTTCGCGGGACGACAAACCCAAGAACGCCGCCGGCACGTGGCTGCATGCGACGAGACCGGGGTGGGGCTCCTCGCAGGAGAGCCCGTGGTCCTTCGCCCACCCGCGCACATCGGCGAGGGTGGTCTTTTCAAGGACGAATCCAAGGGCCGGGCGGGCCGGCGCTGGCATGACTCCCCGCTCCATTTGCACGGCGCGGCGGCGCCCCGCTTCCATTTCGGTAGCTGTCATTCGCGCGCCACCCATTGGGCAGCCGCCCGCTCGCATAAGCAGCGAGCGCGCAAATGGCGCGTGGAGGATTCCGACAAGGGCAGTCGCCGCGGCGAGAGTGCTCGCCGCGCCGACCACGCCGCGCTTACTGCCCGCCCGCATCGGTGGGGCCGGCCTCGGCTCCGCCCTCAGCTACGGAGCAGTTGGGGGCACCGCCATCAGGCAGCGGGCCGGGGAAGCAAAGCAAGCCCGCGTCCGCGAGCGCCGGATCCACGATGGCCGTCTTCGTTCCTCCGAGGACCGTACCAATCGTCGCGATGTCGGTCGGGCTGACGCCCAGCATAGTGAGCTCGGCAGCGGCAATATTGACGAAGCGGTCGAACGTCCCGCTCGAGATGTGGAGGTGCGCGTGGAGCGCCCTCATGTCTCGGCAGACCCACGTCGCTTGGCCGGCATCGGTGAGCGTGCCGGCGTCGGTCGCGGTAACCGTCACAACACCGGCGTCCGTCGTGGTGACGGTGGCCGGATACACCTCGGGGCCCCCTGCGGCCGACCCGAGCTGGTCGGTGAGGCACTCCTCGATTTGCTCTGCGGTCGGCGAGGTGCTCGGGACCGGACTCGACAATTGCGCGTAGAAGTACGACACAATCTGCGGATCTTGTAGCTCTTGCGCCACGATATGGTTCACCGCGCTGCGGATGCCCGCATGGCCACCAAGGCGGCTGTAGAGGGTCGAGACGGTTGCCTCGCTGGCGCCGTCGGTCCCCGCATCACCCGCGTCGGCCACGCCGGTGTCAGGCGTTGCGCTCGTGACATCGCTGCCCGCGTCCGCGGCCACGTCGGCGGCGGACCCGTCGCGTGTCGACGAGTCGCCGGAGGAGCCACCCTCGGTCACCGTGGTGGCGTCCGATGTGCCAGAGTCCGCGTGTGTGGTTGTGTCGTCGCTCGTGCAACCGACGATCCCCGCCGCTGAGGACCAAAGGACGCCAATTCCGGCTAGTGCAAGCAGTCTCTTCTTATGCATGTGGAAGCTCTCCTTGATAAAGCAACCCGTCGTTGCCCCCGTCGGGCCGGCCACCCGACTTCCCCCACTGCGGAGGGACTCATCGATCGGCTGTGTTTGATTGCGACGACTTCTTACGCAAGTTGCGAGCCAATGTCGACAAGGAAGCACCCGGTTGACGAACGAGTCACGAACGCGTGGCCAGATTGCCGTAACCTTCTTCGGCGGGTGCTTTGTGTTTGGGATGGCGCTCGGGGCAGGCAGGCCGCTGCAGCGGGTCACCGCGACGCGAGCGCCAGAGTGCGCTCCCGCACAGGTGATCGGGCGCGCGGGCATCGCGAACCGCGTAGGCCTCTACGCATCGGGGCGTTTGCGGTCTGCCCAACCCTCAGCGTCCGACGAGCATCGCGAAAGCGCACAGCAGCACGAGGGCGAGAATGGCCACAGCAACGCCTAATCGAACCCCACGCCGGCCGGCCGGCGGTGACAGCGGCAGCGTGGGGGCCGGTGTGTCCACCGAGACCTCTGCCAGTCTGGAGCCGCCGGACGGAAGCGGCAGGAGCGAAATGGGCTCTAGGATGGCGGGCGCACCTCGCTCGAGGGCTAGCGCCGCGCGCTCCCGCAAGCGCCGCCTGCTGATGATCTCGTCGCCGAACTTCGTCGTCAACCAGTCGCCGAGCTGGAGCGGGCTGGTCATGAGCCTCGCGCAGGCCACGTAGTCGTCGAGGTCGCGGAGCATCGCTCCTGCGGACGCGTAGCGCGACCCGCGATCAGGCGAGAGCGCCTTCGTGACGATGGCTCGCAAACGCTCGCACTCCGGCAGCTCGCCCAGCACGAGCTCGGGCACGTCGGCGCGACGCGCCTGTTCGAGTATGTCGCCACGGCGTCCCTCGGCCCCTCCCGTCGCCTTGTACATTCGGCGGCCGGACACGAGCTCCCACAGGACAATCCCGGCGGCGAAGACGTCAGCGCGCGCGTCGATCGGTTCGCCCCGGGCGTGCTCGGGGCTCATGTAGCCGGCTTTGCCGCGTAGGGCTTCGTCGAGCTCGTGCGCCGCACAATCGACGGAGATGGCCTCGTTGGCCCGCGCGATCCCAAAGTCGCACACCTTCACCTCGCCCTCGAACGACACGAGCAGGTTCGACGGCGAGACGTCGCGGTGCACGATGCCGAGGGGCACGCCGTCGTCATCCGTGCGCCTGTGCGCGTAATCGAGACCGCGCAGCGCTTCGCGGACCACGTGGACGGAGAGCTCGAAGGGCAGCGGCACTTTGGCGCGCGAGCACCGACGGAGCAGGGCGTTGAGGTCGAAGCCCTCCACGTACTCCATCGCGATGTAGAGCCGTTCGTCGTCGCGGCCGAGGTCGAAGACTTGGACGACGTTGCCATGACTGAGGCGCGCAGCGAGCTTGGCCTCGTGTACGAGCATGTCGCTGAAATTCGTGTCGCCGGCCAGCTCGGGGAGGATCTGCTTCACCACGCACAAGCGGCGCGCTCCGAGCTCGGTCGCCTGCCGCGCGAGGTAGATCTCGGCCATGCCACCCTTGCCGATGAAATCGAAGAGCACGTAGCGACCAAAGCTGCGTGGCAGGGCGGCGGGGACGAAGGCGGCCTGCATCCGACCCCTTCATGTCCCTCGGTTCGGGCACGGTCAAGAGCGGGAGCACTTTTGCGCAAAACGCGTCTCGGGGCACGCCCGGCACGTCGACGAAGCGCCCCCAAGGTCGGTCGCAGGAGGGGCCGCGTCGCCACCTTCCGGTCCAACTCGCCCGCGATGGTCTAGAATGGGCCCATGTCTTCCCCTCCTCCCGAGGGAGGCCCGCCGCGCGCGAACGCGCCGCCGGTCTCGCGCATCGGAAGGCTCGCTCGCCTCGGCGCGCTGGCTCCGCGCGCGTTGCCGATCGCGGCAGAGGCGATGCGTCGGGCCATGGGGGGACGACGAACGCCGGAGGACGACGCCGAGGCGCGTCAGCGTCTGCTCAAGGACGCGAAGAAAACAGCCGACGCCATGCTCAAGACGCTCGGGGAGATGAAGGGCCTGCCCCTGAAGCTCGGGCAAATGGCGTCGTACATCGACGGTCTCGCGCCGCCGGGCTACGAGGACAAGTTCCAGCGCGCGCTCTCGCGACTCCAGCAGAACGCGCCTCCCTTGTCCCCGGAGGCGGCCGTAAAGGTGATAGCAGAGGATCTCGGCAGCCCTCCGCGCGAGATCTTCGCGGAATGGGAGGACGAACCCTTCGCCGCAGCGAGCATCGGCCAGGTGCACCGCGCCGTGACGAGAGGCGGAGAGCGCGTCGCGGTCAAGGTGCAGTACCCGGGCATCGACCGCGCCATCCAGAACGATCTGAAGAGTCTGTCGATGATGGAGTCCATCGTCTCGCCCATCGGGCGTAGGTACCAGAGCAAGGAAGCGCTCGACGAGATCCGGAGCGTCTTCCTCGCCGAGATCGACTACGCCCAAGAGGCGGAGGCTGCCGACATGTTTCGTCGCGCTCACCAGGGGGACGACGAGGTGATCATACCTCGTGTGTTCCACTCGCTTTCGAGCAAGCGCGTGCTCACGATGGAGCTCATCGGCGGTGACGACTACGCAACCTTCTGCGAGCACGCTTCGCAGGCCGATCGCAACGCGGCCGGAGAGACGCTGTTCCGCTTCATGTTCCGCGCGCTCTGGCGCCACGGGCTCCTGTACGCGGATCCGCACCCCGGCAACTACCGATTCCTCGGCGGAGGTCGCGTTGCCTTTCTCGATTTCGGGTGCAACAAGCGCCTGCCGACCCCGCTCGTGGAGGGGATGAAACGTTACGTGACGGCGCTCCAGCGAGGGGACATCGACGAGTTCTATCGCGCGTGCGTGGAGGTGCTCGGGTACGACCCGGCCGATCAAGAGAGCTGGGCGCTCTATACCGAATACACCAAACTCATTTTGCACCCGCTCGTCGTGGACGCTCCTTTCAAGTACACGAAGGACTTCGCGCGCGAGAGCGTCGCCTTTCTCGTCCGCGGCGGAAGCAAGATCGTCTTCAAGCCAGACGCAAAGCTGCCGAACCTCCCCGCGCCCGTACGGATGCCGACGGACTTCACCTTCGTCAATCGCCTGCAGTGGGGGTTTGGCAGCGTTCTGGCCGGGCTCGGGGCAGAAGCGAACTGGCGGCGCCTCGTGGACCCATGGGTAAAGGGGCCGGTCGTGCCGATTCCCGGCGCGCGGTGAGCGGTTCGCTCGAGCATCCCCCCGGCGACGCCCGCTCGGGCTCCTCATTCCGCGCGGACCCCTCGCGCTCGTACGGAGATCCGCGCGCCGAGAACGCGCTCATTCACGCAGAGAACCTGGAGAGCATGCACCGGCTTGCGCGCGCTGGCTTTGCGCGCCGTTTTCGCTGCATCTACTTCGATCCGCCGTTCAACTCCGGCCGGCGCTTCGTCGAATACGAGGACACGCTCACCCCGCGCGCGTGGCGAACGATGATCGCCGAGCGGCTCGTCGTCGCGCGCGAGCTCCTGTCCGACGACGGGGCGATGTTCGTCGAGATCGACGACACCGAGCTCGGCACGCTGCAGACGGTGATGGACGAGGTGTTCGGCCGAAGGCAGCGGATATCGACCATCACCGTGGTGCGCAGCGCGGCAACGGGGCACAAGGCGAAGAACCGCGGCCCCGTCAATGTGACCGACTTCCTCCTCGTTTATGCCAAAGAACGCGCGCTTTGGCGCTGCAACCCACTAATGCGCGAACGCCAGGGCTATGACGACGCCTACGCGACGTGGCTGTCGAATCCGCACGATCCGCCGGAGAGCTGGCGCTTCACCTCGCTCGCGACGCAAGCTCGCCACGAAGTGGGCCCGAGCGCGTCGCGGCAGGAGATCGAGCGTTATGCGGTCGCCAATGCCGGTCAGGTGGTCCGCTTCGCGCAGCCCCGGTACGAGGCCGTGAGCCGCGAAGCGAGGGCCCTCATCGATAGGTCGCGCCGCGAGCCGAGCACTATCCTTCGCCTGGTCCGTCGCAAGCACAAGGACCTCCTCATTCGCGCCGGCAATCGCGTGCTGTTTCTCGCCGACAAGGTCGCTGTCGAGGGCGGGCGGCGCGTTCTGGTCGAGCCGCTCACGAACGTCTGGGACGACGTCCCTTTCCAGGGTATCGCTCGCGAAGGGGGCGCGCGCTTCGTGCGGAACAAGAAACCCGAAAGGCTCGTGTCGCGCATTCTCTCGCTCGGGACCGACCCCGGCGATTGGGTGCTCGACGCCTTTCTCGGCAGCGGCACGACGGCGGCGGTCGCCCACAAGATGGGGCGCCGCTGGATTGGCATCGAACAAGGGGCGCACGTCGACGCGCTTTGCATTCCGCGCCTGCGCCGGGTCGTCGACGGGAAGGACCTCACCGGGGTTACGCGCGCGGCGGGTTGGACAGGCGGGGGGGGGTTC
>JALYHV010000370.1 GCA_030776205.1 Myxococcota bacterium | reverse complement strand
TGCCGCCACGATGCCACGACGTCCGCCGCCGTGGTGCGCGCGCCGACCCGGTCTTCATAAGCCTCCCGCGCCCGAAGGCGGGCATCTTGCGGCACGCGAGCAGGACCGCCTCGGGTGAGGCGCTCGTGCGCCCCCGCCGCCGGGCCCCGCCTCGGGAGCCCGCCACGATCCGCTTGCGAGCGGCCCGGCGGTGGGCGTAGAGCGTTTGCCGATGCACGAAGCGGACGACGAGTTGCGCGACATCAAACGCGAAATCATCGAATCACGAGGGCTGGTCATCAAGACCAACAACCTGACGAACGCCCTCTCCGCGGACATCAAATCGATCGCGAAGCGACAGCAAGGGTACGAGCGACGCATCACGTTGAACAGCGCGACGGCGTACGTCGTCTTTGTCGTCGTCGTGTTCGCCGCCCTCAAGTTCGCCGTCGACGCCCGGGTCGACGCGATCGACGCAACGAGCAAACACCTGCGCGAAGAGAACAGCCACGTTCGCCAGGAGAGCGAAGAGCTCAAGCAGCGGGAGGCCGATCGGAGGCAGGCAGAGCTCGAGGCAGCGAAGTTCTACGACCTCGTGCGCGAAGGAAAACGCGCCGATGTCATCAAAGGGTGGGCCACGATCAAGGACAAGCCGCTCTCGAAGGCCGAGTCGCTTTTTTTGCAAGACGCCGTCGACAAGGCGCGCCTAGAACAGGCAACGCTCCTCTATTTCCAGGGGCTCGACAGCGCGCGGCTGCAGCGCTGGCAAGAGGCCGCGGCGGCGTTCGAGGAGTCGCTACGCTATGACGACGCCGCTGCCGTCGCGCCGCAAGCCAAACTCGAGCTGGGCAGTGCGTATCGCAAGCTTCACAAGCAGCGCGATGCCATCGCGCTCCTCGCGCCCCTCGCGGAGCAGGGCGTCGACAAGGAGGTGCAGGACGACGCGCTCGAGCAGCTCGCCTTGTGCCAGACGGAGGTAGAGGCGTACAACGACGCGAAGAACACCTGGCGAACGCTCCTCCGTCGCTTTCCGGACTCGCATTACGCTCCCGAAGCGAAGCTCGCGCTGCAGACGCTCGTCCAGAATCACTGAGTCGTGGGCGTCGTGGAAGCGTCAGGCTACGAGCGCCCGGTAGGCATCGGTTGCCTCCGCGAAGCGCGTCTGCAGCACGCGTCGCTCCTCGTCCGTCGCGGCCGGGTGCAGATCGGGGTGCAGCGACCGCGCGAGCTGCCGGTAGGCTCGCTTGATCTCGGAGACCTCCGCCCCCGCACGCAATCCGAGGATCCTCCATGCGTCCGCCCCCGTGCTCGGCCACGGAACGCCGCCGCGCTCTCGCGCACGACGCCGTCCATGCAAGAACTCGCGCGGCTGGAGGGGCTCCGCGTGAAGCGCTCCGCGCGGCGGGCGGAGAGCGACGCGAAAGGCGAGGCGCGCGTCGGCGAGCTGCTCGATCACGGCGAGACGGGCGACGACCTGACGGCGCAGGGCCGTCCCGACGAGCGCGGGCGACAGGCAGAAGTCATCGATGAGGACTTGCCCGTGCAGCCGACGAGAGGCGATCGCGCGGAGCAGCGAGCGACGGAGCACGTCGTCGTCGGCGAGGCGATCGCGCCGTAAAATTTCGGCGAGCGACGGGCTCGCTCCGTCGATCTCCACGGCCACCACGAGCCCTCGGGCGAGGTGCACCCGATGCGTGCGGCCGCGATCTTCCACGACCTCGAGCGTCCCGCTACAGGCGGCCCTATGGAGCACACCGAGCAGATCACCGAGCGTGGTGCCCCTCAGCCGTCCGGGCAAATGCATGCGACGCATTGTCGGCGCGGGTGAGGTCGGTGGGCCAAGTTCGCTGGCAAGTCCTGGGCGAACCGTGGCGCTGTGTTGCGCGCAACAAACGGCGACGGGCCCTGCCTGCTTCCACACCGCGTCGTCCCGTACGAGAATGTGGCGATGATCCGTGGCTTCTTGCTCGTCGCGCTGGCCTCCCTCCTCGGATGCGACAAGGGGACGACCGCGTCGATTTCCAACCCCTCGGAAGACGCGGCAGCCAGCGAGCCAAGGGCCCCCGCGGCGCCTCCTGCGAGCGAGTCGGCTGCAAGCCCGGTCGCCGCAACGAGGACCATGCCGCCTCGTCCGGTGCCGACATCGAGCCCGACGGTGAAAATCACGATGCCCCAGGAGGTGCAGCTCTTGGCCATCCAGTACATGGCGGCCATGCAGGCGCCGCAGCCGAGCGATGCGCCGGCTGACCCGGCGTATGCCAAGCTGATCGCCGATCAGCTACGCTCGGTCGGAAAGACGGACGTGATCTCCAGCGGGCGGCGCATCGACATTCTCCTCGAGAAAGGATGCGACGCGAAGCTGCCGAGGGAGTCCGTCGCGCGGCGGACCGACGCGTCGCTGCCTCTGCTCCTCGCGCACGGCGTCCTCGTCATTCGATGCGCCGACCACGCGCTCCAATGTTTGCAGAGCACGCGTGAAGTTTCGGACGTCCTTTGCACCCGCAAGTGACGGCTCGTCCCCCCAAGGACGTACGGCGACTTCAGGGGGCGCCCCACGCGCCGACCCAAGCCTTTCCATCGCGGATGCAACCCACGTGCGTGCCGTCGTTGCTGACCGCGCAGTCCCGTAGCTCGGCGTAGGTGCCGTCGAGCTCGGAGGCGCGCAGCAGGCGCGCGCCTTCCGGTCCGCGGACGAAGAGACCGGCGCCGGTCGGCACGACGAGTAGCCGCCCGTCAGGGGAACGCGGCGCACCGGGGACCGCCGGTTGATCGACAAACGCGGCGAGCTCCGAGGCGTGCACGAGATCCGGCGAGACGAGGACCGGATCGCCCTCGACGATGGCCTGCAACCCGGCGGGACCCCACGCGACGGCAAGCGCGCGGGCGGGCGCGCCCCGCGCCCCATCGCAATGATCCCCAAGCTGCGGCGCGACCGGAAGCACGACGTCGCGCAGGTCGTCCCCGCTCGGGGGGGAGAACGTCGCGTGCAGCGGCAGCCCGTCACACGGGTCGTACGTCTCGATCCAGCGCATCGTCCCGTCGGGCGACGCAACCGCGGTGCGCCACTCGGAAACGCCGTCGGCGTCTTGCTCGTCGCCGGCGTCCGGGTCTACGCGGACCACGCCCGATCGCGTGTGCACGAGCAGCTTACCGCTCGACTCGAACGCGAGCGCGCCCCACGCAGGCATGTGTGCGCGGCCGAGGAGGGGCACCGCGGCGACGGCGCGGACCGAGCGAGCCAGCGCGACCGGCGCGAGGGACGTGATCCACCGCTGCGCCTCGGACAGACGTGCCGCCGTCCGCGCCGCCGGAGGA
>JALYHV010000369.1 GCA_030776205.1 Myxococcota bacterium | reverse complement strand
GGCGCAGGGTGTGCGGCGTCTTCTCTTTGACTCGAACGGCTCGGTTACCGCTGGCCCCCCGCTGCCCTCGACGGTGACCACCGTGTGGCTGCGGAGCTCTTGGGCGGCCGCCGGCGTCGCCATGTTTCAGTTCAGCTCCGATGGCGTGGGCTTCACGGGCTTGGGAGCGCCGTTCCAGGTGACCGACGTGGGCGCCTTTCTGGGCGCGAAGCTAGCCATCTACACGGTGAACGAGACGCAAGAGGCCGGCTATGTGGACGTGGACGAATTTCGTTACCCTTGCGCGAGGTAGGAGTCCCGCGTTCAGCGCACGGGGAAAGCGTTCGCAGCCTTCGGGCGTTGAGCACAGACACGCATCACCGCGGCCGACGAGCCGATGAGCGAAATGGCCAGAGATTCGGTCCCGGGAAACTCATGGCCGACTCAGTCGGCCCGCACCGTGCGGCCGTGCGCCCACGCGCGCAGCTCGGTGATTCGTTCGTTCATCGTCGTCGATAGCGGGGTCGTCGCGTGCACCTCGGCGGTCAGCTGCTCGACCGACAGCTCCGCGCTCGATGCGAAAGCAGTGTGCAGACCAGCGACGACGGCTTGCTCGATCTCGGCGCCGCTGAAGCCGGTCGTCTCCGCGGAGAGGATGGCAATGCTCGCCTCGTCGAGCACCCGCCCTCGCGCCGCAACGTGCACGCGAAAGAGGTCCTTTCGCATCTCGGCATCGGGCAGGTCGACGAAGAAGATCTCGTCGAAGCGGCCCTTGCGCAGCAGCTCGGGTGGCATCGCCTTGATGTCGTTTCCGGTGGCCACTACGAACACCGGCGCTCGGTGCTCTTGCAGCCACGACAGCAGCGAGCCGAGCAGACGCTGGCTTACGCCGCCGTCGTTGTCGCTCGACGCCGTGAACGCCTTCTCTATCTCGTCGATCCATAGGACGAGCGGCGACATCGCCTCGACCGTCGCGAGGGACCTGCGCAGCGCCTTCTCGGTCTCGCCCACGTACTTGGAGAAGAGGTTGGCCGGATCGAGGCGTACGATCGGGAGCTTCCACTCGCCGGCGACGGCCTTGGCGGCCAGGCTCTTTCCGCATCCTTGCACGCCGATGAGAAGCACTCCGCGTGGCGGCCTCAGACCGAAGGACTCGGCCGCCTCCGGCTCCCGGAAGGCGCGCGTCCGCGTGTGAATCCACGCCTTGAATCGGGACAACCCCACGACGTTCCCGAGGCTGCTTTCCGCGGCGACGCACGACAGAACGCCCGTGCGTTCGAGGATCCGCCGCTTCGCTTCGCGGACATCCGCGATGTCCTCGTGATCGAGGCGCCCGTCCTTCACGATGCTCTTCGCGAGGATGCGACGCACCTCGCCGAGCGAGAGGCCGCGCACCGCGCGGTACAACTCTTCTGAATCCTGCGGGCCCAGGTCGACGATCACCTCGTGCGTCCGCCGGGCCTCGGCGACGGTATGGGCGATGGCCTCGTGGTACTCGAGCGCCGTAGGGGGAGGAAGCGGGAAATGCGTAGCGTACGGCTCGAGCTCGGACGGCAGGTCCACCGAGTGCCCCGAGACGACAACGGCACCCCGATGCGCCTGGAACTTGCGGCACACTTCCTTCATGCGCGACAGGATGCGCGGGTCGCGCAGGTCTTCGCCGAAGCCTCGCAGGTGGTAGACGGTCTCGCGATTGGCCGCCTCGACGAACGCGATAGCCCGGAGGGGGTCGTCGGTGCCGGCGAGCGGGGTTTCCGCGTTCGGCGGGGTGATGCCCACGTGCGCTCGCCACACGATGACCGGGATTTGAATACGCGCCGCGGCCGCATCGAGCAGGGCGATGATGCGGTCCTCCTCGGCGTCCTCGATGAGGATGAGCGGCGCCTGCGACTCGAAAAGGAGGGCAAGCTCCTTAACCACGGACCCGGCCGGCGCGCGACTCGCGAGCATCGAGGCCCACAGGATATCATCCGGCGACGAGGCGCGATGAAGGGTCGCCGCATGGAGGCCAAGCGAGGTAGACCCGTAGGCCACGCAGTGGCACAGCGTCCCCGTCGCCGCCGCATTTGCTTGCGGCCGTGGTGACGCCGGTTCGTGGGCGTGGCGATGCCGTCGGTCGTCGTCGCGCCCTGAAGCGCACGCGGACCGGGACGTCAGGCGCACCCCGATCGCTACATGCGATGGGGATGTCGTCCCACGAAGAGCCCATCCCGCCAGGCGGGGTAAGTTGCATGTGTTCCATGAAGGTCCATCTGCGGCCGATCGGGGCCGAAGACTCTTCCATGGCGCATATCCGCTCGCGCGCTCGATTGGCATGAGAGGTTTGGCTCCGCGAGGCGCCGCGGCCCACATGCGCGCTACTCGCTCAGCGCATTGTGAACGAGCTGGATGCACACGGAGCCCTCGCCCACGGCGGAGGCGACGCGTTTCACGCTGTTGGCACGGACGTCGCCGACGGCGAACACGCGCGGACGATTGGTCTCGAAAAGGTAGGGCGCCCGAGCGAGCGGCCAATTTTTTGTCTTGAGTGCTTCGTCCGTCAGGTCGGAGCCAATCTGGACGAAACCGTTCGCGTCCATTGCGACGCAGCCGGTCAGCCATTCGGTGTTGGGGCTCGGGCCGGCCACCGAAAAAACATGGCGGAGAGGTTGGCTACTGTCGTCGCCTCTCGAGAGGTCACGCCACGTGACACTCTCGAGATGAGACTCGCCTTCGAGGCCAACGATCTGGGTCCGGCGGCGGAGCGTGATATTGGGGAGCTCCTCGATCGCCGGATGAGGTAGTACGACATGCTCGAGGCGAGATCGGGCCCGCGGATGAGCATGTGGACGCGTCGCGATGTCCGCGCGAGGAACGTGGCGGCCTGTCCGGCGGAGTTGCCGCCTCCCACGACCACCACATCCTCCTCGCTGCAGCGCTGGGCTCGAGACGAGGAACGGAATAGAGGGCGGGGCACGCATGATCGCGTCGGGCACGAACGCTGAGCCCCGGCCCCAGACGGGGTCGTGCAATCGGCTTATTTGACGGAAGAAGGCGCCGACGGCGTTGAGCTGGGCGTCGGTGCCGCCGAACCGCCGCACCCCTGCGCCGGGCTCGGCACGGGCTCGGCATAGAGTGTCGTCATGAGGGCTCGATCAGGACCCGTGAGAACGCGCTTGTGCGTCTGACAGGGCAGGGAACGAAAGTACATCGTCGCGCGTGTGTCCTCGACGTCTTCCCCGAGACCAAAAAAGTGACCGGCTTCGTGAGTGGCCACGTTCTCCAGGTCGTATCGGTCGCCGCATCCCCGCGACGAATCGTCGGCCTCGGCCTTTTCAGACGAAGGACTGAGGAGGGCGGCAAGGGGATAGTCAGAGTTGAAGATCGTATCCGCCTCGAGAATCTCGCCCGTGGTTGCGTCCTCGTAGCCGATCGTTACGGCGAGGTCGTGTTCGTGACCCGGCTGGGTGATGGGGCCGTAGCGGACGAGGTTAACGCCGTCCTGCACGGCTCCCCTTGATTGGGCGCTCGACTCGAACACGAGCCGCGGGAGGCCGATTCCGCTCGCCACCCAAGCGCCGAACGCACTCCGCACGGCGTCCTTGGCGGCGGGATCGAGCGCGTCGAGCGAGGCGTCCAGGGTCACCGTGACGGAGGTGTTGGTCCACCGCTCGTGCGCTCCGCTCGGGGTCTGCCGGATCAGCGCGGTCCCCGACACGACCACCGGTACCAGGGTCCGATGTACCTTGTGGCCCGCCGCGTAGACCGTGTACGCGACGGTGCCCATCACGATGGCTAGCGCTACCCTCGCGACGGCCGACAAGCGTTTACGGAAGACGACGCGGATCGCGGGCGCGACGCTCCGCAATCCTTGCATCAGGGGAGAAATGCTCGCCGCGAGGGGCTTCAAGCTCTGGAGTGGATGCCAAAGAGAGATCCGGGACGAAGATGCGATCGATTTGCGATCGAGGCCGCTCGATGTGTCGGGGCCGATGTCCGGCACGATGAGGATCCTCGCCAGGGACTCCGGAGAGGGCTTGAGCGGTCTCTCTTCTAGGCTGATGTCCGCCCGGACCATGATCCTCGCCAGCGACTCTAGGGAGGGCATGTGAGCCATCGAGTCGCCGTAGGCTCGCTGGGGGCGCCGACTCTTCGCTTCGGCGGGCTTCTTCCGGCGCCGGATACTCGCTTTCATGTTCGCATGTTCATCGTGACGCATTGAACGTGACGCGGAGAACCTCATAGCTCCTCACCCCATTTTGGGTGTGGAGAATGATGACATTGCGAAGAGTGGGCAGCGTTGCCCCAACGAGGCCAAGCTCGGACATGATCGCGCCGAGCGGCGCCGGTGCTCCGGCGGTGTACACAGCGTCGACCGCGCCGAAGGACCAACCGAGATCCTGGTGGGTATCGACCACGTATGCCTCTCCGAGATGACGGCCCGCCATCAACTTTACCGCGCCCGTCGTCGATTGGACGACATGAGCCATATCTTCTTTGACGACGTATCCGCCGAAGTCGAGCCAATAATCGGGCGAGTTCGCCTGGTCTGTGCCCGAGTCGGCGGAACTCACCTGAGTTTGGCCGGGGTACATCGTGGGCACTGTCGTCTCTGGCGCGGGTCCGTGATCCGGTACGGTGATGTAGATGCACCCACTGGACAAGGCGGCGGGGACGCACGTCAACACGGCAAGACCGACGATCGATCGCGTCGCTCCGGTGCGCACGGGGAGAAGATGCATTTCAATCCCGGGCGCGTCTCTGGCGCACGATTGCGAGGGTCCCCAGAAGCGCAAGGCTCACCCAGGCTCCGTTGTCCCCGGGGGCCGAGGGCCCGGACGCAGTCGTGCACCCACCGGCACGCGCCGCGGAGGTTCGCTGCGACGCGGCGGTGGGCGGAGCCGCCGACGCACTCGGCACGGATGCGCCGTTGGTTCCCGCGGGCCCGCAGAGGTTCGGATCCATCCCTATCGGGTACAGAGCCGCGATCCCTGCCATGTCGTCGGGCTTGGGGGTTCGCTTGACGATGTCGTTCGCCTTGGCCGACGGGTACATGGTCGTTGCGTAGATTGCGCCGAGGAGAGGGTCGGTCGTGTGATCCTTTTCGACGGCCGCGCAGGTGACGACCGGTTGCCCCGTGCCGTCGCGCGAGCAGCTCGGGAGGTCTGTCCCGGGCCAGCCGGTGCACGTGTGATCGAGCCCCTGAAGATGGCCGAGCTCGTGCGACAGCGTGTCCCATAGATCGAGCGGCTTGCGGGTGCCCGGGTCCGAAGGAGGCGGGCGGGTAGTTCCGGCGTCGCTGAGAGGTCCTGCGTCGTAGAAGTAGTTATTGACCGCATTGAGCTCGATGTCGGCATCGAGAATGCGACCATCGTTCTTCGGATTTTTGTGATCGCTGACGTAGCTGACCGTCGTCAACGCGGCCGATCCAGGGTCGTAACAAATCTCGGGGTCCGACGCGTCCGCGGGACGACACCACCGGCCCGCGCGAAACTTGATGACTTGCCAGCCGTCGACCACGGTCTCACGTGGGCTCGCCGCAGCGAGGTACGTCATCCGCAAAAAACTCGTCCCGTTGCCGTCCGAGCTCCAGCCCTGCACAGCTTCCCCCGCGACCCGTTCGACGTCGGCCAGCGGCATGTCGGGGACGCCCACGGAGTCTGCGGTGACGATGACGCAGGTCTGCGCCCAGTGAAAAGGGTTGCAGCCGCTCGTAACGGAAAGGACGTACGCGGCCGCGGGGTGCGCCGCGGTGAGCGGCAGCGCGAGAGCGATTGAAAATGCCAAGCAGGGAGAGAGGGGGCGCATGCTATCTCCGCGCCCGGCCCGCCACGAGGGACCGCACCTGATCGACCACGTCGTCGAGCCGTCGGCCCTCTGTGCTGACAGGGCTCGCCGGTCCGATGAGGTTCGCATCCATCTGCGGATTCTTGATGCGCGCGACACCGTGCTCGTCGTTCTCGATATGCATCGCACCCTGCGCCATCCCGAGGGTGTACGAGACGCCTTGCCGCTGAACGGCGAAGACCATCACTCGGTCGTTGGCTTGGTAGCTCGCCTCGCCGAAGACGCGCTGACCCAGCGTGCCCACTTCGCCGCCGAGGGCGCGGATGACGAAGCGACTGGACGTCGCCGGGCCGGCGAGGAACGTTTCGGCGACCAGCGTCACGTCGGTCACGATGTACCTGCCCGAAGGCGACACGAAGTGCGCATCGGTTTTCTCGACCGTGCCGACGAAGATCGAGTCCGCGCCGGCGCTGAGCGCCTCGAGATCCATTCGGACGATCGACGACGCCCCCGCGTCGGATGCGACCGCGAGGCCGAGGCCGAGCGAAGCCGCAAGAACCATCGCAGTGACGCGTCGCGGCCGTCGTGGCGAGAGTGAGCAGGGTTTCATCGTAATCCCGGTTCTTTCGTACGCGCGAAGGCCGAGAGCCCCCTTGGGAGGCCCTCGGCGTTGACACGTGGCAGTCACTACCACTCAGCTGGCGGCGTTGAAGGTGATCCGGATGACCTCGTACGAGGACACGCCGCTCACGGTATGAGCGACGATCACGTTGCGTACAATGGGCAGGTGCACCGTGCCGGCACCCGGCGCCAACGAGAAGGCGCTCGCGGCGATGGAAGCGGTGACCGCCACCGGGGTTCCCCCAGCGAGGTACGCCGCGTCGATGGCAGCGAACGAGCCGCCGAGCGACTGGCTCGTGTTGATGATATAAAACTCACCAGCATTCGAACCCGCGGTGACGGTCACGCTGCCGGTAGCCGTCTGCACGTACTGGTTGATGTCCGTCGTGATGCCAAAGCTCCCGAACGAGACCGTGTAGTCTGGCGACACGACCTGAGTGGTCCCATTGCTCGTCGACATGACGCTTGCATACGTGGCGCTGGTGCTCGGGGTCACGCTGGCGATATTGTCCGAAAAGAGGACCGTAAGGCTGAAGTCCGCCGCGAAGGTGAGTGAGCTCGCCAGGGCGTTCGCGTAGAACGCGACCGGTCCCATGGCGGTCGTCGAGAACGAGGACGCGCTCCCGTTGTACGACGTGCCGATGGCGACCGCCGGCGTACCTAGGTAGGTAGTGTCTGCCACGATACTCGTGATCGCCAGTGTGCAAGCGGTATCATTCTTGACGACGACGAGCGGCGCGTGGTCCATGGCGGCGACTCCGGAGATACGCGCGCTCCAGGTGGCACCCCCCGCTCTAAGCCCGCCACCCGCGGGGTTAGTGCAGCTCGTATAGGTTCCGTTGACCCATTGCATGGCGCCCGTGCTCAACGCGTGCGTCGTCCGGTCGACGACCTCGATCCGGGGCGTGATCGTCGCAGCATCACCCGCCGCGGCGGGGCTCGACGAACAACCGCCGACTGCGGCGGCAAGGGCCAGGGGCACGAGGCTGATGAGACAGCGGGTGTACCGATTAGTAGGCTTCATGGGTTCTCCGGCAAGACATCTGACGTTGCGTCACTTCGCCGGGTTTGGCGAACAATCGCTTAGGGCCAGTCGGTCATTCCTCTCGCCCTGTTGGATCCAGACGGTGCGAAACCATCCTTCATTAAACGAATTCCGTTTTTGTTTCCCGATTTGCGATATGCGGCCCGACGGCACCGCAGCACGGAGTCGAGCGGGGAGCCATGTCGCGCTGCGACGCCTCCGCGCCCCGTGTAGCGCCAATGAGGCGCAAAATGTCACGATAGCCCTCTCGTGGTCGCTGCGGCCGCGCTTGCTCCTTGCGGCGAGCAATGGGCCATCCGGGTTACGGATGGGTGAACTTGACCGCGAGTGTCTGGTACGAGCGGACATTCGCGACGACGCGCTGGATGACGATCGTGCGGGTGGCCGGTACCGTAAGGTCGACCCCGACCAGGCCGAAGTCGGAGGCGGCGATCGACGGGTTCGCGCCGTGGATGGGGGTCATCGTCGCGGTAGACTGCGCCGAATCGAGTTCGGCGTAACTCGGGCGTGCGGGGAGCACACCCTGGTCGACGTAGTACCCTCCGCCGGCGATTGACCCGTCGGTGAGGTTCGCCGTGCCCGTGACTGACTGAACGACGTAGTACGCGTCGACCTCCAAGGCCAGCGCCAGATCGAGGACGTAGTCGGGAGACGCGATGCTCTGCGCGCCCGCCGAGGGGTCGATCGAGACCAGCGGCGTGCCCGAGCCCGAATGAGTCCCGCCACAAGCAACGGGCGCGGCGGCGAGCATCAGCACAGCGACGCATATGTCGCTCCAGTGGCGGGTCCAATGGTGGAAACGCGCAGTTGTGGCAGGGCGTCCGCAATCGCTCGGGAACTGTACGGACGGCGGTGTTCGTTTGGCAATCGCATGCCGCATGGGGGCGCTCCTTTCCAATTCGGCACCTACGAACGGACTCATTCGGAAAAGTAATTAGGCTCATCGCTCGTTGTCGTCCGACACCCGTGCTGCTCTCGTGCCCTGTGGGCAAGATCGATGGTGAGTCGATAGTGAGAGTGCGCCCTGCGGAACCCCAATTCACCTGAGTCCGCCACACCTTAACTTCGTGTTCTCCGGTGTCGTCCCATCCCTAATAGAGCCGCCCGCTTTGCGGGGGACCGTCCCGCCACGATCGGCGCGTGGGGACGCATTCATGCTCGAGGTGTGTTCACGAAATGGTCTCGCTCAGCTGCCCATGCGCCCCCGCGGTCGCCGGTCTTCTTTCGATCGGGGTGCTCGGGGCTGTGAGCGGTTGTGGGCCCTCCCCGTCGGCGGACAGCGTCGGGGCGAATGTCTTGCTGATCGATCGGACGTCGCAGGCGCTCAGCACCGGCGCGCTGACGTACGCGAACGGCACCTACAGCGGCTGCGTTTCCAAGGCCGGCTCGTGGAGCGCGTTCATCTCGGGCGATGGGGGGATGGAGTACCCGGCGCTCAAGGTCGTCAAGAACGACGTCAATTGCGCGCTGATTCTGACCGAGTTGGTCAGCACGTTCGACTACAGGACCTCGCCTTCGATCACCCTCGCGACCACCTACGCCGGCTCTCAATCGGCCTTCTTGCTCGACCCCGAGGACGGAGGTGCGAGCACGAGCGGCGTGGCCTTTTACGCAAACGCGAAGGCGAGTGGCATCGGCGCCTTTGGCGCAGACTTCACGATCACCGTCCTCCTCTCGGACGATCTCGGCGCCGCGAGCCCCGCCGCGACCGCGACCTATGTCGCCGTGACCGCGACGGCGCCCGGAGATGCCGGCGCCACGGCGACGGTCGTGCCGTCGCCAAACTACACGGTTGGGTTTGGCGACCTTTCCATTCAAACGGACGTCGGCCAAGTGGTCCAGACCGCCTCCGGCACTGTGGCTCTCAACGCAGGCACCCAGGCGGGTGAGCTTTACGTGATTGACTCGAACCAGTCGCTTGGCTCGAATTTCGACAGCATCGACACCGCCTACGGTGCGGGAACCCCCGTCGCGGTCGCACCGACCCTCCTGGTGGGGGCCTTCAGCCTCCCCACAGCGCAATTGCCCACCGTGCGCAACGTGATCATCGTCCATACGGCGAACTACGTGAGAGCGTACGAAGTCATCCGCATCACGTTCACCGCGACGACGATGTGACGGGGCACCCCGAGCGCGTCGGCAACACCATGAGCAGCCTACCGCCTCCCACGAGAACGATCCCGCCCGCCAGGCACACGCTGCTTGCCCGCTGGGGCGCTCTCGCGCTCATTTTCGCAGCGGCGAGCTGTCTCGAAGGATCCGCCGTGCAGTCGGTGGGCGCGGAGGGCGTCGTAGCCCACACGACGTCGCAGGGGCTGACGGCCGGCGCCATTCAATGGATCAACGGCACGTATGGTGCGGCCTGCATCCTCACCCCGGGCGGCGCCTGGAGCGCCCGCGTCTCGGGCAGTAACGCCATGACGAACAGCACCCTGCGCGTCGTGAAGAACAACACCGCGTGCGTCTTGAGCGTCACGGCGCTGATGGCTGACCAGATCTACACGGGCACTCCATCGATCGCGATGACGACCGCGTACCAGGGCAGCGCGTCCGTTTTTCGGGCGGCAGGAGCTGTCGCATTTTACGCGAACGCGTTGCTCAGCGCGACCACCTTCGCGAGCGACTTCATCGTGTCGGTCCTCGTCTCCAGCGACGCGACCGCCGGCACCGCCGGGAACACGTCCACGCTCCAACAGAACACGCTGAAGTGGTTCGGCACGGGCAATCACAGCCAGGGTGCGTGGGATCAGATTGCCAGGCGTTCGCCCCAGCAGGAGGCCACGGCTGCCACCACCTGGAGCGCGCTCACGTCGGGCAGCAAGGCGAGCTGCGGCGTGCGCACGGACGGGACCCTCTGGTGCTGGGGCGACAACGGCAGCGGCCAGCTCGGCATCGGCAATGTCCTCCCGAAGAGCAGTCCCATTCAAGTCGGCACCAGCACGCAGTGGACCAGCGTCTCGACCAGCGGCCAGCACACGTGCGGCGTCCGTTCCACCGGGGCCGGGAACGGAACCATCTACTGCTGGGGCAAGAACGAGTCAGGTCAAGTCGGCAACGGCGGTACGGTGACCCCGCAACTCGCTCCCGTTCTCGTCTCCGGCGGCTTCACGAACTGGATCGCCGTCGCCGCGGGAGGCAGCGTCGCGGCGGGAGCCTCTCACACGTGCGGCATCCGCTCGACGGGCGCCGGGAACGGGACGCTCTATTGCTGGGGATCGAACGGCTCCGGGGAGCTTGGGACGGGCAACACGACAGCCTCATCCACCCCCGTTCTGATAACACCCGCCGCCCTCAACTGGACCGGGGTTTCCGCCGGCTCGTTGCATACCTGCGGTACCCACACGACCGGGCACCTCTTGTGCTGGGGCGACAACACGTTCGGCCAGGTCGGAATAGGCAGCGTCGTCACGCCGCAGACGACTCCCGTCCAGGTCGGCGTCGCGGCCACGTGGAACGGCATCTCCGCGGCTGCCGACGCCAGTCACTCGTGCGCCACGCGGACGGACGGCACGTTGTGGTGCTGGGGAACGAACACCGACGGCGAAGTGGGCATCGGTAGCGTGGTCACGCCCCAGACGAGCCCCGCTCAAGTCGGAGCTCTCACCACCTGGAGAAACGTTTCCGCGGGCAGGACGGACGCGTGCGCCACGAAAACGGACAACACCTTGTGGTGCTGGGGCAAGAACGATGTTGGTCAGCTCGGCATCGGTAGCGTGGTCACGCCGCAGAAAAGCCCCGTTCAGGTCGGAGCGCTCACCGTGTGGAGCGCTGCGGCTGCCGGGAGTACTCACTCGTGTGCGCTCCGCACGGGCGGGGGCACGGCCTGGTGTTGGGGGCAGAGCCTCTTCGGTCAGGTCGGGCTCGGCCAGTTCGACGATTCGAGCGCGGTCACCCCCGTCGGGATCAACGCGGCGTGGAAAACCGCGACGTCGGGCTTCGGTCACTCCTGTGCCACGCGCGCCGACGGGACGCTGTGGTGCTGGGGTTCAAACGCCAACGGTCAGGTCGGCATTGGAAGCACGGCCGACCCGCAATCGACCCCCGTTCAGGTCGGCTCCGTCGCCACGTGGACCGGCGTCAGCGGCGGCAACCTGCACACGTGCGCCACGCGCAGCGATGGCACGCTCTGGTGCTGGGGCGACAATAGCAACGGCCAGCTCGGCATCGGCAACACCACCCAACAGACCAGCCCCGTCCAGGTCGGCGTGGCCACGACATGGGCGAGCGTCGTCGCGGGCGACCACCATACGTGCGCAATCCGCAGCAACGGGACGCTGTGGTGCTGGGGTCTCAACGCGAATGGCCAGGTCGGGATCGGAAGCACCGCGACTCCGCAGCAGTCCCCCGTCCAAGTGGGAACGGCGACCACGTGGAGCTCCGTCGGCGCGGGCTTTGCTCACACGTGCGGCACCCAGAGCGACGGCACGCTCTGGTGCTGGGGAGTCGCCACGTCCGGCCAGACCGGCCAGGGCAATGCCACCCAGCAAACCAGCCCCATCAAGGTGGGCGTCGCCACGGACTGGAGCACCGTCTCGGCGGGCAAGAACCACTCGTGCGCGATCAAAACCGGCGGCGCGCTCTGGTGCTGGGGCGAAAACCTCAACGGCGAAATCGGCATCAATAGCGTGGTCTCGCCGCAGTCGACGCCTGTCCAAGTGGGCACCGTCACCACGTGGAACAGTCTCGCCATGGGCTACGACCTCACCTGCGCCGGGCGGACCGATCAAACGCTCTGGTGCTGGGGCAAGAACGACATCGGCCAAGTCGGCATCGGTAACAACGTGACGCCGCAGATGCTCCCGGCCCAGGTCCCGATGTACGATCTCCTGAGAAACGTCTACGGCGGTTCCACGTCGAGCACGAGCCTCGTGACGACGGTCGGCCCGGCCGCGTACCGCGCGCTCATCGAGGCCGCCGCGCCAGTGGGCTACTGGCCGATGGACGACACCAACAGCCCGGCGACGGTGGCGAACGTCGCCTACCCCGCCGAGTACGGCACCCCCGTCGGAGGCGGGAGCGTGACGTACGGGCAGACGGGCCTGATCACCAAAGGGACCTCGATCGCTTTTTCGAACACGAACGCCACGACGAACAAGGTCACGGTGCCGTACGACCCGCCGCTCGATTCGAACGGGGACTTTTCCGTCGAGACCTGGCTCAACGTCACCTCCGCCACCACCGCGTCGATGTCGGCGATCACGTCGCGCGAGACCGCGACGGCCAAGGGCTACAGCATTTACGTACAGGCAAACAACGCCGTGACGTTCGTCCTCGGAAATGGAGCGTCTTTCGTCACGGTCACAGGACCGACCATCACCACGGGGACCACGCACCATGTCGTCGGCACCTACGTGAAATCGACCGGGGTCGCGACCCTCTACGTGGACGGCCTCAGCAGCGGGACGGCGACGGCGGCTTCGTACACCCCGGCGTCCCCCGGCATTCCGGTGTACATCGGGTGCGGCGGCACCGAGGGGACCGGCCAGTTCGGATTCAACGGGCGCATCGACGAGACCGCTATCTACAATCGCGCGCTCCCGCTGGCAGAGATCGCGAATCACTACGAGGTCGGAACGAACGCGATAACGGGGGCGGGCAAGGCGCTCTATTTCGACGGAACGAGCTACGTCGACATCGGGGCCCAAGCCATTCCGGCGGATTTCACGTTCGAAGCGTGGATCCTGCGCGACGCCTCGACGCTCGAGGGCACGGTGATGGCCAAAGATCGCGCCGCTCAGGCGGCAGGGCAATGTCGGCTCGCCGTCGATTCGGCGGGTCACCTCTACTTCGAGGGGAGCGATTCGAGCGGGAGCGACCACGGCCTCTGGAACACGACGTTCTCGGTCTTGTCCCCGGGAGTAATCCCTGTGGGCACCTGGACCCACGTGGCGGTCACGAAAAGCGGCGCCAATTTCGTCCTCTACGTCAACGGCGTGTCCGTGATCAGCTTCACCGCGTCGGCCAACTTCGTGATCTCCGGCCCGGCGACCTCGTTCCGCATCGGGTCCCGCGTGGCAAGCGACGGCGTCAGCATGGTGCTCCCATTCGCAGGCGTGATCGACGAGGTGCGCGTGTGGAACGTCGCCCGCACGCAGGCGAAGATTTCAGCCAATATGGCGGCGTCCATCGCAGCCACGAACACGGACTTCCCGTCGCTCGTAGGGTACTGGCACCTGGACGAAGGGGCGGGCACGACGACCGCCGATGCGACGGGTGGGCTGATCGGCACGCTCGTCTCCAGCCCGCTCTGGGTCACGTCGTCGGCTTACTAGGGTTTAGTCGCCACTTCACGGGACGGCCGGGCACGTCGTGTCGCCCGCGCATGCCAAAGCGACATCGTGGCACGCCGTGAGGGCACAGGACTGGCACGCAACGCTGGCCATGCCGGACGACGGACTCCATCGGACGTGCCCCCCTCATCGGAGGTCATCGCGCACTCCGCGGCAGCTGGCAGAGATGCACTGCGCGAGCCCGATGGCCTCGCTCGAGAATGTCCGGCAACCTTGGATGACGCACGCCCGCTGGCAAGTGGTCAGTCCCGCACCGCTCGCACCTGCATAGTCCCCTTCGTTCGGCGGGCACCTACCCAGGCAATTGACCGGAGACGGTGTCCTCGACGGGTGACGCGGAACATAATCGGCTCCAGCAATCGCCAACGTGGCAATGAGAGCTGCGAGGGCGGTGGTGCACCGGATGCCGCGTGACCTTGCTATGGTTCGACCTTTCGCCGGGCGCCTTCGCTAGGAGGTCGCGGCCGTGAACGTGATCCGGATGACCTGGTAGGATTTGACGAAGTTCGCCGTATGGAGAACGATGACATTGCGGATTGTGGGGAGCGTGGCCGAACCGAGCGTGAAGCTCGCCACGGGGATCGTCGCAGC
>JALYHV010000368.1 GCA_030776205.1 Myxococcota bacterium | reverse complement strand
ACACAGGAGCACCGCGGCACGCCACAAGGCGAGGCGCGGCGGCGGCTGCGGGGCGACCGCGCGCCGCCCGTACAGCTCCCCAGAAGAATCCGGCGGCGGAGCGGTTGCGGCCTGGTCCTCCCCCTCGACCACGACGGATTGCGTGGGCATCGGGTTGCCACGGTCGCTGAACCACGCCGTGCGCTCCTGCGCCAGGTCCCAGTGAAGCTGGTACGCGCCCCTCACCGCCGGTGCCTGGGCAAGAGCGACGAGGTTGACCTCGCCTCCGGGCGGGACGTCGACGGGCAACGACGTGCGCAAACCCTCGTACTCCGCCAGCGTGCAGGGGCCATCCATGCGCTCCCAGTGATACCCGAGGTGAACCGGCCGCTCGCCGGAGCGCGGCCACGTCAGCACGCCGGTGTTTCGGAGGGTAATCGGAACCCGGAACGATTCGCGGGGCCGCAGGGCACGCGGCGTCTCGTCGACGTGGTACTCGACGCGAAGCCACTCGCCGTCGTGCCACCACCGCAGCCGCTCTCCCCACCGCGAGCCGGAGCCGGTCGCGAGCGAGACCACCGCAGGAGCCATGATTACGGCGAGCGCGGCGATCGCCGGACCGCGAACGTTCCTCGACGAACGCCACGCGAGCGCGAGCAGTCCAGCGCCCGCCACGGCAGCGCCCGCGAGGCCGGAGCGCGTGCCGCTCGCCAGGATGGCTGCGACGAGGAGCGCCGTCGCGAGCGTCACCGAACCAAGTCCGCGCATCGGGCGATCGCTGGAGGCGCTGCCTTCCCGAGCACCGAGCGAGGCGATTACCAGTGGCACGGTCGCCTCCCAGTACATCGCTCCCATGGTGGGGTAAGCGAAGACGCCCGCGGCGCGCGCGAGCCCCAACGCGTCGAACCGCGTTTCGTGGAACACCGCCCACGCGACGGCGCTGCTCGGGAGCAGATTTTCGAGCTTGGCCGTAGCCGCCGATACGAGCGCTCCGGCGATCAGGGCCCGGGTGATCCTGGTCGCGACCTCGGGCCGGCGACAGAACGTCCTGGCCGCGAAAAAGAGGAACACTCCGCTCGCGCTCCGCAGCGCGAACTTCAACGCCGCTGCCTTGAGCTCCGGCGCGGCGAGCGCGGCGGCGAATGGAACGACCAGCCAGACGACCGCCGCCTGCGTCATCGGGTCCCGGCTCCACGCTCGGATGGCGAGGCGGGCGGGCAGGCCGTCCCGGGCGCATCGCGAAGCCATGGCCAAAACCCAGCCCACGACCGTCGCGTAGAGCACCATTTCTACGCTGGTGACCTGCAACGGCCCCAGCCGGAACAACGGCGCCTCGAACGGGAGAACCAACGCCAGCAGCGCGAGAAGGCCGGTGGCGACACGCATCGAGAGCAGAGCGGCTCGACCTCGAGGCTCCTCTCCGATGTCCGCGCTACCAGGTGCGCTGGCCGGGGGAGTGGCGGGCTGCATGGGCCGATGGTGCACGACTGGACCTTCGCCTGCAGCGACGCGGTACCCGCCCACCCCCGAACACCAGCGACGGTGAAAAACTCCGCACATCGCGACGTGCACGATGGCGCTGGCCGTGGCACCACGGATCGTGAAACCTGAGCGGCAGGGCATGAGACTCGCCGTCGAGGTCACCACGTGCACTCCCGCGCGCACGGGCATCGGTTATTACACCGAGCACCTCGTCGACGCGCTGCTGTGGACCCGGGGTCCGGATGACGAGGTGGTTCTGCTGTCGAATCGGCATCCCGCGCCGGAGCTGGCATCACGTTGGGCGCCGCACCTCGATGTGCGCGGCATCGGAGCTCGTGCCCTCTGGATGCAGTCGACGGTTCCGCGCATGCTGACGGCGTCCCGCGCCGATGTGGGGGTCTACCCGAACTACGTTGCGCCTCTCGCTTCGCCGTGCCCGAGCGTGGTTATCGTGCATGACCTGGCCGTCCTGCGTGCGCCGCAGCATTTTACCGCACCAAAGCGTCTACTGATGCACGCTGTGCTGCGGCCGTCCGTCGCCTCAGCGTCCGTCGTGGCGGCGGTCTCTCACGCCACGCAGAGGGACATCCTCGATCTTCTCGGGGTCGATCCCGAGCGCGTCGCGCTCCTTCCTGCCGCCGCTCACCCGTCATGCTCGCCTGCGCATGCCGATGTCGTGCGCGCCGTCCGGGCACGGCACGGGCTGCCACGTCCCTATGTGCTCACGGTCGGAACCATCGAGCCGCGCAAGAACCTCGTCACGCTGCTGCGCGCGTTCGACGCGCTGGGATCCAGCCTCCCCGATCACGAGCTCGTGGTAGTCGGCGGGCGCGGCTGGCTGGAGCAAGGCATCGTGCGCGAGCTGAATGGGCGGGGCACGTCGCGGCGTGTTCGTTGGCTCGGGTACGTCACGGAGCCCGACCTCGTGGCGCTCTACACGGGCGCCGATCTCTTCGTGCTCGCCTCCACGTTGGAGGGCTTCGGACTGCCCGTGCTCGAAGCCATGGCCTGCGGCACGCCGGTCATCGCGTCGGATGTCGCCGCGCTCCGCGAAGTAGGCGGAGAGGCCGCACGATACGTTCCGGCCACCGATTCGTCCGCCTTTGCCCGCGCGATTGCAGAAGCGCTCGCCGATCGAGATGGCCTCGCGGTCGCGAAGTCCGCCGGTGAGGCGCGAGCGAAGGAGTACTCCTGGAATCGCACCGCCGAGACGCTGTGGGAGCGCGTCCGGCGAATCGCGCCGGCGCGAGTGGCCACTTCGTTCTTGTCGACGAAAACTCCGCCGACGCTGCGCTCCGCACCGGCCAATGGCGCCGCCACGCTGGCCGCGCCCCTGCACCCGATTCCCGCTGCTCTGGGCAGACGCGAGTGGGCCCTGCTCGCAACCGTCGTCTACGCGGACATGTTCGACTCCCCGCTGCCGCTGCAAGAGGCCGCGAGCGCCTCCCTCGGCGTCGTGCTCGATGACGCCGAGGTGCGTCGTCTCGCCGTCGGGCCTGCGCTCTCGCGCCTCGTGGTGCTGCACCCCAGGGGATACCTGGTCCTGACCGGACGCGAGGATCTCGCCGATGCCATGCCCGATCGCGAAGCGCTGACGCGCAGCGTGATTGATCGCAGCCGCGCCACGCTCCGACTGCTTTCGCGGCTGCCCTATGTCCGTGCGCTCGTCACGTCCGGCGGTGTCGCGCACCGCAATCCGGGCAAGCGGCCCGACTTCGATCTCTTCGTCATTGCCGCGCGTGGCCGCGCGTACACGGCCTACACGTTCCTATTTGTCGCGACAAAACTCACGGGCACGCGCGCTCTGATCTGCCCGAACTACCTGGTGGACGAGAGCGAGCTCGCCATCGCGTACCACCGTGATCTGTTCACCGCGCATCAACTCCTGTCATGCCGGCCCTTCTCGGGGAGGCATGCGTACGAGCGTTTGTGCGAGAGCAACGAAGATTGGGTACGGACCTTCTTTCCCGGGTTCGCCTCGCGCAGCCCCGCGGAGCTGGCTACGTCGTCCGCGCTCGGTTCCGCAGCGCAAAGGTTTGGGGAGCTCGCGCTCCGGCCTTCGGCGGATGCGCTGGAGAGGCTGCTCCGCGTTGCGTGGCGATTGCGCCTTCGGAGTCGCGCGGCGGGCGCGATTCGTGGCGACGTGGTCCTCGGCGACGGCATCCTGAAGCTTCACGTGTCGGACTACCGGCGCCGCGTGCTCGCGCGCTTCGCCGCCCGGCTGCAGTCGCTGCGCGCTGACCTCGAGACGAACGCCGGCGCAGTCCACAGCGGCGGTGAACAGGTCGTGCCGTGATCTCCAGCGCCCGATGGCTGGCCACGCTGGCGACGAGCGGCGCGGTGCTGCTCGTCCTCTTGCTCTTCGCTCCCGCGCTCCACGAGCCATTTCTCGTCCCGAAGCTCGCCGCTCTCGAGGTCACGGCATCGGTCGGGCTGGTGGCGTTCGCGCTCCGCGGCGCCGCCGGCCGCGAGGCTTCGTCGCCACGATGGAACCGCGAGCTCACCATTGGCGCCTGGCTCGTCCTGGGCACGACCGCGGCGGCTTGGATGGTCGGTGCAGGCCGACCCTGGGGAGCGCCGTATGGGCTTGCGGCGATGACGCGATGGGGGTCGTTCTTCGGGCTCGCCTGCGCCGCGAGCGTTCTCGACGACTCCGCAGGCGCACGGCAGCGGGTGCTGGAAGCAGTCACGATCACGGGCGCCATCGTCGCGCTCATCGGGCTATTGCAACACGTGGAGCTCCTGCCGCTTTCCATTCCGATAATCAGCACGCCGGGGTCGACCTTCGGCAACCGCAATTACGCCGCGGAGGTCATCGCTATGTCGCTGCCTCTCGGCGTCGGCGCCGCGGGGATGCGCCAAGGCTCGATGCGGACCGCAATCCTCGTGTCGCTCGGGCTGGAGCTCGTGTTTCTCGCCGTCACACGGACGCGTGGCGCGTGGATCGGGGCGGCGTGCGGGCTGGGGGTAGCGCTCGCGATGGCGCGGGTGCGCGGCTGGCGTGCCTCGGCAGGGGTGGCGGTCGTTGCCGTCGTGGCCGCCGTCTTCGCGGTAACAGTCCGGGCTCCGTTCAATGCGCGCGATGCCGGTGACACGAAGCGCTACTCGGGCGTGGTCGAGGTCCTTCGGAACGGCTTCGACCTCCACTCGAACGCTCTGCGAACGCGCGTGGGACTTTGGCGGCGCACGTCCGCCATGGCACGGGACTACCCCGTGTTCGGCGTGGGGCCGGGCAGCTGGCCGGTCGTGTTCCCGCTCTACGCCGAGCCGGGCGCCACGCGCGATGGAGTGCTGAGCGCGACGCTCGCCCCTCGGCAGGCTCACAACGACGTCCTCGAGCGAGCGGCAGAGACTGGGGTCCCGGGTTTGGTGGCGCTTGGTAGCCTGGTCGTCGGCGCCTTCGTTTCGGTGCGCCGCCGTTTGCGCCGCGAGCAACATACTCGCGGGATCACCGCCGGAAGTGCCGGCGCGCTAGTCGCGCTGATGGCGCTCTCCGTAGCCAGCTTTCCTCTCGAAAGCCCCGGCACCCTCGCGCTCGCGGGGTTGGCGCTGGGGCTCATCGCAACGGATACGGCGCCTGGCGAAGGCCGATCGCCAGCATCCTCACGACCCGCCAAGCACGTGTGGCGGCCGCTCTCCTACGCTGCGCTGATGGCCGCGATTGCGCTCGTCCCGTTCGTCGCCATTCGCGCAGAGCGCAACGTGCGCGCGAGCCGATGGCTCAGCGTCGCCGAACGCGCCATGCGACGGGACGCCGGACCGCAGGGCGCCAGGGCGGCCCTCCTCGCTCTGGAGCGTGCAACCGCGGCCAACCCTCGAGGGTACCGCGCGCACTTGCGGGCCGCGCAGATGCTCCTCCGCGAAGGGCGGCCGCGTGATTCCGCAGACGCCGCTCGCGACGCTCTTCGCACCGAGCCGCATGCCCCTAACGCGTGGGCCGCGCTCGCTGCCGCGGAGCTCGCGGCAGGTGATGCAACGGCAGCACGACGCGAAGCGGCACGCGCCCTCGAGCTGCTACAGAACTTCCCATTCGCGCTCGACGTCCACGCGCGGGCGGCGCTTGCCGAG
This sequence comes from Myxococcota bacterium, assembly GCA_030776205.1. Lineage (GTDB taxonomy): Bacteria > Myxococcota_A > Polyangia > Polyangiales > Polyangiaceae > Palsa-1150. The sequence goes on along the minus strand of JALYHV010000368.1, from coordinate 2,169 downwards.
GGCGATGTCGAGGCGGCGGACAGGGATGGCGAGCGACTGGACGTGCTCGCTGCGGGAGCCGCAGAGGACGACACGACACGCGCCGCGCGGGCGCTTCGCGCCGATGCCAACCGCGCGAGGTGAGCGCTCCGCGACCGTGATGGCGGTCTCAGCCCTGGGTCATCGACCCGGCAGCACCTTCCCCGGGGACCGCAGAGCCGGCCGCGTCTTCCGGGCCTGTTGAGGTGGTAGAGCCGCCACATGCCACCGTGACGGCGACTGCGAGAGCCACCAAGAGAAGCCACACTCGGCTGTCTGTCTTGCTCATTTCACTCTCTCAGGCTGCAAGGATGCCCAAGCATACGAGCGCGTTCGCCGGTGTCAATGCATCGCGCGCCGCTCGGCCTCCAGCCGGAGGCGGTCGACGAGCCAGCGACCGGCGTGCCGGAGTGATGCGGCGCCGCGCAGCCGCTGCCCATTGAATGGGATCGGCTGCCGCAGGAAAGTGCGAAGCTCGCGCGCGCCAGAAAGAACGCGCAGCTCCGCGTGCACCACGCGCGACAGCGTCCGATAAAATTCTCGCGAAAAGCCGCCTTGGATTCCGGCATCTTGGACGAGCGGATCGAGGTCGCTGCTTTCGTTCCAATTGCGTTTTGCTCCGAGCCGCGTGGCGGTTCGCTCGTGATAGCGCGTCCCTGGCAGCGGGTAGCTCACGGAGATGCCTATGTCATCGGGCAGGAGCTCCCGCACTAGCGCTCTCGTTGCCTGAACCTCGGCCCATCCCTCTCCCGCATACCCGAACTGCAAAAACAGCCCGACCTTCACACCCCTCGCGCGGAGACGGCCGACGGCCGCGCGCGTGTGCTCCACCGATATGCCCTTGTCCATCGCGTCGAGAATGCGCTGCGAGCCCGACTCCGCTCCGAGCCACACCTCCGCCGCGCCGGCGCGGTCCAAGGCCTTTACGTTCTCGTCCGTCATGAGATCGGCGCGCGTCTGGCAGAGAAAGGGCGTCCGCAGGCCTGCGTCGGCGACGGCGTGGGACCAGCCCACGAGCCAGCGCGACTTGAGCCCGAGAATATCGTCGCAAAACCATAAGTGATCCGGCGCGTAGCGCTCGCGAAGCAAACGCAGCTCGGCGAGGACGTTCTCAGGCGACCTGCTGTGGTAGGTGTTGCCGTAGACGGGCTTCGCGCACCAGTTGCACCGATACGGGCACCCCCGCGTGGTCACCACGTTGAGCGAGAAGTAGCCGTGCCGGCGGAGCCAAAAGGCACGGTAGCGCTCGATGTCCACGAGGTCCCACGCGGGCAGCGGCAAGACATCCAGATCCTGAAGGAGCTTCCGCGCGGGCGTGCGCCTCATGAACCCGCGATGATGCAGCGCAATGCCTGCGACTGCGGTCGCTGCTTCGCGCGCCGCGTCCACGCTGCGGCACCCCTCGATGCGACCGAGAAGCTCGCTGAGGGTCACCTCGCCCTCGCCGAGGACAACGAACGCCGCGCCGGCGCGCAGGTAGTCGTCCGGCGAATCGGCCGCATCGTGTCCCGCCGCAACGACGGGCAATCCACGCGCTGTCGCCGCCGCGATCATGGCGAAGGAGGCCTCGCGCATGGTCGAGAGGCACATCTTCGTCAACCAATTGAACGAGTCGTCATAAAGCACGACCACGTCCGGTCGCTCGTGGTCCAGCGCGACGGAGAAGCTCGACATATCATCGTCGAGCAGGGGATCGTGAAGCGAGACACGATGGCCCGATGCCCGCGCATGTGCGGCCGCGAAGAGGGTCGCGAGCGGCGGATAGGGCTTTCCGATCGCCGATTGCTTCGCATCGCGCCGCAAGAGGTGACCGTGTGCAAAGAGTACGCTGGCCACCTGTCGACGCTAACTCGTTGAACCGGACGCGCCAACCGATCGAGCCACCTTCGGCAGCCATGAGCCATTTGAACCGGCCAGCGTCTCTATGATGGAAGGTCCATGGCATGCTTAGGATATGGATTTCATCGCGCGATGTCCGCGGCGCCAGTCGCGTGACCGTCGCTCGTGCGAGGAAACGGAGAAACCGTGATTGAAAAATACAACGCAGGCGTCGTGGTGCTGCTGGTTGCGTCCGTCGGAATGGGATGCAGCTCGAGCGGCGCGAACGGGGACGACGCAGGCGCGGGCGGGAGCGGCCAGGCGAGCGGAAGC
>JALYHV010000367.1 GCA_030776205.1 Myxococcota bacterium | reverse complement strand
GCGTGTAGGCGATGATTGCTGTCTGTGGCGTTGGGTGTAGTTGCGTCATCTCAGTGCGCTCAAATCCGGCAAGGGCAAACATGCGCTCGAAGGCAGTTGCAGGATACGCATCGCCGTGCGCGGTTGTCGTCAACATCGTGTACGCGAAGCGTGCGGGCACCGGCGGCGTCACGCGGTCCTCTCCCGGTACGAACTCAACCGCGATCACGCAACCTCCCGGTTTGAGTGCGGAGCGGACTTTGGTCAGCAGCTCGACATTGCGCTTCTCGTCGAAATGGTGCATGAAATTTGGAATGAGCACCAGGTCGTAGTCGTCCCCGTACGGCACATCGAACGCGTCACCGGCCAGCTCGTCGAAACGGTTTGCCAACCCGGCGTCGGCCGCACGCGAGCGTGCCACATCAAGAACTGCCGGCCAATCCAGCGCGACGATGCGTGCTTTGGGGAAGCTGCGCGCGACGGCGATGCCAAACTCGCCGTGACCGGCAGCGATATCGAGCACCTTGCTCTCGCGGTCGGTCGGAAGCGGTGCAAGTTTCGCCGTCAACATCGCAGGAAGCCCCATGAACCCTGCCATGCTTTGCGCGAACGACACCCACATGGGGTGTTCTGGTTCCAGGGCTCCCTCGCCGGCCGGCAACGTCCCCGCGCGCACGATTTCGGCCGTCGCAGCCGCCCCCTGCATCATTTCGGGTAAGGTCAGAAACTCGAGCGCCGTTCCAAAAAACGCAGGGGAACGGCGGTCGAGAAATGCAGCCGAATTCGGGGTGAGCGAATACCGGTCAGCGTCCTTCGACAGCAAGGTGCATGTCACGAGAAAGTCGCACAGGATGCGCGCGCCGCGGTCTGAGACTCCCCGAGCCTCGGTAAGGGCGGAAACCGTATCGGCCCCCTCGCCGATTGCCGTGAAGAGGTCGAGTTCGACTGCGGCGCGCAGCGCGTAGGTCTTTTGAAAAGCGAATGCGAGGTCCATGATCGGATCTGCGGAGGGCCCCGTGTGCTCCCCCACGTCGGAATTGGTAGGCGCGGCCATCAAGAGTCTCCTCGCTGAACGTGGGTCGAATTGACGACCTGTACGACCACGAGTTGACTTGCCCCCGCCACCCTGATGCCCTCGAGCGTCCTAGACGGTACGGCTTGTGGGCCGCGCCAAGCGGCGGATTAGGGACGAAGTAGAAGTATAGGAAGCCGCCACGTTCCGAACCATGCGACCTTAGAGCACCTCACACGTTCTTTATGGCGTAATGCGCGTGGCCCCGCGAGTACTTGTCGCCCTTCATTGTGAGGACTTCTACCACAGTGTTGTTGGTAACCGTACTCCGATAATATAAGGCGAGGCTGTCGATGCCCACCAAAGTATCAAGGAGTTCGAATTGCAGATGTGGCGCTCGTTCGAAGCCGCGCCTCCAATACGCCTCGATTGCCGCCTTCCCGTGCAACGTGCCAGTTTTGTCGCCGACAACTAGCTGGATAAACGACGACGACATCTCGAAGTCATCGGTGTAATGGGACAGAATGCGTTCGATGTCATGCGCGTTCCAGGCAGAAATCCAGTCTTCCGCGCGGGCGCGCGCCTCTTGGTCGTCCATTGTTCCTCGCAGTTGTAAGTACGACCGCATCGTCCGCATTTCGCCTTCTGCTGCGCGCCGAACGGTGGTTATCATTATAGTCGGCCGTCTCTCCTTGCAGAGGGCCAATTTCGCAAGCCGGATTGAGACCACGCGGACGACGGAGCATGACAGCTTCTACACCAGCGCCACCCCCGTGCCGACCGGCTTCGACGACGTGTCGTGCAGCGCTTTCGCGGCAGCCCCCAAGCAAACCGGATTCGTCCATATCAGCAATAAGCCGCTGGGCGCGGCGTACAAGCCCTAGATACACGAGTGTCACGTGGCGTCTGAATTGCGACTTTCCGTGCGCGCGTTCTTCACCCCGCCTCGCGCAACACCACGGCCACGCGAGCTGCTGGATCGGGGACACCGCACAAATGGGTGGCAATGTCTCTGAACCACCGGAGAAGGCCATAGCTTCGGTCAGAGAAAAATCCTTACAGGACAACACTTCTCCCCATCGTGGGAGCGTACGGGTCTGGTGGCCCGCCCGGTCTTCAAAACCGTGGAGGTCGTCGCAAGGCGACTGGTCGGTTCGATTCCGACACGTTCCCGCCACGCG
>JALYHV010000366.1 GCA_030776205.1 Myxococcota bacterium | reverse complement strand
GCGTGAGCGCAGTCGACGGCGAGCGCATCGCCGACAAGATGCGCGCGCGCGCGCCCGTGACGCTCGTCGCATGCGGTCTCGCGATGGTAGGTGGCTGGGCGCTGGCCGTTCCCATTGGCGCGCTCGGCGCTTGGCGGCGCGGCGGGGCGTTCGACTCGGCGAGCTCAGTGATCCTCTTCGTGCTGTACGCGACCCCGACCTTTGCGGCCGCGGAGGTGCTGCGTCGGCTCACCGCCGGACACCCCATGGCCGATGGCCGCCTCGCGCTGGCCACCGTCGCGCTGGCCGCCGGATCGCTCGCGACGCTCTCGCGATGGCAACGGACGGCGATGCTGGAGGTCATGGGGCAAGACTTCGTGCGCACGGCCCACGCGAAGGGCCTGTCGTCCGCCCGGGTCGCCGTGGTCCACGTGCTCCGCAACGCGCTCTTGCCAACGGTCACTCTCGGCGGCATGCACTTGCCCGCCTTGCTGGGTGGCACCTTCGTCGTCGAAGAGGTGTTCGGGCTGCATGGCCTTGGATTCGAGACGCTGAGGGCCATCGAGGCCCATGACGTCTCGTGGCTGATGGCCATCATCCTCGCGGTCGCGGTGGTCGTCACTGTTGGTCTTCTGGCGAGCGACATCGCGTGCGGCGCGCTGGACCCGCGCGTCCGCGACGTGCTCGTACGCCGGCGGGATTAGGGACCAGTGAGCGACGATCCCGCGCAGGAGCCGAGTGTCGCCATCGACCTTTCGCGGCGAAAGGAGGGCGCGGTCGGAGGCGTGGTGCGCGCGTCGATGGCCGGCGCCGGCAGAGTGGCGAGGCCGTACGTCACGATGACGCGTATCGCGCTGGCCAGGCTGGCGCGAAGCCCGCTCGCTCGTGCCGGGGCAGTGCTGCTTGCCTGCCTCGCTCTGGTCGCGATCTTCGCCGACCTACTGGCGAGCGATCTTCCGGTCGTTTGCCGCTTCCACGGCGTCGTGTATCTCCTGCCGAACGTCACCCATCCGCCGGCTCTTGCGGAGACGGACTGTGCGCGTATGAGGCGCGACGCGCACCGCGGCGATTGGCTCCTCCCGCCCCTCGTGGCATACGGACCCAGCGCGCGCGGCGCGACCGCGGATGCGCTGCGCGCCCCGTCGAGCGGCGGGCATCCGCTCGGGACCGACGCGTTCGGGCGAGACGTTTTCGCCCGCGTCGTTCATGGAGCGCGTACGACGTTGAGCCTCGGGGTCGGAGCGTCGCTCGTGCTCGTCGCGATTGGCGTGGCCCTCGGTGCGCTCGGCGGCTTTGCCGGGGGGCTGGCGGACGCCTTGATCTCGCGGGCGGTGGAGTCATTGACGGCGGTTCCGACGCTCGTGCTTGCGCTGGTCGTCAGCGCCATCGTCCCTCACCCCACGACCATGACGCTTCTCTGGATCATCGCGCTGACCCGCTGGACGGAGCTGGCGCGCCTCGTGCGTGCGGAGGTTCTGCTCGCGCTCGGAGCGGACTACGCAATCGCCGCGCGCGCTCTCGGCTCTTCGCCGTGGCGAGTGCTCTGGCGACACGTCATGCCCAACGCGATCGGACCCGCGATTGTCGCAGCGGCGTTCGGCGTGGCGTCAGTCGTCCTCGTAGAAGCGTCACTGGATTTTTTGAGGGCGGGTTCCTATGACAGCATGTCGTCTTGGGGCGAGTCGATGGGCGAGGCCCGCGCTCACGCGAACGCCTGGTGGCTCGTCGTGTTCCCGGGGGTAGCCCTGCTCGCGACGCTCATCGCGCTGAACCTCGTCGGCGAGGCGGCGCGCGACGCGCTCGATCCGCGGCTACGTGGCGTAGGCAAGGAGCTGACCGAGGCAATGCGGGGTTGACACGCAATGGATGGCGCGTGTCTCTCGAGCAGCGATCGGAATCCCCACTCCGGCCGTCATCGGCATTTCACCACATCGGCACACGGCGTATTCCGCGGCAGCGTAGAGCCAGCCTGCACTCGATTCGAGTGCAGGAGGTTCCCCATGCGGCTTCGAACGTTTCTCCCTCTTCTCGGGCTGCCGATCTCGGCTGCCTGCAGCTCGGCTGAAAGCGACCGGGCGTCCACAGAGTTCGCGGCATCGCAAACCCTCGGAGTCGCCGCGGCTCCGGGTCGCTCCGCGCGCGCCGTCCGTGGCGGCGGCGGCAGCTCGGAGTCTTTCGACCACGTCCTCCTCGTGAGCATCGACGGGCTGCACGACATCGACATGGAGAAATTCATCGCGGCGCATCCGTCCTCGGCGCTGGCCAAGCTCTCTCACCACGGAAAGCGTTACACGCGCGCCTTCGTAAACCGCCTGGACGGCAGCGCGACCAATCCGACCGACTCGTTCCCTGGGTTACTCGCGCTGACCACCGGCGGTTCTTCGCCGACGCACGGCGGATGGTACGATGTCTCCTATTCGCGCGACCTCTTCCCCTACTCGGCGACGGCGCCCTGCACCGGAACGCCTGGAACCGCAGTGGCATACGACGAGTCGATTGACTCCGACCTGACGTTCCTCTGGGGCAGTAAAACGGACGACACCCCGACCCACCTCGTGACGGTGGCCCGCACGCGCTTCAACCCAACGCTGCTGCCCTATGCCAAGAATGGGGCTTCGTGCACGCCCGTCTTTCCCCACCAGTTCATTCGAACGAACACGATATTCAATGTGGCGAAGAACGCCGGACTGCACACGGCATGGTCGGACAAGCACCTCTCGTACGAGCTCGTCACGGGACCTACGGGAGACGGGCTCGACGACTACTTCGCGCCCGATATCAACTCCGACCCTGCCAATAGCCTCATCCCCACTGCCACTCCGGGCGGCGCCTTCACCGATACGACTGCCAAGACGGAGTTGTACGACGACTTCAAAGTTCAGGCGATCCTCAACGAGATTGGCGGCCGCTGGAGCGACGACGGGCTAGCCGGAGCGTCCGACCTCAACGGCCGTCCTGGCGTTCCGGCCATCTTCGGCATGAACTTCCAGGCCGTCAGCGTGGCGCAAAAGAGCGCCTTCGCGACCGGCGGGTACGCGACGGCGGCGGGCGACCCCGGCGTCGAGCTCGCCGAGGCGCTGGCGCACACCGATTCGTCGATAGGCAAGATGGTCGACGCTCTCGCCGCGCGCGACCTGCTCGAGTCGACGCTCATCATCATCACGGCGAAACATGGGCAGTCCCCAATCGATCACTCGCTCGTCCAGAAGCTCAGCGGCGACGCGGTAGCGGCACTCCTCGGCACCGTGGCGCCCGTCGCCGGCCACATCGAGGACGACGTGGGTCTCTATTGGCTGAAAGATCCCAGCACTGTGCGCGCGGCAGCCAGCATCCTGCTCACGCCTCCGGCCGGCGGGATCGACCCGCTCGCCGACGTCGTCATGACGACGTCGACCGATTCGTCTTTCGTCTCGATGTTCGGCGATCCGAGCAAGGATCCGCACACGCCAGACATCATCGTGAAAACAAAGCACGGCGTCATCTATTCGCTGAGCAAGAAAAAGAACGCCGAGCACGGAGGCTTTGCCGACGACGACTCGCATGTCGGGCTCTTGGTTTCAAACCCCTCCATCGAAGAGGACACCGTTCGCACCGAGGTCCGAACGAAGCAGGTGGCTCCGACCATTATCCGAGCCTTGGGCCTTGATCCGAACGCCCTCGACGCTGTCCGCATCGAAGGCACGAAGGTTCTACCGGACCTGCTCTGAACTGCGACCGGGAGCCGGTGGCCGATGGCTTCCGCCGTGGCTGCGCGCGCCGCTCGCAAGACGTGGCGTTCGCCCGGACTCGGACGTGCCGCTCGCCCGGAATTGACAGCGCGAAAGGGTTGGCGTCACATGGACTGCTGACGTGAAGTGGCCATGAGCGCCTCGACTCCACCCTCAGGCGCCACGTCGCGCCTGGTTTTTCCAGGCGCCGTGCTGGCTGGCAAGTACAGAATCGAGGCGGCGATCGGCTACGGGGGAATGGGTTCGGTGTGGCGCGCCACGCACCTCGGGCTCGGCGAAGAAGTGGCCGTCAAGCTGGTATCCGCGGAGCTCGTGCGGTCCGCGGAAGGCCTGCGTCGCTTCGACGCCGAAGCCAAGGCAGCGGCGCGCATCCGCAGCCGCCATGTGCCCAACGTGTTCGACAACGGCGTTCTCGAAGACGGCACGCCCTACCTTGTCATGGAGCTTCTCCGCGGTGAGTCGCTCTTCACGCGCATCCACCGCCTCGGCCCGGTGCCGCTGCCGGAGGCCGTGTCCATCGTCGATCAGTGCTGCCGCGCGATCGCCCGGGCCCACTCGCTCGGCATCGTTCACCGCGACATAAAGCCGGACAACATCTACCTCGCTCATTCCGTCGACGACGACGCGTACGTCGTCAAGGTCCTGGATTTCGGCATCGCAAAGTTTTTGGCCGTTGGTGACGCCGTCCATTCCTCGACGCGCACGGGCGCGCTCCTCGGGACGCCCACGTACATGAGCCCCGAGCAGGCACGAGGCCTGCGCAGCATCGACGGGCGGAGTGACCTCTACTCGCTTGGGCTCGTGACTTACACGATGCTCACCGGCACTCTCGCGTTTTCGGCAGAATCCTTGGGCGATCTTCTCATCCAGATCTGCGTCCAACCGCTGCCCAAGCTGCGCGCGACCGCCGCGTGGCTGCCCCCCGCCATGGAGGATTGGTTCCAGAAAGCATGCGCCAGAGAGCCCGGCGAACGCTACCCTTCGGCGGCCGCGTTCATCGACGCGCTCCGGCTTGCTGCGGGGATCTCCGCGCCCGCCGGGGGGGTGGAGGCCGCGGCATTTGCTGGCGCTGGCGCAGGCGGCTCTCCCCTCGCGTCCCCCGCGGCCGGTGCGGCGGTGCCTCGGTCCACGACCGCTGGGACGTCACTCGGTGCGAGCGTGGACTCTGGCCGACGAACCCGGCAGCTCGTCATCGCGTCGTCCGTCATTGGACTCGCAGTCGGCGTGCTCGGGGTCTCGCTTGTAGCGCGCACGACGCGGACTTCCGAGAGCCACGCGCCCTCCCCAGCGAGCGCGCCGGGCGACCGGACTCGCGCGGACGGCAGGACCGGCAC
>JALYHV010000365.1 GCA_030776205.1 Myxococcota bacterium | reverse complement strand
AGACCAGCGCGTCGCCGTTGGTCACCATGACGGCGTCGACCTTGTTGGCCGAAAACGCCTCGAGCGAGGGCAGGTAGTCGAACCATACGAAGTCGACGTCGACCCCTGCCTGCTTGAACCAACCCTTTTGGATTCCGACCTCGAACGCCGTCCATCCCGGCCAGTCGCTGTAGGCAATGCGGAGAGCTGCCTTCGCCGGAGCCGCCGGCATCGACGCGGCCGTTGCGCTCGCGGAGGCCGCCAGCGGCGCGCTGCTTGTCGTTTCCGATTTGTTGCATGCCAGAACGGCGAGAGCCAGTGCGAACGAGGGAGCGAGCCTTGCCATGTGCCGAGTTTGCCGCCCCCTTGTTTCGGACGCGTTTCAGCTGTTTGGCCGGCGCAAGGCCGCCCCTTTACTGCCCGAGAGCCGCACGCGAAATCTCCATTATCGGGTCTTGCTCGAGCACCGTTTGCTCGCTCCCCGCGCTTTGCGCCTGGAGATAGGCGCGCCAACCGCCGTGAACCGTGATGTCCACGGCGCCTACGAGAGCGTCCGGCTCGCAAAGAAACCCGGACACGAACGTTCCGTCCTCGAGCTCCACGGAGCCGATGCAGAGCGGACGCGGTACGGCGGCGACGAATTTCCCAAACGCCGCCACGTCCAGCCTCCAAACCTCGATCTCGATGGGACAGCCTCCCTCGCGGACGCGTACGAGACCCGGCTTTGGCGGAACGGTCCCGCGCAGCGCGTAAAGCCGGTAGCGTGCGGCCGTCGCTCCGTCGCGCACGAGCGTGCCACCGGCACCCGTCAGTTGATCGTTGAGCGGTTGGCCCGTCAGGTGTGCGCCGACGACTACGATCTCGGCGGTCTCGGTGGCGGTGGGCGCCGAGCCCTGGGACGGCGTCGCGTTCGCGCAGCCATGCGCCGCGGACAGGCCATGCTCCGTCGCCCCGAGCGTGCCGCCGAGGGAGCGATGATGGGCTTCGGCGAGGGTGACGAGCGCCGATTCGCTGCCGCGAACACCGATGAACGTGATGCCCGACGGCAAACCATCGTCACGAAAGCCGGCCGGAACGGACACCGCCGCCAAGTCCAGCAAGTTGACGAAGGTCGTGTACGTGCCGAGGTTTGCATTGAGCGTGCGTGGGTTCGCGATCACGTCGGTCACACGATAAATGGTGGGAGCCGTTGGAACCATGAGGGCATCGATCGCGCGCCAGGTCGCCATCGTGGCGCACTGGATTTCGCGGAGTCGGTACTGTCCGGCAAAGACGTCGAGCGCCCCGTAGCGCTTGGCCTCGCGCAAGATGTCGCGAATGACGGGGAGCAATGCCTCCGGCTTGGTATCCAGCAGTGGCCCGGCGGCAGCCAGGCGCTCGGCCACCCACGGCCCCCCGTAGAGCAGCTCACCGGCGGCGCGGAAAGGCTCGAAGTCGACCTCTGCGACCGCGCAGCCCATCACGCGGAGGCGTTCGACCGAGCGTTCGAACATCGTCCGCGCGTGCGAGTCGTCGAAGAAGACGAGTTGATCGGCGCGAGGCACGCCGACGCGCCACGCGCGCCGGTGAAATTCGCCGAGCTCCATGAGAGGGGTGTCGAGCCGGGAGAATGGATCTCGCTCGTCCCAGTGCCTGGCGACGTTGACGACGGTTCGGGCGTCCGGGACCGTCAGCGCAAAGACCGAAACGCAATCGAGCGAGCGGCACGCCGGGACCACCCCGCGCGCGCTCAGGGTTCCGTGCGATGGTTTGACGCCAACGATGTTGTTGAACCCGGCCGGAATGCGCCCGGAGCCTGCGGTGTCCGTCGCGAGAGCGAAGCTCACGTGGCCGGCTGCTACCGCCACCGCCGAGCCGGAGCTCGAGCCGCCTGGAATCATGCGAGGATCGAAGGGATTGGTCGGGGTCCCATAGGGCGAGCGCGTGCCCACCAGTCCCGTGGCCAGCTGGTCGAGATTAACCTTGCCAATCACGATCGCCCCCGCCTCGATCAGACGCTGGACGACGGGGGCAGAGGCCTCCGGCACGTAGGCCAGCTCGGGACAGGCGGCCGTCGTGGGCATGCCCGCGACATCGATATTGTCCTTCACGGCGAAGGGGATACCCAGCAGCGGGACCGCCGCCCCCGCTTCGCGGCGGGCGATGGCTCGCTCGACTGCGGCGTGTGCGGCCGTCGCCGGCAGGGTGTGCAACCAGACGTTGCGCACGCGCTGCCGGTCGCCATCCATTCGGCCAAAGACCTCGTCGACCACGTCGTGCGGCGCGAGCTCGCCTGCCGCGAACGCTCCATGCAGCGAGTCGAACGTCAGGCTGAGTTTGTCGCGGGACATGGAGCGCAACCTAACAGATGACCGGCGCCGCGGGCGGCCGCCTATGGCGAGGACCTCTTCGCGAACGACACGCATGCAACAGACGAGACAAAATACGAGGAGGGCGGCACCCGTGGCGCCGCCCTCCATGTGCTCCGAAACGTGGCGGACTTACTTCGTGCTGGCGATGACGCCGAGCGTCGTGGTGAACTGCGTTTTGGTTGCATCGTCCGGAGATGTAAACGCCGATTTGTAAAAGATCGTGTTCGTGTCGGCCACATCGATCCGGTTATCCAGCATCAGAGCGAGATGGCTGGCAATGACGTACTGAAGCGTCAGCGTCCCCGATTCGACGTTCGTCGAGGTGCCCGTGCCCAAAATGTCGCCGTGCTCGTCGTGGAAGTACTCCCCCCGCAGAGTGATTTGGAACGGATCCGCGACGATGTACCGAAGCGCGAGGTTCGCGCCGTACCAGATTGCCGCATGGTCACCAGTGGCCCCGACCTTTTCCTCGGTGTCATAGTCCCCGTTGAGGAGCAAACGAAACTCCTTGGTGGGATTGAAGTCGACGACCAGGTCGACCAAATGACGCCAGTGAGAATTAGCGTCTGCGACATGCGCCGATGTCATCATCGGGGGCGTACCCGCGGCAACGGTCTGGACGTCGACTTGCTCCGGGCCCGCCATGTAACCGAGGTAAAGCTGCAGAGAATCGGCAGGCTTGAACGAGACTTGTGCGCCGAACGACTTTGCACGGTTGTTGTCGATGCTGTTGTTCCAGCCGTTGGCAACGATCAGTTTCGCGTCGAACGTGTCAGTCGGCGCATAGTCCAGCCGAAATCCGGTGAAGAAGACGGGTTGGTTCAGGGTGAAGAGCAGGCTTCGCGTGTACTCCATGTTCAGCTGCGAGTCGGGCACTTCGGACCCGTACGGCTGGTCGAACTTGCCGAAGTCGAGCGTGACCTTGTCAGCCGGCTTCCAGGTTGCATAGGCCTGGCGCACGTTCTGCAGGCCGATGCTGCTGTCGGACGGGTTGATGGAGCTGCTGGCGCCGAGCACGAGCGGCGATCCGTGATACGTGACAGCGCCCGGCCCGAACCGCAAGCTGATGGTCCCTCCGATTGGGTCGGCGGCATAACTGCCATTGAGGCCAATCCAGTTGAGCGAGAAGCCCTGCGCCGTATCGAACGCGCGCAGCTTGACGGGCCCATTGAGCGGGGCGCCTTGCGGCTTCGGGAAATTCCAATCGACGGCGCCGTAGGCATCCACGAACGCGTCTGCGGCGAACTTATCATACCAATTCGCCGGGGCGGCGGGCGCCGCGCCCGCTGCGGGAGGCGCCGCCGGAGCCGCGGTGGCGGTCGCCGTCG
>JALYHV010000364.1 GCA_030776205.1 Myxococcota bacterium | reverse complement strand
GTGTCTGGCTCGGTTCGGCCGACGCGCATCTCAACGAGATGGGTGTCTGGCTCGGTTCGGCCGACGCACATCTCAACGAGATAGGTGCCTGGCTCGGTTCGGCCGACGCGCATCTCAACGAGATAGGTGCCTGGCTCGGTTCGGCCGACGTCTATCTCAATGAGATACGCGTCTGGCTCGGTTCGATCACCTGCGACTTTGTATGAGACTTGGCGGCCTCTGCGAAAATCGACTCGCCCGCGCAACTATCTTTCCGAAAAAACACCCCCTCAGGCCTATTCCTCTTTGAGAGCGACGACGCGAGGCACAGAGCTTCGCGGCGATCCCTCTCGATCCGAAACGGAGAAAGGAAGACGGTCATGTCCACCACCAATCGAACAAAGAGCCGAGCCCACGATGCGCAGGTCATCGGGGGTATCGAAAAGCACCTGCAAACCGTGTCGAGCCTGCCGCTCCGGGGCTCGACGTACACGCCGGCCGATCTCATGAAGCTCGTTCAGAGCCGCATCGATTCGACCGCGGAAGCGACTGCCACGAAGGCCATTTGGCATTCGAAGGTGGTCGCCGACGAGGCGCTGACCAAGAAACTCTCGCCGGTCCTTCGGGCCCTGCGAGAGTACTTGATCAACGTCTACGGTGAGAGGAGCCCCGTGCTCGCCGATTTCGGCTTCACGCCGCCCAAGCGGGCGACGCGTACGCCGGAGCAAAAGGCCGCGGCAGCCGCCAAGGCCAAGGCGACGCGACAGGCGCGTCACACGATGGGGGCGAAGCAGAAGAAGGGTATCCGGGGAGCCGTCACGGCGACTCTCGTCGTGACGAAGGCATGTAGCGGGTCGTAGCGCCGTCCGTGGATCAAGCGGGCCGAAAGGTCCATCGCGTGTCATGAGCCCTCCGGTACGTGACAAGTTGTGGACCTCACTGAGCTTTGCATCAGAGCTGGTCCGCCGCTCGTTCGAGGCGAGCATGTACACTGGCTCGCCATGGTGCGACACGTTCTTCTCCTGCGGCCCCACCCCGGTGCCTCCCCTCCAGCCATCGAGGCGGCCCGCCAAGCAATTACTTCGCTCGTGGGGCGCATTCCCGGGCTCATCGACTGCCATTGGGGCGAGAACTTCGCGTCAATCGAACGCGCTGAAGGGCTCACCCACGGGTTCACGATGGACTTCATGGATCGCGAGAGTCTGGTCGCATACGGACCCCATCCCGACCACAAAGAGGCGTCGGCCCTGCTTCGCGCGGCTTTCGGCCACATCATCGTCCTTGATCTCGTGCTCGAGACGTCGCGCCAAGGTCCGTAACAGCCCGCTGAAGTCGTTACGAACTGGCCGTCCCTCGGCCCTTCGACGACGCCGAGCTTCACGTCCTGTAGCGAACGAGGAGCCCATTGTCCTTCAACCAAACGAGCCGCGACGCTTCCAAGACTCGGTCAGAAGGTGACGCCCACCTGGGCGTGGACGGTCACCGCGGAGTCAGGCGCCGTCGAAGAGCACGCCCAGGGAAACGAGTCCGACGACGCCCGGCTCGAGATAGAGGTAGTTCGAGACGTCGCTCACGCTGCCAGGGGCCGGGTCGCCGTACGCGCTCGACAAACGAAAATCGCCCAAGCCGAGCTGGGGCCGAATCGTCACCCGAGAGAATTTGAAGTTGTAGCCGGCTTCGAAGCCGTAGAGCAGCTCGCTTCGCGACTGCTGGACCGGCTGGGCCCCTGACAGCATAGAGCAGCCTCCGCACGTCGAGGTCGCGCCCAGATAGTCGATGACCTCGATCCCGGCGTAGAGACCCAGAATGGATACGCCCTGCGCGGCCTCCGATGCCGAAGCCGAGAGGACCGAAAGTGCCCGGTCGTGCAGGGACGCACGGGCGCCGAGCTCGAAGCGGCCCTTGGCAGCATCGCCGGCCGCGAGAACGTCCGCGTCGTCGCGCTCGACATGTCCGACTCCTACCGGTCCTTCGTCCGCCGCTTCTTCCCGAACGCCATCCGAGTCGCCGACAAGTTTCACGTCCTGCGGTTGCT
>JALYHV010000363.1 GCA_030776205.1 Myxococcota bacterium | reverse complement strand
AGCTCCATTCCGGACATCGCCGCGGCGGGCCTCGTCGGCCGTCGGATCGACGAGGTCACGGCTCGCGGCAAGTACCTGCTCATCCGGGTCGACGATGGGCGAGCGCTCTTGACGCACATGCGGATGGTGGGGTCTTGGCATCTTTACCGGGACGGCGAGGGCTGGTGGCGGCCGGAGCACACCGCGCGCGTCGTCTTGGCGGTCGGACCCTCAAACGGGGACGACGCGCTCGTGGCCGTGTGCTTCGCCGCGCCGCTCGTCCGACTAATCGCGAAAGGCCGGGCGCCACACGCCCTCCGCCACCTAGGACCTGACGTCCTGACCGACGAGTTCGACACGGACGCTGCCGTCGACCGACTGCAAGCGTCGAACGGAGAGCGCACGATAGCCGAGGCGCTCCTCGATCAGACGACGCTCGCCGGTGTGGGCAATATCTACAAATCCGAGGTCCTCTTTGCGGAGGCGGTCGACCCGTTCACGAGGGTGGCGACGCTGGATAGTGCGAAGTTGGCGGCGGTCGTCACGCGGGCTCGCAGCTTGATGCGAAAAAACCTGAGCGCGAGTCACACCATGCGTACCACCACGACTGGAGAAGGCAGTGGCCGCTTCGCCGTGTACCGCCGAGCAGGGCGGCCCTGTCCTCGCTGCGGGCACCCCATCGCGCGCGCCGTGCAAGCAACCCGCGCCACGTACTATTGCCCGGGGTGTCAGGTGCGCCCAGCTTGAAGCCTCCGCCGCCAGTTGAGAAGGCGAGAGCACGCAACCCTCCACCCGTGGTGCGCCCGTTCGTTCCTTTTGCCGCCAGACCTGAGCTACTTCTTCGACTTCGACTTCGACTTGGACGCGCTTTTGCTGGCTTTTCGCGCGGTGCGCGGGGCCGACTTTCTCTTCGGTACCTTCTTCCCTTCCCTTCGCGCTTCGGAGAGCCCTATCGCAATCGCTTGTTTTCTGCTCTTTACCGCCTTGCCGGTGCTACCCGACTTCAACGTGCCTCTCTTCCGCTCGTGCATGGCCTTCTCCACCTTGGCGCCGGCTGCGCGGCTGTATTTTCTCGCGCTGTTCTTCTTCGCGGCCATCGTGTCCTCCTTTGGGCTTTGACAGCGGTGCTTGGTCCCGACGCACCGTTCCTGTCATTTCGCTTGCAACGCTTTGCACTGCCCGTGCCGGAAGCCTCTGGTCACGCATAGGCACACTCGTTGCTCTGGCCAAACACGTTGCTATTTACCAAACGTGTGCGCACCCCGTCGGGCCGCGTCCGAATAGGGATCTCCGGCTGGAATTACCCGCGGTGGCGCGGCACGTTCTATCCGAAGAAACTCGTGCACCGTAACGAGCTCGCTTTTGCGGCGACGTGCTTCGATTCCGTGGAGTTGAACGGCTCGTTCTATTCGTTGCAGAGGCCGGAGTCGTACGCCCGCTGGTACGACGCAACGCCGCCGGACTTCGTTTTCGCCGTAAAGGGTGGCCGCTTCATCACGCACATGAAAAAGCTCGTGGGCGTGCAGAACGCGACCGCCAATTTCTTTGCCTCCGGAGTATTGCGCCTTCGCGAGAAGTTGGGGCCGGTACTGTGGCAATTTCCCCCGCAACTCGGTTTTGACGAGGCGCGGTTCGCCGACTTTTTCGAGCTGCTGCCGACGACCACGCAAGCGGCGGCTCGCCTTGCGGGTCGCCACGACTCCAAGGTCGAAGGCCGGGCCTGGACCCAGGCCGATGCGAAGCGACCAATCCGCCATGCGGTGGAAGTCCGTCATCAAAGCTTCTTCAACCCACGTTTCATCGCGCTGCTGCGCGCCCATGGCATCGCGCTCGTGGTCGCGGATACCGCGCAGCGGTTTCCTTACGCCGAGGATGTCACAGCCGATTTCGTGTACGTCCGTCTCCATGGTGGCACCGAGCTCTACGTAAGCGGCTATGACGCGCCCGCCATCGAGCACTGGGCTGCACGAGTACGCGCGTGGCACGACGGCGGCGCGCCGAAGGACGCGGTGCGCGTCGCGCCGCCCGAAAAGACGAAGAACGCCGCCAAGCGTGACGTTTATGTCTATTTCGACAACGACGCAAAAGTGCGGGCGCCATTCGATGCGCTCGCGTTGACGGAGGCCCTGCGCTGCCCGCGCTCGGGCGGCGAACCCATCCAAAGACGAGCTCAGGCACCCAAGATTGCGCGGCGTTCTGCTTGATGATGGGTCTAGACGCGGGCTAGAGAACGGCACGATGAACGAGATGCAACTGGCTGCCTCTCTTTGCCCACTCGCGGCGCGCACCACACCCGAATTCTGCACCACCGTTACGTCTTAGGAGCCACCCGTGCCCTCTTCTCCCCAACAGCGCGTCCTCGTGGTCGACGACCAGGGAGAGCTCGCGGAAATGATGGCGTGGGAGCTTGCCGATCGCGGCTACGAGGCCGTCGCCGTCAGCTCCGGAACGGATGCGCTGCAGCGGCTGAAGAAGGAGCGGTTCGACGTGGTCGTCACCGATTTGAGCATGCCTGAAGTAGACGGCCTGATGCTTCTCCGCGCCTCGCGCGAGCTGGATCCAACGCGGCCGGTTATTATGGTAACGGCGTTCGGCACGCTCCAGACCGCCGTCGAAGCGACGGCGAACGGTGCCTACCACTACGTCACGAAGCCATTGCGCCCAGAGGTGCTCCTGCGATTGATCCGCCAAGCCCTTCAGAGCGCTTGACCCTCCGTCCAATTGCGCGACACCTGCCAGGACGGCAAAGGACGACGATCGAGCGACTTCCGCCGCGGTCGGCTGCGTCTGGTTGGATTCCCCGTCAGAACGGAACGGAGAGCGGCGCTCCACCGTAGGCGACCGATTTGTCCGCAACGGGAGCAAACGAGAACGCGACGGGCTTTGTGGCGTTGACGAGCACAACCTGAAAGGTCCGCTGGGCGAGCATGCCCGTAAAGCCGCCTGCGCGCCCGCCGATCGTGAGCGTCCTCGTGGCGTCGTTCCACGTCAACGGGATGGTCGAGAAGGCTCCCGTCTCATAATCGTACGTGGTCCCCTGATCCTCGTACAGGGTGAACGAGGCGTCCGCGCCGGCATAGACGTAAAGCGTGATCGGATCGGCCGCCTTCTCGGCAGCGTACGTCAACTCGGGCCCCACTGGCACGATGGACCCCGCGCGCACGTAGACGGGAATGGCATCGAACGGCGCGCTCGCGATGACGGTCTGTCCGCTGGCTGCGAGCGTTCCCGTCCAGAAGTCATACCAGCCGGCAGCAGGCGGTAGATAAACCGAGCGCGATCGATCGTTATAATTGGTAACGGGGCTCACGAGAAAGGCGGGCCCGAACATAAATTGATCGACAACTCCCCGTGCGGTCGCGTCCGTGCGGAAGTCCATGACCAGTGGCCGCAAAATGGTGCCGGCGTGCTGCGTTACCATCCCCGCCAACGAGTAAATATACGGCAGCAGGCGGTAGCGTAATCGATCGAATTTCAGCATCGCCGCGTAGGCGGGGCTCGTATCCCCTCCGAACTGCCACATTTCGCGTGCGGGCGCCTGACCGTGAACCCGTAAAATGGGCAGGAACGTCGAGTATTCGAACCAACGCGTGTTCAGCTCGTACCACTCGGCGAGATCCGCCGGCGTGGGCGTGACCGCTGCGAATCGCGGAGGCACCGCGAAACCGCCGCTGTCGAGCGTCCAGTACGGCATTCCGGACAGAGAAAAGCCGAGACCCGCAGGAATCTGTTTTTTCATCGCGGTCCAGGTCGAGCTGATATCACCCGACCAGGTTGCGGCCGCGTAGCGTTGCTGTCCCGCGAAGCCGTTGCGGGTGAGGATGAAAACGCGCTGGTTGGGCGCGGTCGTCCGCTGGCCTTCGTAGACCGCCTCGCTATTCACGAGCGAGAAGGCGTTCAGCATCCGCGAGCCGGAGCCGAGGGCGGTCGGGTTCATGTGCGTCTGGTTGGTAGAAATCTGCGCGGCCGCGCTCGTGAACGGGCCTTCGACGACCTCCGGCTCGGTCGCGTCCATCCACCACGCATCGGTCTTCAACGAAAAGAGCGCCTGGTCGATCTGCGACCAGACCAGCTTGCGCGCGGCTGGGTTGAACGCGTCGTAAAACGTGAACACGTTCCCGACGAAGTCTTTCTTCATTTCCGTCACGTTGGGCTGGTAGACGAAACCCATCGCGTTCAGCGCCGCATAATTGGCGGTGCTGGTGTAGAACTTGGGCCACACCGAGACCATGAGTTGGGCGTGGTAGGTGCCGTGAATCGAGGCAATCCAGGCGGCGGGGTTGGGGTACCGCGCGGGATCGAACTGGTGAGAGCCCCATTGGGTGGGCAGCCAGTACTGCCAATCCTGAACGATGTTGTCGATAGGCGCGCCGCGCGTCCGGTAGCCCGCGAGCACGTCGGTTATCTCCTGCGCGGTCTTGTAGTGCTCTTTGCATTGCCAGAAGCCGTAGGCCCAGCGGGGCATCATGGGGGCCTCGCCGGTCAAGCGTCGATACCCGGCGATCACGTGATCGAGCTCAGGCCCGTAGACGAACCAGTAGTCGGTCCCGTCGCCGACCTGCGACCAGAGTGACGTGCTCGGGCTCGCGACGGGCGGCTTCCAGAGCAGCCGGACGATGTTCACCGCGATGTCGCTGCTCCACGAGAGCTTCACCGGGACCGCTTGCCCTGCGGTGAGTGTCACGTGGGCGATGTCCTCGTTCGGCAGCCAACCCTGGCGCCAATGGTCGATGATTACGCGGTTGTTCACCGTGAGCTGGATGCTTCCGGAAGAGTACGTGCGAAAGGTGTAGTCGCCCGTCACCGTGGGCGTGACGCTGCCCGTCCAGCTTACGGATCCGGCGCCGGGGGCCACATCGCCGGGCGCGCCACCGACGGCATAGAGCCCCGCAGCGCCAGGGAGCGGGACCGGATCGCTCAGGTCCCCGAACTTGGTGAAAGACGTATTGTCCCAGAGGATGCCGTAACCCCGGCTCGAGACCAGGAACGGAATGAAGACCTCCGTGTTGTACTGATGGAGGTCGAGGTCCGTGCCCTTGATGTTCATCAGGCCCTGCTGATGTTGGCCGAGACCATACAGGGCCTCGTCCGCAACGGGCGTCCACTCCTGCCGCACGTTGTTCGTCGCTTCGCCTTGTACGATGGCAGCAACGATTGTTCGTCCGCCGGATTTTTCCGACAGGATGGGCTGACCGCTCGTGTCGAGGAACGCGACGAGGCCGGTGGTCATGTCCACCTGGGCCGTCAACCGCGAGGTCGTTATCAGGGTCTGCGTAGCGGTCGCCTTCGTCTGAAAGGCGGTCGGCTGACAACGCTTCGGAGACGTGGCAAGCGTCGAGCGAGCAAAGAATGCCGGATCCTTCGCATACGCCACACGGATGACGTCTTCCGTGCACACTTGAATCTTCAATAATCCCCCGGGTACCGCGAGCACCGGGCCATCTCCTCCGGAGCCCGCGTCCGACCCCGCGTCGACACCCGGCACGTTGCTGCTTGGACTTGGCCCCGCGTCGAGGGGGGGCGCGCCTGCCGCATCGGCGCTGCCGGCGCGCGGCGTGCTCCCGTCGTCTCCTGCGCCGCTGTCTAGCGAGCCGACCAGCGTACCGGCTTCCGTCGACGCGCCGCCTTCTGTCTGGCTACCAACGACCGGAGGAGAGCTCGTGCCGCAGCCGCACGTCACGCCAAGAACGAAACACCACGTCGAACGCGCTCTGCGCATGGAAGGTCGATGCGGAACAACGCGCGCGTTCGTCATGTCTTGCCTCGTGGCGTGCGCTGCGGCCGCGCCGGTTCGCCACGCAGCCTACGTGCACGACCCCGCTACTGGCTAGCGCCCAGGCTCCTTGCCGCGGCGAACCGCCAGCCTGTCCTTGCAGCGCTCGATTCGATCGATCTCGCGAGCCGCACCGCATGGAACTTCTCGCGACCCCGAGACCGGCGGCATCTAGTCGTGCTGGTTCGCCGGCAGCCCAACGTGCGGCACCGAGCGCGCGTCATCGGCCGACCCAGCCGGGCCCGCGTGGCCCTTCTCCGGCCGACCCAGGTAGCATTTGTCACTCGGGCTTCCGTCAAGTCCGCCACTCGTCGCGCCGGGGGAGGGCGCCGGGGGCACGAGCGCGGGAGCGGGGAGACGAGGGCCCGCCGCTGCTCGCGGAGGCGCCTTGTCGGGCTCGAGCGCCAGCACGAACGTCCGGTCTCCGTTTGCGTCGAAAGACTCGTCGCGAGGCGAGTAGCCTTGCGCTTCCACACGCACCGCATGCCGCGCCCCGTCCTTCGTGAACGTCACGACCGACGGGTTCTCGAAGACAAGCGTTCCATCGATGACAATGCGGGCTTGCGCAGGCGAAGCCCGTACGATCACGTGCACCTTTTCGACCGATTGCTTTTCCGCGGAGGGCGGGGCGCTGCCTGCCGTTTGCAGAACAGGCGCGATGGACGCCGAGGCCCGCGGAGGGTCGGAAACGCGACCCATGGCGAGAATCGACGCGGTGACGCCGAGCACCGCAAGCGCGCCGAGAACTGCCCAGGCGACGAGGCGCGGGCCTTTCGCGGCGGGGGAGGGCGAAAAGGCTTCGAGCGGCGGGGCGGTCTCTGCCACGACCGGCGCGTGCGCCTCGATGGCGGCGGGCGCATGGCTCGACAACGCGGCGATCTTCCCGGTGGGCTCTGCGTCGACGGGCTCGAAATCGATAAGCTCGGTGACGGAGTCCGACGGCTCGAGCGATCGCAAGTAGCGCGCAACCGAGACCCGCCACTGGTCGAGCGCCTGAACTACCTCCATGCAGTCCGACAGCGCCTCGAGCGAGGTGGCGACGTCGTGACCACCAACCGCGTGCACAGCGCGGACGATGACCTCGACCGACCGGGGAAGCGCGGCAACCGATTCGCTCTCCTGCAATCGGCCGACCGCGGCGCCGATTTCGTCCGAGGACGCGAGCAGCATCTGGCGGACCGCATTCGGCGCGTGCACCGCAAATGGCGCTCCCTGCGGCATCGCGACGAGCGGCATGACTGGTGCGGCCGGCGATGCATCGGCCAATAGAGCCGCGGACTCCAAACGATCGCCCCGGACCGACGGGGAATGCACGTCCGACACCAGGTAACTGCCCGACGCCATTTGAGTCTGCGACCTCAGCGCCTCCCCGATGGCCATCTGAAGGCGCGCGCGGTCTTCCACGAAGAGCTCCGCGATGAAGCGGCCAATCTCCTGCTGGGTGAGGGGCGGCGAGCGCCGCTGCGCGAGAGCGGCTCGCAGGTCGATCAGGAGCTCCGCCGCGCTCGAATGACGCATCCCCGGATCGAGAGCCGTCGCCTTGAGGATGACCGCGCGTAGCTCCTCGTGGACATTGTCCATCGCGCCGTCGTGCTCCGCCGAGAGCTTGCCCTCGGCCATCGTCCGCAAGATCTCGGCGTCGTTTCCCACCCCCGACCAGAAACGCCGACCCGTTGCCGCCTCCCACAGCATGACGCCCACCGCAAAAACGTCGGCGCGCGCATCGACCTGCGTTCCGGCCGCTTGCTCGGGGGCCATGTAAGGCACCTTGCCCTTCAAGATCCCCGCACGCGTCTCGACGGCAGAATCGATGATCTTCGCGATCCCGAAGTCGAGCACCTTAACCTGGCCGTCGTAGCAAACGAAGACACTTTGCGGGTTCATGTCGCGGTGGACGATGCCCATCGCCGCGCCCTCGGCGTCCACAGCCGCATGCGCATACGCGAGCCCTTCTAGCGCGGAGCAGATGACCGCGCCGTGAAGCTCGAGAGGCACCTTCGTGCCGCCGCGGCGTGCGCGAGAGAGCACTCGATGAAGAGGTTGACCATCCAGGTACTCCATCGCGATGTAATGGCGGGCGCCGTCCGTACCGACCTCGAACGTGCGAACGACGTTGGGGTGGTCCAGTCGGGCTGCCAATCGCGCTTCCTGCATGAACATCGCAAGCACCACGGGCTCTTCGAGCAACTCGGGCCGGAGCTCCTTCAGCACGAGCAGCCTGGTGGATGACCCTGGACGACGCTGAATCGCCAGGTGGACCACCCCCATGCCGCCGCGCGCGAGCTCCGCGATCACGCGATATTTGCCGAGGTGGTCGACCCCTACCCTCGCAAACCTCATTTCTGCCGCTTCCTGATCTCGCTCCATGGGCACTCGACACCTTTGCGCGGCGGGCTCGTATGGTTCCCCCCGAACGACGTAAACATTCCTGAAATTGTGGTTTCCGGCGAGTTTCGAGGTTTGGCTATCAGCGCGCTGTGTCGTTCAGCAGTTGGTCGTTGAACAACGTCGGAAAAGGCAAACAGGGGCGCGTTTGCGTTTAGCAGGTATTGCGCCTTGCTGCTCGATACGAAGAATCAGCATCGATGTGGCAGTAGGGTGTCGAGACGGGTGACTGGCGGCCCGTGTGGTCGCGTCTGGGTCATGGTCGACCTGCCGCCCGCCGATAGCCACGCGCTCTTCTTGCGTGCGATGCGCGCCCACGATGGGTGCCCAAGCGCACCCGCCGCGCAGGCGTATCGATCAGCGGAGTGCAAATGCCAAGTACGGCGTGACGGGGAAATCCCGATGTGTTCAGGTTGCCACCCCCCTGCAATGGCCTGAAATCGACTCGTCCGCCAGTGTGCGCTAAGCGATGACCTGTTTCGCACTTGGAGGCCCCATGCTCAAGTTCGAGTTCGTCGTAACCGGAACGGAGCTCACCGACTTACAGAAGAAACGGATCACGAGTGACTTTCCAGCGCTCGTTTCCAAAGCGCTCGCCACGGAAGACGCGGGCGGCTTCGCCGCAGGCCCCCCCCGCTTCTGGTGCCTCTGCAAGGTCAACGGGCGGTCCATGTTGGAACATGGGCATTGCGAAGAAGCGAGCGACCGGGGTGCGCCAGCCCCCAATGCCGAACGCCCGTCCACAGTGGTCAGCGCGGGCGCCGCCGCCGAGCGGGCGGAGGTGCTGGTCTTCGAGATCGTGTGACGGCATCAGCGCCGCCGTTCCAAGGACCTCACCACCACACGTGAGCCGCTCTACTGGGCAACGGCATCCAGAGCGCCGTCGCGACGTTGCGATCGGGCCGTGGGGAGCCACTCCGGCCTGGGCTCTCGCGTCGTTCGGCGACCGGCGAGCGCGTGCGTGGTGCGCGGCAGAGGCTCACCTGTCATCGCAAGGTAGGCGCCGTGAACGGCCGCGCGCATGTCACTCGCATTCGCCCAGCGCTGGCTTCGGTCGATCTGGAGCGCGCGATCGACGAGGTCACTCACGGCGTGGTGAAGCTGCGGGCAAACGCTGCCGAGCGATCGGGTGGGTCTCACGCCTTTCGGTTGAACCGACGAGTCCGGCTCGACGTGCAACGGCTGACCAGACAAAAGCGCGAACATCGTTGCCCCAACCGACCAGAGGTCGCTCACGGCGTCGACCATGTCCCATCGAGCGCATGCCTGCTCCGGCGACATGTACAACGCCGATCCCATCACGCTCCCCTTTCTGCGTCCTGAGCCGCTTTCAATCTCGTCGACTCTCACGGCTTCGCCCATCCACGCAATCCCGAAATCGAGCAGCTTTACCTGCCCGTCCGTCGTCAAAAAAATGTTTTCCGGCTTGATGTCGCGATGAACGATGCCCACCGCATGGACGCAATGGAGCACATCGAGAAGCTGGTCGAGGACGAGAAGAGCTTTCCTTGGAGGGAGCGTCCCACCTTCTGCCCATGCACATCGATGGAGCGTCCCTCCCTCCAACAGCTCCATCACGAGGAACGCGGTGCCGTCATCGTCCACGTCCTGGTCCAGTATGCGCAGGGCCCTGGGATGGTACGCCACTCGGCTCGCGATCAGTCCCTCGCGCAGAAAGCGGGAGGCGGCTTCCGGGTTGGCCGCCACCTCGCGGTGGAGCAGCTTCAGGGCGCCTCTCGTCCCGTTGCAATGCGTCGCCGCATAAACGGCCGCCATACCTCCCACGCCGAGGAGGGCGTCGAGGCGCCATGCGCCGCAAAGCGTGCGCCCGATGTGCTGGGCTGCGAGCTCTTGGCTCTCCTTTTCCGTATTCACGCCGGGTCGCCATTCGCACTCGGCGTGCCAACAGCTGCGCTCCGGTCTGCTTCACGCCGGCTTCACGCTGGACGCCGGTCGGCGTGGAATGGCTCGTCGCGCTGCGCGCCCGATGAGCGTTTGGCACGCCTCAAACGAGGCATTTTGCCATTCTCGCGGCTCGACGTGTCGTTCCTGGATCGCCTTCGGATTGGCCAGCTTGGCGGCCGCCTAGGGTCGCCAAGACTCGCGACGCTGTGGCACAATGGCGGGCGGAACGCGCAATGAACAAACAGTTTTTCAGCCTGACGCGACTCGCGCAGCCCCCTGCCGGCGGCGCCAGCGTGCGCGTTCGAAAGCACGCGTGAAGGAACCGTTCAAGATCGAGTGGATGGGGGATCGCGCGGAGCGGCACTTTCGCAAGGTTCGCCCTGGTGTGGAAGACCTGCCCTGGGGCACCGTGATCACATCCAAGTACCCGCTCGTCGCAGTAAACTACGCTCGCGCCGCGTGGACCGAAGTGGCCATCAACGAGTACCGGGCCGCCGCGTCGTTCACGGAGGTTCTGCGCGCACTGCTAGACATCAAGGCGCCGCTCGACCTCATCGGGATGGCTAGCGACTTTCTCGCCGACGAGTGCTCGCACGTGGAGATGGCGAGCCGACTCGCCATGGAGCTCGGCGGCAGCGTGGAACGCGTCGTGGACATGGACAACTTCGCCCGACGCCCGCGCGGCCTGACAGCCCTGCAGCGCGCCAACGAGCTCGTGCTTCGCGTGAGTGGCGTTGCCGAGGCATTCCTCGGAGGCACCGCTGCCGCGACGCGGGAGTGGACCTCGCATCCCTTGACTCGGGCCGTCTACGAGTCGATGTTGCGCGATGAAGCGCGCCATCGGGACCTCGCAAAGCTCTATTTCGATTGGGCCGTCGACCGCCTCGACGATCTGGAGCGGACACGCCTCGGCGCGGTGCTGCTCGACGCTCTGCGGGAGCTCGATCCGGTCTGGAAGCCCCACGTACTGTCCACCAAGGCCAACCTTCCGGTCGACGCGCTGCACGCGCTCGGCTGGCTCGAGCCGGCACGCTTCGCACCCGCTGCGCGGGACGTGGTCGTTCGAGACATTCTCGAGCCTCTTGCGCGGATAGGCATCGTCATTTCCGAGGAAGACCGCAACGCGCTCCTTGCTTTCGAGCTCGAGCCCCCCGGTGGCGGTTGAGGCATCCGGAACTGTCGCCTGACGCCCGGACCTCATGTCGCCGCTCCGACCAGGGCTGCTCGAGCGGAGGCGCGATAGGTGAGCCGTGTACCCGGAACAGCGCGACTATAGTCACCATCTGAACTCACCGGACAGCGTGGCGCTTCGGCACTTCCGGGCAGACCTTGAGTGAGTGGCGAATCATGCACTTTCGAACGGTTTTTTCGCTCGGCGCGCTGGCCGGTGCCGGGGCGGCCCTGTCTTTCGTGGGGTCGGGTTGCCTCGGCTCGTCCGCAACGGCGCCCCTCGTCGAGGCGGGCGCCCGCGGACCGTTGGACTGCACGATCGATGGCGCCGCTCCTCCTGCCGCCCCGAACGGCTATTACACAAAGGGAGCGGCTGTCTGCACCGCGGCCGGTCGCGCCCACCTGTTTCATGGCGTAGACCGCCCCTCGTTCGAGTGGTCCGCGGCCGGTGATCACATCTCGGGCGCCGATTTCCAGAGGATTGCAGCGTGGAACGCGAACGTCGTTCGCGTCGCGCTAAACCAGGACTTCTGGCTTGCTGGAGCGCAGCAGCACAACGCGTCGTACCGGCAGGCGGTGGACCAGGCGGTCCAGTGGGCGGAGGCAGCGGGGCTCGACGTGATTCTCGACCTGCACTGGTCTGACAAGGGAAACCTGTCGGCGGCCAAGTCTGACCAGCAGAAAATGGCGGACGTGAACTCGGTCGAGTTCTGGACCGAAGTCGCGACCCGGTACAAGGGCGACGGGCGCGTGCTCTTCGAGCTTTACAACGAGCCGCACGATATCTCGCCCGATGTCTGGCTGAACGGCGGCTCGGCGGGAGACTACGTGGCCGTCGGAATGCAGGATCTTTACAACGCCGTGCGCGCGGCCGGCGCGGAGAACCTGGTGATCGCCGGGGGGCTGAACTGGGCATACGCGCTGACCGCGCTGCCCGGAGGAGCGATAAACGGTTACAACGTGATGTACGCCGTTCACCCGTACAACAAGTCCGACAATCAACCCGGAGGCTGGGACAGCAACTGGGGGTTCGTCGCCTCGACCAATTTCGCGCCCGTCATCGCAACGGAGTTTGGCGACTCCACTGCCGCGTGCTCCGGACTATGGGATTCTACGCTGGTGCAATATTGCGATGAACGCCAGATCTCGTGGACGGCATGGGCCTGGTACCCCGGTAGTTGCGGCTTCCCGTCGCTGATCTCCGACTGGGCCGGAACGCCCACCGCTCAGGGCCAGGTGATACGGGACGCTCTCAACGGCTACCCGCACGAGCCTGCCGGCCCCATTGATGCGAGCACCGATGCAATCGACGTACTTCGTGCCGACAGCGCCGCGACGCCCGACGGACCGGCGGATGATTCCTCCCTTGGTTCAATCGCCGATTCCGCTTCCGAAGCAGGGGACCAGGACGGCGCCTCCTTGGGACCTCTCACCGACGCGTCTGCCAACAACGGCTCCGGGGACGGCACCGTATTGGGCAGCGACGCGGGGTCGGAGTAGCGGGACACGTTACCGATTGCGACTGCGACATCAGGCGCGACCGCCCGCAAGGCGCGTGACGAGGGCCACCAGCCCTGGGACAGCCGACGCCATCGCGTCGATATCTGGGATGGTCGCGCCCGATGAGCCGCGCCAGCCGCTTCCAAGCCAGCTCGCGGAGAGCAGCTGGCTCAGGCCGGCGTCTTCGGACACCCGGATTGCGGGCCACCCCTGCTGCCAGAACCACTTGTTGTTCAGCGAACCCATGCCGGGAATCCAGCCCGGCAGCGAAAGTGACCGCGCATCGAGCCGTGAGCCCGATTCGAACGCGTCCTTCGCCGTGCGGGCGATGGAAGCGGAGCCGAGATTGCTCACGATCAAGATGCGTGCTGGGCGCTTTGGACCGCTCAAGCCGAGGCGTGCGAACGAGACTACCGCGTGCACCGGTGCCCCCGCGCGACGAAGTCGCTCCGCGTCCTCGCGGCCACCCGCGTCGGACCCGAGCGCCACGAAACGCACGGTGCGCCGCAATCGTTCGGCCGCGAGCGCGCGAACGACCGCCAGCTGCATCACGACGGCCGTCGGGTCCGCGTCATAACGCGCGCAGACGATGATAGACGACGGCCCGGGCCGCGCGTGGCCGGGCTGTTCGACCTCGAGATTCGGGACACGTCCCCCATCGCCGACCGGGCGCCGCACGACCGAATGACCAGCCTCGAGCAGCAATTGTGCCGTTGCCTCCGCCACGGCTTGGACCCCGTCCGTAACGCGCTCGCCGCGCTCGTCATTCTGCGGGCGGGCCGAGAGACGCTCGAGGTCAGTACGGAGCTGCGCGCGGACCTCTCGAGCGGGATCCACCACTGCCAATCGCGGCGGCGCGCCCGCGTGGGTCGCGTTCCACGCCGGAGGGTCGCTCGCCGGAAACGACTCGGCGGTCGCTTCGTCGATACGATCTTGTTCGGTGACCTGCGGCAGAGATTCGGTTGACTGCATCGCTCGTGACCTCCAGCTCCAAGGGCGCCCGTCACCGACGGTGGCTTGCATCTCTTCTGCCAGGTGAGCTCGAGCGCGTGCCGTGAGGAGCGGCGCAACCCCGGATTGCAGCCGGGGATCGAACGCAGCCCGCCGAGCTCGCCTCTTGCCCACAAGCCGCCGGCGTTCAGCGGCCCCAGCTTTTCAACTGCACCGCGCGACGCAGAGCGCGAAGCTCCCGTCGTCCGCCGCGATCCAACGCTCGACCTGCATGCCGCCGTGAGAAACCGCGTGCTCCGCGGTCGCGCGCGTGAACTTGCGGCTGATCTCGGTCAGCACCCGCTCGCCTTTTGCGAGCTCGACGCGCAGGTCGATGGCGCGAATGTTGACCGTTTGCCGGCGCGTTGCGACGAGGTACATCTCGATGCGCGCGAGGCCTTCGTCGTAAACCGCCAAGTGCTCGAACGCGCCCTCGTCGAAGTCGGCATCGAGCTCGCGCGAGATGACGCGCAGGACGTTTTTGTTGAAAGCGGCCGTCACACCCCGCGTGTCGTTGTACGCGGCGATGATCACCTCGGGCGCCTTCGCGAGATCGAGGCCGAGCACCAATCGATCCCGGTCGTTCATCACTCCTGCGAGCTGCCGGAGGAAGAGCGGCGCGCCTACGTCATCCATGTTGCCTAGTGTGCTGCCCAAAAAAGCGAACAAGCGGGGACCCGCCGAGGCAGGCGCGGCGAGCCCCAAACGCGGCAGATCGCGCGAGAAGTCACCGACCACCCCGCATACCCGCACCGACGGATTTGCCGAAAGCAGCGCGTGGGCGGACGCCTCGATCGCGGCGCGCGAGATGTCGAAGGGGATGTACCGCGGCGCGGGATACCGCGAGCACAAGGCCGCGACGAGCAAGCCCGTCTTTCGTGCCATTCCGCTGCCGATCTCGACGAGCGCGGTGGCACCGGAGGACTCGACGATGGAGTCCGAGTGGGCAGCCAGGAGCGCCCGCTCCGCACGCGTGAGGTAGTACTCTGGCAAATCGCAGATCGCGTCGAACAACCGCGAGCCCTCTGCATCGTAGAAGTACTTGGGCGGAATGGAACGTGGCGGACGCGCGAGACCCGCACGCACGTCGCGCGCCATCGTGTCCCGGTGAGCTCGTCTACCCCCGCTCTCGATCAGCTCAAGGCGCGCAGCTCCCACGTTTCGTCGCTCTTAGCGCGCCTCATGCGAAGAAGCGAGGCAAGACCGTCGATGGGGCGCATTGCAACAGCGGGGTCATCACTCCAAAAATGTCTCGCGCCAGCGACGAACGATAGGAGCAACGGTGCAAACCCACGGCGGGCCTCCGCGACCCAAACGCGCGCGCCCGGTTATGCCGCCATCGGGTCCCGGTTATGCGGTCATCGGGTCGCGACGCAATTGCCACAAGCCGGAGGCGTCCATGACGAAATGAATGTTTGCGCCAGCCTCGCTGCGAAGATGGATCCGAAGCGGTGGGCTGTCGGTCCACGACCACTCGATGACCTTCCACCGGACTGCGTCCTCGTCGAGCTCGCGCGCCGCCGAAGTGGAACGAAAAAGGTCCAGGTTGCGTTTTGCGGCGGAAGTTACGTGACGTGTCGGCAAATCCAGCATCCTCGATCCATGCGACGCGGCGACCGCGGCGGCAAGTCCGCAGTGGTGCGCGGGGCTCCTTCAGGAGACGCGCGACACCGGCGGCACACCCGTGACCGCCTCCGTCGACAGCAGCGAGCCATCGCGGAATACGAGGCAGTCTCCTCCGCGCAAGTGCGACGGGACCCGCGCACCGGGCGTGAGAATGCCGACGAGGTTGAGGGGATCTGCGGGGTGGACGCGGACGATTTCTCCGATGCGCTCCTCGCGCCGCGTGCGTCGGAGCGCGTCCACCGCCTCGAGAAGGGCATACTGCTCGCCGACGAAGCCCGCCACGAACCGCCCGCCGCGGAGAAGCCCGCGAGCCTCGCGCGTCCGCGCTGCCCTCAGCACATCACGCCACGGAACGGTGAAGCTCTCACGGGCAAAAAGCTCGCGAAAAACCACGCCGTACCGCGCCAGCAGCTGGCCGAGGACCGCGTCCGCCAGCACGTCGGTCGGACTCCTTTCCGGCGGGCGCTCCAGGGCGCACCATCGGCCACGTGGCGCAAACGGTCGCTGTCGAGCCCTGCCGAGAGTGATCAACTGGCGAAGCGGCTGGAATCCGTCACTGGTGACCAGTCCGCGTCCCACGAGGTCCCAGATGGCTTCCGCGAGCTCGGCCGGCGCGAGGCCGAGCGCGGCAGTCAGGTCGTCTAGAAACAGCGCCCCGCGAAGACCGAGCTGATCGAGCACGGCGATGGCGCTCGGTGAGGTCGGCTGACGGTTCGTGTCGGCGCCGCGCGTGGCATCGAGCAGCCATCCCATGTCGCGACGCCACGCGAGAGTCACCGGCGTCGCGCGCGACGTCGAGGAGATCGCGTTGGGCGACGAGCCGGGACGTCGCGGCGATAGACGCCCCCAGGCGGCTTCCCCGGCCACGCAGAGCTCGTCGAGCCACTCCGTCCTGTAGCCCGCGACGCGCGGCGCGAGCACCTCCTTCTCC
>JALYHV010000362.1 GCA_030776205.1 Myxococcota bacterium | reverse complement strand
ACCAAGGCCTCGCCATCTGGACCAACCAGATCGCCAACGGAAACCACTCCTACGTGCGCGTGCCGTGGATCATCTCCGGGACGGGCGTGAACCCCACCACCGGTGCGCCGGGCTATCTCAAGACCGGACAGTTCATCGATCTCGCCGCCACTGCCAGTACGAACCAGATGCTCAATACGCTCATGAATGCAGCGGGCGTTCCCTCGACGACGTTCGGCGACCCGGCAGCGAGTCAGGGCGTCATCACGCAGCTCGTAAAATGACTGGTGCTTGCGTCCGCGCCGGAACACACGGACGCGAAGGTCAGCGAGCGTTCACGACGGTGGCCATGAGAGAGTGCGCGGCGCGCGGTCTTCTCGCGGTTTGCGTCCTCGCCGCGGCGGCGTGCTCCTCTTCCACCGGCGATGCGGATGCGGGCGCCACGAGCGGCGGGCCCTCCGGCGCGAGCTCGATGGGCGACGGGACCATTCTTTCGGGGAGCGGCGCCGGAGGGAGCGGCGGGACCGGCAGCGGCTCGGGCGCAACCATCTCGGGAGCGAGCGGGCTGGACGACGGTGCGGTGTCCTCGTCGGGAGCGACGAGCGGCTCGCCCTTGGCCGACAGCAGCGCCTCGACTGCGCCCGACTCCGTGGCTCCCACCGACGGCGATGCGGTCGACGCCAGTCCTATTCTCACGCCCGGCGACGGCGCGTCGGCAGGGTGCCCGGGCGTCTTTTGCGAAGACTTCGAAAAGGGCGCCCTTGACCCGACCATCTGGACCACCAAGGTCACGATGGGCGCAGCAGCCCCCCTCCAGCCCCCGCCACTCGTGCAGATGGCGAAGTCGGCGCACGGCAAGTACGCCCTGCAGGTTCATTCCGATCCGGGCAAAGGCGTCGCCTACGACTTCATCATCAGCAACAAGCCCAAGCTCCCCGGCCATCATTTCGGTCGTGCATATTTCAACGCCACGCCGAAGCCTCCGGGGGCCCACACGGAGCTTCTTTACGCGGGGACGGCGGGGTTCCCGCAGTTGAAATATCTCGAGGTGGCCAGCAACGGCGCGGCGTGGCAGCTCACGTTCGTGGACCTGCTCCCGGGCGGTGGCGAGTCGTACGCGTCGGGAGGGACGGTACCAGTCTCGCGGTGGGCGTGCGTGGAGTGGGAGTTCGACGACAGCCCCGACAGGGCCAGCGTCTTCGTCGACGGAAAGCCCGTCGCGGACTTCAGCCGGTCCAGTATCAATTATAAGGGCGCGACCACCGGGCTGGTCGGCGGGTTCACGGATTTTGGATTCGGCTACTATAGCTGGCATCCCAACACGGCGCCCTATGCGTTCGATCTGTACTACGACGATATCGTGCTGGACACGAAACGGATCGGCTGCCTACCGTGAAAGGGCAGGGGGGATGATTCGGTATTCAAGGTGACTGCAACAAAGGAACTCAATCCAGAGATGGCCCTCCACCCTCTACGCTTTTCGTTCACTTCCGTTCTCGTTCTCGTGTTCACCTCGACGCTTGGATCCGCAGGGTGCTCCTCGGATTCACCAGGCAGCCCGACCGGGCCTGCCTCGTCCGGCACGTCCTCCGGGGCCAGCTCCGGCGTGGCTTCTGGTTCGACGTCCGGGGCGAGCTCGGGCGGCTCGACCGGGGCGGCGGTGTCCTTCTCGAAAGACATCGTCCCGATATTTCAGAAGAGCTGCAACACGCCGGGCGCCATGTGCCACTCAGACCCGTCATACGCGACGAACGGCGTCCCCACTGGCGGCAATCGCACGTACCTCGGGCCTGCTACCGGCTCCGTGGATGCTACGGTGGTGCTCAGCGGCATGGTCGGCAAGCCGTCGTTCGAGGCGCCCTCTATGAACGTGATTACCGCGGGCGATCCGACAAAGAGCTACCTCATGTTCAAGATGGACGGTCCGCAGCAGCTCATGACCCTGGCTTCCGCATGCCAGTCGGGCGATCTGGGCACCTGCGGCCTGACGATGCCGTTCGGCGTGTCGATGCCACTTCCCCAGGCTACACGCGACCTCGTCCGAAGCTGGATTACGCAAGGCGCGAAGAACAACTAACGTTCGCGAGTCCCCGGCCTTCGCAAATCAAGCGGGCGTCGGGGATTCGAAGTCGACAGGCTGCGCGAGCGCGTATTCGATCGCCGCGGGAATGCGCTCCGTCGGCATGGACCGCCAGAAGACGTGCCACCGTGGGAAGCGAGCCAGCCCATCGCACTGTTTCGCGTACCACGGTGTGATCGGGTTTTCGGGCCTCGCGCGCCAAAAAAAGCGCGGGTAGAGGTCGACCATCGTGGACCAGATGTCGCTCCCGATGCCTTCGCCTTGCGCCATCCGCTCCACCGCGAACTTGGAGAGGTACGGCGCGACAGGCGAGGGCTGGAGGAGCACGGCCCCGCGGTAGCTCTCCTCGACGAAGATGCGCTCGACCCCGCGCTCCAGCGCGTCGGGCCGCAGCATGCGCCCGAAGGCCGACTCGATCAACGCGCGGAGGCGCGGCACGTCCACGCCGGCGAAACCGAGGTGGCTCTCGACGCGAGATCCCTTGCGAATGAGCGTCCCTGCGCCGCCGACGGTGAAGAGCTCGCGAAGCAGCGAGAGCGGGTTCACGACGGCAATGGTCATGCGCTGGGGCACCTCATCGAGCAGATCTCGCGCTTGTCGCAACAGCGTGTAATGGCGCGGCGCGAGCTGGCCCTTGGTTCCGAGGAGGCGGTCGTAATCGGCGCCGAGGTTGACGACCGAAATGTGCGGTGCGCCCTCGCGCTCCAGCCCCGGGCTCGTCGAGAGGAAGACGACTTTTCGCGTGCCCAGCCCGGCCGCGAGGGTGGAGAGGAGGTTGAACCGCGCGTCGGTGGAGCGGTCCGCCGCCGACTCGAGCGACACGATCGGGATGACGCTCGCCCGGACGGCCTCCCGGGCGCCGTCAAGCGTCCCTGCGTCCATCCTTCCGGGGGGAGACAGGATGCGCGCGGGCACCTGATCCTCGACCAGCCACTCTTGGACGAGAGCGGCTTGTCGGTCGGCGTCCTTTGCGTCGAACAGCCCGAGCAGGACCACCGGGCAGAGCCCCAGTCCGGCCAGGATGCGGAGGTCGAAATGGAACGGGTCGAGGGCGGTGCGGACGATTTGCGCATCGGCCACGATGAGCGCGAAGCCCTCTTTGTCCTGCGATCGGAAGAGGCGGAGGTAAAGGTCGACGTCCGCCTTTTGGCCAACGCTCTCGAGAAAGCGTTGGATGATCTCGGGATCCATCACGGCAGAAGGCCGTAGAATGCGTCACGCGCTGCGACGAGCTGCGCGATCTCCACGAATTCGTCAGGGGCATGCGCCTGCGCCACATCGCCCGGCCCGAAAACGACGGCGTCCATTCCCGCCGCCGAGAACAGAGCGGCTTCCGTCCAGAACTGCAAATCGGCAGGGCGGCGCGCCGCGTCGCCGAAAAGAGTGGCGAACCCGGCGACGTCTCGCGTCGCGAACGGCGGGCTGGCAATGGTGACTTCCCACGCGATTGCGTCTGCGCCGGTCGCTGCGCGCGCATGGGCCTCCGCTTCGCGATGAAGGTCCACCACGTCGGCTCCCGGCCAGGGACGAAAGGAGAACGTGAGAGTGGCGTGCGC
>JALYHV010000361.1 GCA_030776205.1 Myxococcota bacterium | reverse complement strand
TGCGCGCGCAGCCCGGCGGGCTCACGTCCGATCGCGTAGGGAGCCGCGCGGCGGCTACGAGCTGGAGCGCCCAAGCCTACGGAGAGGCCCTGCGGGGAGCGGCCGCGCGCGTCGACGAGGCGTGGGCGTCGTTCTTGCCGCGCCTTTCGGGGATCGGCCGGTACACGCGCGTCAGCGACTTCACGCCTCCCTCCCTCTCGGGAAACGGCAGCATCGTGGCGACGAACGCCGCGCCCACTGGCATGCCCATCCCACCGGCAAGCCTCGGCGTCGGAGCGAACCAGACCCAGCTCCTGCCCGTCGGCTTCACCTTTCCCCTCGTGCTCGACAACTGGCTCTTGCAAGCCACGATCACGGTCCCCATCACCGATTACTTTTTGCGCATCGACCAGGGGTACACGGCGGCGACGCGCTCGGAAGACGCCGCGCGCTGGGACATGATCGCCGCGCGCAGTACGTCGGCCGCGAACGGCAAGGCCGCGTACTACACGTGGCTGCGCGCGCGCGGTGCCGTGATCGTCGCCGTACAAGCGCTCAACGGGCAAAAGACGCACCTGCGCGACGCCCGCAACCAGTTCACGGTAGGCAACGTTTCGAAGGCCGACGTCCTCCGCGCGGAGACGTTGCTCGCCTCCGCCGAGCTCGCGCTCGAGCGCGCGAAAAACCTCGCCGACCTCTCGGAAAAGCAGCTGCGCATGGCAATCCACGCCGCGGACGAGGAGCTTCTCCTGCCGGGCGAGGACCTCGATAGCCCCGTGCCCACGTTCCAGGGGAACCTGAAGCAGATGACGACCGAGGCGCTCGTTGCCCGCCCCGAGGTCAAAAGCGCGGACGCCAACGCATCTGCCGCGCGCTCGCAAGCGGCGGTGGCAAAGGCGGGCCGCTACCCCGTCGTCAGCGCGTTCGCCGACGGCATCTACGCGAACCCCAACCCGCGCCTCTTCCCCGCGACCAAAGTATGGTTTGGCACGTGGGACGTCGGCGCGCAGGTCACCTGGTCACCGAACGACATTCTGACCGCAAACGGGTCGGCGGCCGATGCCGAGTCGCGGGCCGCGGCCATCGTGGCGAACAGGAACAACGTGCGCGACGGCATCGAGGTCGAGGTCACGCAGTTCTGGCAAGGCGTGCGCGAGGCCGATCTCGCCATCGACTCCAGCACGCGCGAGCTCGCCAGCGCCGACGAGGGTTACCGCGTGGCGCGCGAGTTGTTCAATAACGGCCGCGGGACATCGACCACGCTGACGGACGCCGAGACGGACTTGACCCGGGCCCGGCTCGATCTGCTCAACGCCCGAGCCGACGCGCGGATCGCGCGCATTCGCCTCGATCACGCGCTCGGGCGCGACGCGCGCTCCGGCTCGCCCTGAGCCACGCTCATTCGCCTTCATCGCTCACCAAGATCCGGTTGTTTCCGGATATTCCGAACACCCGGGTCCAGCGAACGCCGTCCCCGCTCGTGTTCGAGTCGGCCTCGATGACGTACCACGGCTTGCCGTTCATCGCGCTGAGCGAGAGCGCCGAGCCGTTCACCGTGATGTTGGCCGGAGGCGACGAGGCCACGCCGTCCCCGGCGGTGAGCGAGTAGCCGAAATAGACGGGTCCGCTCGGCTTCACGTTGAGCGAGGTCCACGCGGCCGCCGTGACGCACGTGCTGCAGGGGCCGCCCCACGCGGTCTTGAACGCTCCAGGCGTCGCAGCCGGGTAGTCGTTCGGCGGCCCCAGCCCGACCGACACATTGAGGTATCCCCCGTGCTCCGCGAAGAACGACTCCTCGGCCGACCGAATGCTCGAAACGACGTCTTCGCCCTCGGCGACGTGGGACGTGCGAATCCAGCGGCGGTACGCGACCGTCGCCAGGACGGCGAGAACGCCGACCAGCGCGACGACGATCATCGCTTCGACGAGCGTGAAGGCACGCGAACGGCGGTGTGACCGCATGCTCTCGGAAGGGTAGCGCACCCTTTCGGCCCGCACTAGCGTCCGCGAAGATGCGCAGGCTGGGCGGCAACGCATGTCCCGGAGGGAGACGATTCCTCGCGGGCGCCGGCGCGATCTTCGTCCATGTGGGCCTCGCCGCGCTTGCCGCGTTTGCCCCGTTTGCCCCGTTTGCCGCGATCGCAGCCCTTGCGCCGGTTGCGGCGCTCACGGCGGGCTGCACACGCGGACGGAGCGGGCCTTCTACGGAGGGCGAGGGTGCGCGCGACTTCGGGTCGATCGCAGCGCCCGTCCCGGGTTCGACGGATGTGCTCGGCTACCTGGCCCTCGCGCGCGGCATTCTCGAACGGAGCTCCCCCGAGGGCATCCGATCCCCGGAGCCCGCGCACGGCGCTCCGCGACGCGTGGTGCTCGCCTTCTGGCCACCCGGCGGTCCTCCGTTGGTCGCGACCGGCAGCGGGCCGACGCTGGCCGACTCCGTGGCACGCGCCGCAGAGGCCCTCCAGCCGCAAATCGCCAACCCGCAGAGCGGGCGCCTCGAGATCGACGTGCCGACCGCCTTCGAGGTCGCCTCGCTCGACGAGCTTGGCAGCGCGGCCCCGGCGACGATCGGGTTCGAGGGGGTGCTCCTCGCGCGCGACGACGGCCGGACGGGGTGCGTCCTGCCTGGGGAGATCGCCCAGCGTCACCTGTTTCGCCCCGGAAGCCCGGCCCGCTTCGATGGCGCGCGCATTGCGTCGATCGCGGCGCGCCGCGCGGGAGTGTCGGAGAGCGACGCCGCGTCGATGCGGGCGTACAAGTTCCGCGCGGATGCGCATGTCGAGTCGTCCCGGCACGACGCGGCCCTTTCTCTCGCGCGCGGTGTGGTCGCAGCACCCGCCGACGCCGGGCCGGCGCGGCTCCTTTCTGCCGTGAAAAGCGGAGCGGACTACCTCACTCGCGCTCTCGGCGGCGACGGCCGGTACATTTACCTGTACCACCCGGACGACGATCGAAACGACCCCTCGTATGGCTGGCTCCGTCACGCGGGCACGACGTACGCGCTCTTCGAAGCCTACGAGGAGCTCGGTTCGCCGACCTACCTCGAGAAGGGCGAGCTCGCCCTGCGCTACCTCGCTTCGCACCTGACCGACCATCCGCCCAGTCAGGGAAAATACCTGCTCGATACGAACGACGAAGAGGAGCAAGGCGTGGGGGGCGCGGGGCTCGCGCTCCTCGCCTTCGCCAGGCACGCGGCGATCACGGGCAAACGGACGCACCTCGAAACGATGCGCGCGCTCGCCCGTTACGTCATTCACCGACAGTATGGCGATGGCCACTTTCGGTCGAATGCGGACGTGGAGCGCGAAACGGGCAAGAAGACGAAGCGCGAGCCAATCTATTACACGGGCGAGGCCGTGCTCGGATTGATGCGGCTCTTCGCGATTGATCCGCAGCCTGCCTACCTTGAAGCGGCGCGCCAAGGGGCGAGCTGGGTCGTTCGTGTCCGAGACGCCGCCGTCTCCGAGGACAACCAGGAGCACGACCACTGGATGGCGTACGCGCTCAACGAGCTGTTCCGCGCGACGCGCGACACGTCCTACCTGGACCATGCTCGGAAGATCGCTCGGGCCATCCAAAAGAAGCAGCACGGCGCCGACGCACCTGCGCCGGATCTCGCCGGAACGTTTTACGACGGACAAAGCGCTCCGGCGGCCACACGGCTCGAGGCGTACGACGCGTACATCGTGCTCGCGCGCTTTGCGGCGCAGCCGGAAGAATGGCTCCTCGCACCGGCGAAGCGCGTGGCGTGCTCGATCCTGGGGCAGCAGTTCGACGCCGAGAACGACTACTGGCTAAAGAACCCGGGCAAGGCCGAAGGGGGGGTGCGCGAGAGCCCCATCGTGGACGACGTGCGCATCGACTACGTACAACATGCGCTGAGCGGCTGGCTCCATCTCGCGCGCATCCTCCGGGACGGTTCGTATGGCAAAACAGGCGTGCCCTCCCAGGATGCCGTCCGCGGCTCGGACGCCGAGCGCGCCGGAGGCAAGGGTCAGGCGCAGGTCGACCGTCCGGGATCGGCGGGTGGTCAGTAGCCAGGTGGGGCGTCAGGGTCTGTCGAGGTGTGCGCTGGGCATCACGTGGGTTCCTGGGCCGGCATCAGGGCATCCATGGATCAGCATCGCGTGATTCGCGCATCGGCATCATGGCATCCATGGATAGACATCGCGTGATTCCGGCATCGGTATCGGCTCTTCGTGGATCGGCATCACGTGAGTCCTGGATATGCATCACGTGAGTCCTGCACCGGCATCAAGGGTACAGACCGGGTCCTTCCTTGACGAAATAGACCGGGTCCTCCCCTGACAGTCGGGGGTGGGCTTTCGGTGGGTGGCGAGCGGGTCCGCCATGCGGCTGGATGAGGTGGCGAGGTGCCGCCCGTG
>JALYHV010000360.1 GCA_030776205.1 Myxococcota bacterium | reverse complement strand
GACATGTACCTCGCCCTCGTCGGTCGCGTGACCGCTGACGTAAGCAAGGGTGGTAGTGTTGCCGTATCGGCGAAAGACCTGCTGGAACGTGTCCGGATGATGCCGGATGGCCCGATACACATCTCGTCGCAGGACAGCGCGACGACGCTGAAGGCGGCGGGGAGCGCTCGCCGGTACACGCTTCGCGGGATGCCGGGGGACGACTTTCCCCCATTACCGTCTCCGGCCGAAGGGTCGCCGTCGCTGGCCATCGACGTGGTTGTGCTCGATGAGCTCATCGCGAAGACACATTTCTCCATCTCGTCCGACGAGACGCGGGCCCACCTGAATTCCGCATTGTTCGAGTGGGACGGTGACGTCGTTCGCATGGTTACGACCGATGGGCATCGTCTCTCCAAGATGGAGGTTACGGTCACTGGCCGTCAGGCTTCCGCGACCATGCTTATCCCTCTGAAGGCCATTCAGGAGCTTCGTCGGCTTTGCGACGACATGGCCAGCGAAGCGAAGGATGGTGGCAAAGAGAGCGGAATGAAGGCGCAGCTCCAGATCACCCAGAGCGGGTCGAGTGCCTTCTTCCAAGGCGGAGGAATGTCCTTTGCGGTGCGCCTCGTCGACGCGCAGTTCCCGCCCTATGCTCAGGTGATTCCTCCGCAGAGCGAGAAGCTGGTGAAGCTGGCACGTGCGCCGTTCGCCGAAGCTCTCCGCGCGGTCTCGGTGGCAGCCAGCGAGCGGACCGGCGGGGTCAAGCTCGGCCTGACCAGCGGAACCATGCGGATGACCACGGAGTCGCCGGAGAGCGGCGAAGGATTCGACGAAGTTCCTGTCGACTATTCTGGCGCCAACATGACTATCGGATTCAACGCCAAGTACTTCCTGGACGTACTCGCTGCGCTCGATGAAGACGAGGTACTGCTCGGCCTTGGAGGCGAACTCGATCCGGCGGTGCTCAAGCCGGTCGGCCCGCGGCAGTTTCTTTCCGTCGTGATGCCAATGCGCATCTGACTAGCCTTCCCGCCCCGCACAAAAGCGCGTGACCCGGAATCTTGCCGTCGAGACGCTGTGCGCTCGCTCCTTCCGGAACTTGTCGTGCGTGGATCTCGAGCTTGGGCCGGGGTTCAACGTCTTCTCGGGGGACAATGGTCAGGGTAAGACGAACGTGCTCGAGGCGCTCTATCTGCTGGCGACGTCGAAGAGCTTTCGCACGGCGAAGCTGAGCGATCTCGTTCAATCTGGCGCACTGGACGCTGCCGAAGCTTCTGCCGAACGGTCTGCGCGCACCGCGACGGTGCGGGCGCTCGTACGTGAGGACGGGGTCCTGCGAAGCCAGAGTGTCGGGGTGCGAGGCGCGGGGCGCTCCGTACGCATCGATGGGCAGCGGGTCACGCCGCTCGCCGCGTATGCCGTGCGGACGCCGACGGTCATTTTTCATCCTGGGGCCGTCGCACTGTCCTCCGGGTCGGGGGCAGAAAGACGCAAACTCCTGGACCGACTCGCATTGTACCTCGCTCCTGCTTCGTTAGGAGACGCAGCCGCGTACGGGCGGGCAGCGCGAGCGCGTCACCGCGTGCTTGTCGCGCGAGGCGAATGCGCGCCCGACCTCGATGGCTGGGAGCACCTGATGTGTCAGCACGGCTCGCTTCTCAGCCACGCCCGAGAGCAGGCCGTGGCCCGGCTCGCTCCGGCCGCGGAGCGCGCTTTCGCGCGGATCGGGTCGGCGAACCTCGCGCTGCGTGCGCGCTATGTCCAGAGCGCACCGGCTAGTCAGGAAGCGTTTCGTGAGGCGCTCGCGCGTGCTCGGCCGAAAGACAGAGCGAGAGGTTGGGCCGGAGTCGGTCCGCATAGGGACGAGCTTGCCCTCGAGCTCGGGGGACGCGCAGTGCGAGGGACCGCCTCGCAAGGCCAACACCGCGCGATCGTTCTCGCGTTGGAACTCGCCGAAATCGATGTGGTTGGAGACGCACGAGGGGTCCGCCCTCTGCTCTTGCTCGATGACGTGTCGAGTGAGCTGGATCGCACCCGCACGGCAGCGCTCTTCCGGGCACTGAACGAAGATCGCGGCCAGGTGTTCGTCACGACGACGCGTCCGGATGTGCTCGGAGCTGATCTCCGTCCTTCCCCGATCGATAGAAGAGACTTCGTCGTTGTCGATGGTCAGGTCGCAACGGTCGATTCCTGATTCGAGTCGCTCTCTCTCGCGCCGGACGCCAGGCCTTGTGATACGGAAGCATCCGTCGCTCGGTCCCGATCGTCTGCGTCGTCTGCGGGCACGCCGGGTAGGCGGCGTCTAACTGCGCGAATCCGCGAAGAAACTGGCTGCTGTTTCGATTGCGCCAAGACGTGTATCTGA
Source organism: Myxococcota bacterium (assembly GCA_030776205.1). GTDB lineage: Bacteria > Myxococcota_A > Polyangia > Polyangiales > Polyangiaceae > Palsa-1150. Next base: position 1,048 of record JALYHV010000360.1, on the reverse strand, counting down.
CGTATACTTTCCCAGAACCGGCGGCTGGCGCGGTCCCACATTAATCGCGCCCTCGCGGCGAGTGTCGTTGTGGTGGAACGTCGGACCGCACCCCGCGTTTCCCCGAAAGATTTGGCCTGCTGATGTCCAACGTGATCGCGCCGCACACCGTCCCGCCTCCCTCGAATTACGACAGCGGGAGCATCACGGTCCTCGAAGGACTTGACGCTGTACGCAAGCGGCCAGGGATGTACATCGGGGACGTCCACGATGGCTCGGGGCTTCATCACCTGATTTGGGAGGTCGTCGATAACGCCGTCGATGAGCATCTCGGCGGCTTCTGTACCCGCATGGATTTGACGATCCATTTCGACGGATCGCTGACGGTCGACGATGACGGACGCGGAATCCCCGTGGGTATCCACGAACGCGGGGTGAGTGCGGCCGAGGTGGTCATGACCGTGCTGCATGCCGGCGGGAAGTTCGATCACTCGAGCTACAAGGTCAGTGCGGGGCTGCATGGCGTCGGCGTAAGTGCGGTGAACGCCGTGAGCGAATGGCTGAAAATGGAGATCAAGCGGGAGGGCCACGTTCATCTCCAGGAGTACCGGCGCGGAGTTCCGGTCTCGCCGCTTGCCGTGATCGGTGACACCGATCGCACCGGAACGAAGATTACGTTCAAACCAGATGCCTCCATCTTCACGACGACTGAGTTTCAGTTTGATGTTCTAGCGAGTCGGCTGCGGGAACTCTCTTTTTTGAACGCCGGTTTTTTGATCTCTCTCACCGACGAGCGCGACGGCGGGCGTAAGGAGTTATTTCAATATAAGGGTGGGATCAGCGAATTTGTCGAGCACCTGAATAAGGCAAAAGAGCCGGTGCACGAGAAGGTCATTTCGATCGTCGCGGAGCAGCCGGTGGACGGAGCGGGGGCGCCGATCGGGATCGAGCTCGCGCTGCAGTGGAACTCCAGTTACTCGGAACAGATTTTTTGTTACACGAACAACGTCCACAATAGGGACGGCGGAACGCACCTCACGGGCTTGCGCACTGCTCTGACCAAGGTGTT
>JALYHV010000359.1 GCA_030776205.1 Myxococcota bacterium | reverse complement strand
CGCAGGAGAGAGAACGGCTGCACCGCTCGTGAACCGCTCCCCGACCCGACGTGTACCCCAGGAGCCGTAATGACCACGGACATGAGCGTCGTGTGCCAGCGCTCGACGAGAGAGCGTCGACATGTCTCTTCCGAGGTCCATCGGCGGGCGTTCACGGATTACGGATTCGCGTATCCGCAGCCGCGCGGAGCTTTCGAAGTTGATCGTCTCATTCCACTCGAGCTAGGCGGCGACAACGTGATCGCCAACTTGTGGCCGGAGGCGGCTGAGCCCAACCCGGCTCAGGAGCCTGCACATCTCGATCGCCATGGCGCTGCGTTCGTGATCTAACGACGAAATGCTTTCTAAGGCCGGGATCAACGTGGAGGAGATGACCGCAGAGTTTGATGGTGCTTCGCTCGGCGATGCCCGCCTCAATGATCGATTGAGGCGAATCGTCGCAATGGCCTCGGTTGCGCCGAGCGACAGCTTTCCGGACCAGATGGAGTCGGTAGCGGACCGCGAGGCCCTATATCGTTTTCTTCCAAATCCGAAAGTGACGATGGGCAGCGTGCTCCAGGGGCACGTCGGGCAAACGCATGCGCGGATTCAAACTCGTTCGATCGTTCGAGTCGTTCACGACACGACCACGTTTCGGTTTTCTGGAGAGCGAGCCGGGCTGGGCCTCCTCCGAGGTGGAGCGAAGGGCTTTCTTGGACACGTCGCACTCGCGGTGGCTCCGGATGAGACCCGCGAACCGCTTGGTGTCCTGGGCGTCACCCATTCATCCACCGAGACGCGATGGCCCATTGCGGTATGACGCGGTGCCCAGCGAGGGTGGAGGCCTCCGAGCCATACCAGCTGCCGCCTGGGGCGGCCGTCCGGTCGTTATCTGGAGTCCTGGTGCCGCGCGCGAGCTGAGCTTGGGGTTACCGCCATGGCTCTCATAGCGCACTGAGCTCTCGTTGGTGCCTGTTCCGCCTCGGCGGGGCCACTGCGTCGTCGAACGGCACGGAGCGACGCCCGTCGTAATCGGAACACGACTATCCGACGGAGTCGTCCTTCATCTGGTCCACACCACGAGCGACGGTCCGTTACCGGATGGAACCGGCGCCGGCGGCGTGCATCGCGGTATGCATCAGGGTGAGGGCGCTATGCATTCGCGTGTGGGGTCACGCTAACCGCTTGCTTTCTTTGGCACGCGGCATTTCGTAACTAGTTGATGCCGCTCGTCTTTCGTCGCTACGGTTCGACAATCCCGGAGCTTTCGGCCGAGCCGCAGTCCTCTCGAGTCCACTGACTTCTCCCGCCGTCGACCCGGCTCTTGGAGACGATCGTTGGAGACGCGCGGGCCATGCCCCTTGGTCGTGCGGTTCGTCAGGCCCGACCCTGGTACCGCGCATGGGCCGTCGAGAGGCCGCGCGACGTCTCGTGGCATCGCAGCGACGCCGAGCTTATGCTTGTCTTCGTGAGTCTTCTGGACGATCTACGACGCGACCGCGAGCGGCTGATTGCCATCGCAGCACGCCATGGTGCGCGGCAGCTGCGCGTGTTCGGGTCGGTAGCCCGGCGCGAGGAGCAGGCGACGAGCGACGTGGACGTGCTCGTCCGGTTCGAACCGGGGCGTAGTCTCTTCGACCTTTGTGCGCTCGGCGACGAGCTTGGCGACACACTTGGCCGACGCGTCGATGTCGTCACCGACGCTGCGCTGAGCCCTTACCTGCGGGCGCGCATCGTCTCCGAGGCCGTCGCGTTGTGAAGGACGACCGCGTCTACCTCCTTCACATGCGCGACGCGATTGACGACATCGTAGCGTTCACGAGCGACGGCGAAGCGGCGTTCCTCGCAGACAAGAAGACGCAGCACGCCGTCGTCCGAAGCCTCGAGATCCTCGGAGAGGCAGCGAAACGGATTTCAGCCGGGACGCGCGAAGCGAGCAACGATATCCCGTGGAGGGCCATCGCAGGAATGCGGGATCGGCTGATCCATGACTATTTCGGCGTCGATCTGGCCATCGTTTGGAACGTCGTTCGCGTGGACCTCGGCCCGCTCCGCACCCGTATCGAAGGTCTCCTTGCGTGGCAGACCCGCCAGCGTCGCGACGGTCGCTAGACCGCTCGTCGCCCTATTGGTGCGCGCGCCCAGCGAGGACTTCGCCGGCGAGCCGGACGTAGTGAAAGCCGAACACGGCTGCCGCAAGGCACTCTCCGACCACGTCGCGCGTCAGCGCGGTCCGTGACTCGCCACGATGGCCGACGTCGTTCCGAAGATCCCGTAGGCGGTTGAGGAGGCCGCGAATGTGGTCGGGCATTCGTCGAGCGCCGCGTTCGTGAAGGACCGCCGGTAGTAGAACGTTCAGCTGATGGCTGTAGGTCGCCGCGGCCGTCATGAAGTCGCGCACGCGTTCACGGGAAATCCCCACGCGACCGAGATGCTCGGACAGGACGCGGGTCAACGTAACCTCGACCGCAACGTTCGCAGGTACCACTACGTCCTCGAGACGTCCGTCCGCGAGGGCAAGGAGCGCGCGATTCAAACTGCGCCGTCCCTCGTCGTCGGCGTCGTGGTGCGCCCATGTCACGGTGGTCTGCGCCTGCATATCGGTCGCTTCCCCCTCCAGTCGAACCCCCAGCACGTGAACGAGAAACGTCGGCTGCCGCGCCGAATCGGTTGCATCGAGGTCG
>JALYHV010000358.1 GCA_030776205.1 Myxococcota bacterium | reverse complement strand
CGCCCGCTCGCTCACCGAGTGCAGCGTGCACACGAGGCTCAGCCCCGAGGCGACGGCGCGGAGGGCGTCGTGGTGCCGCACCTCACCGGTCACGAGCAATTGAGCGCCCGCGTCGATCGCGTCCGGCACGAGGTCGCCGCCGCTCCCGGCGCACACCGCGACCCGCGTTATCCGACGGTCGAGGCCACCGGCGACGAGCACGTGATTGATGTCGAGGGCGCGCTTGATGCGCTCAGCGAGCTGCTCGACGGTAGCCGGCGGGACCACGCCAACGCGCCCGAGGCCGCGCCCCTCCGCGACGGCGGCTAGGCGCACAACGTCGAACGCCGGCTCTTCGTAGGGGTGAGCTGCACGAAGGGCGCGCAGGACCTCATCGACTCGCAGGATGGGCACCACGGTCTCCAGACGCACCTCGGCGACCTCTTCGAGCTGGCCGGCACGGCCCACGGCGGGGCTCGTTCCCTCCCCTCCGAAGAAGGTCCCGGTGCCGAGCGTTCGAAAGCTGCATGCCGCGTACTGGCCGATATTGCCCGCGCCCGCTTCGAAGAGCGCTCGGCTCACCCCCGCGACGTGCTCACTCGGCACGAACGTTACGAGCTTGTATTCCCCATCGCCGACGACGGACCGACGGAGCGGCCGACGCTCCGTCATCCCGAGCGCGTCCGCCAGCACGTCATTCGTCCCTCCCTCCGCGACGTCGAACGCCGTGTGCGGGCTGAAAATGGCGATGTCGGCTCGCGCGGCCTCGTACGCGGTGGTCCCAGCCACGACCCGCGCCAGCGGCTGGAAGACCGCCGGATGGTACGCGACCACCGCTTCGCATCCCCCGAGCTTGGCTTCTTGGAGGACGCTGCGGGTGCAATCAATCGCGAGGAGCACGCGCGTGAGCACGTGCTCCGGATCCCCCACGAGGAGGCCTACGTTGTCCCACTCCGCGGCGAAACGCAGCGGCGCGAGACTCTCCATGGCCTTGACGAGGTCGCCGACATTCATGGCGAGTCGGTGGCCGAAGGTTACTCCGCCGGATTCGGTTTCGCTGCAGGCAGAGCCGACGCGAGGTCACCGTGCGACTGGATGCGCATGCGGTAGAAGCTCCGCCACACGAAGACGAGCGCGACCGCGAAGCAGAGCGCAGCGACGATCGCGGTCGTCTCCCGCGGGATCGGATGGGCCTCGTCGTTCGCAAGCTCCACGGCGAGCAGGCCGAAGAGAGTCGTGAACTTGATGATGGGGTTCATGGCCACGCTGCTCGTGTCCTTGAATGGGTCGCCCACCGTGTCGCCGACCACACACGCGGCGTGCAGCTCCGTGCCCTTCTCCTTGAGCTCCACCTCGACGATCTTCTTCGCGTTGTCCCAGGCGCCGCCAGCGTTGGCCATGAAGAGCGCCTGAAACAGCCCGAAGAGCGCGATCGATATGAGATATCCGACGAAGAAGTACGGATCGAGAAACGCGAAGGCGAGCGTCATGAAGAAGACGACCAGAAAGATGTTGAACATCCCCTTCTGGGCGTAGGTCGTGCAGATCTCGACCACCTTCTTGCTGTCGGAGATAGAAGCCTTCTCCGCGCCGTCCAGCTTGATATTGGCCTTGATGAACTCCACCGCGCGGTACGCGCCGGTCGTGACCGCTTGCGTGCTCGCGCCGGTGAACCAGTAGATGACCGAGCCACCGGCGATGAGCCCGAGCAAGAAGGGCGGGTGAAGGATAGACAGCCGCTGGATTTTTTCCGGGTTCGTCAGGCCGTCGGTCAAGAGCACGATGATGGCAAAGATCATCGTCGTCGCGCCCACGACGGCGGTTCCGATGAGAACCGGCTTCGCCGTGGCCTTGAACGTATTTCCTGCGCCGTCGTTCTCCTCGAGGAGGTGCTTGGCCTTCTCGAAATTGACGTCGAATCCGAACGACTTCTTGATCTCCTCTTTGATGCCGGAGATGCCTTCGATGACGCTGAGCTCGTAAACGCTCTGCGCGTTGTCCGTTACGGGCCCGTACGAGTCGACGGCCAGCGTAACGGGGCCCATTCCGAGAAACCCGAACGCCACCAGCCCGAACGCGAACACCGGCGAGACGTCCGTCGTGCCGATGGTCATCGTGGCGCCCATGCCCATCATGCTGACGAAGTAAGCCGCGGCCATGAGCGCCATGAGGACGATGCCGAGCCAAAACGCGCTGAAGTTACCGGCCGTCAGCCCGCTGAGGATGTTGAGCGACGGACCGCCCTCGCGCGAGGAGATGACGACCTCACGCACGTGAGCGCTCTCCGTCGAGGTGAACACCTTGACTAGCTCCGGGATGATCGCGCCGGCCAGCGTTCCACACGTGATGATCAGGCTGAGCTTCCACCACTGCGAGGCGTCGCCCGCGAGCTCGGGGATGACGAAGTACGAGGCCACGAACGTGAACACGATGGACACGACGGAGGTGATCCACACGAGCTGCGTGAGCGGTGCCTCGAAATTGAGCTTCGTGGCCTCTGCGTAGCGGGCCTTCGTGATCACCTCGTTTACGAGGTAGCTGATCCCGCTCGAGAGGATCATCAGGATGCGCATGACGAAGATCCACGTCAGGAGCTGCACCTGAACGACCGGGCTCGCCACGGCCAGCAGGATGAATACGATGAGCGCCACGCCGGTGACGCCATAGGTCTCGAAGCCGTCCGCGCTGGGACCGACGGAGTCGCCCGCGTTGTCACCGGTGCAGTCGGCAATCACACCGGGATTTCGCGCGTCGTCTTCCTTGATTTTGAAGACGATCTTCATGAGGTCCGACCCGATGTCGGCAATCTTCGTGAAGATCCCCCCGGCGACGCGCAGGGCGGCAGCGCCAAGGGACTCGCCGATGGCAAAGCCGATGAAGCACTTGCCCGCGTACTCGTGGGGAACGAGCGTGAGGATGCCCAGCATGAACGCAAGCTCGATGCTGATGAGCATCATCCCGATGCTCATCCCGGCCTTGAGTGGAATGGCGTAACACGGGTAAGGCAAGCCTCGGAGGCTGGCGAAGGCGGTGCGGCTGTTCGCAAACGTGTTCACACGTATGCCAAAGAGCGCAACCGTGGCGCTCCCCGCGATGCCGACGATGCTGAACACGAGAATCAGCGCGACGACCCCCGCCGGCTCCCCCTTGAGCACGCCGTAATACACGACGATGACGGCGCCGATGAACAGCCAGAGGACCGCAAGAAACTTCGCTTGCGTGAAAAGGTACGTCTTGCACGTCTCGAAGATGAGCTCGGACACCTCGAGCATCGACTTGTGAACCGGAGCGTTTCTGAGCTGGACGTAGACAACGAGCCCGAAGAGGACACCCAGCGCGCAGACGCCGAACCCCAGCATGAGGAGCCGGCTGGCGGGCATCCCGAAGAACTCGAGGCTGTCGATCTGGGGGGGGATGACAAGGGAGTCCTCGCCCGCGCCGCGATGAACGGCCTGCACGGTCTGAGCGACCCCTTGCGCGAGCGCCACGCCGGGCAGCAGGGCGGCGACCAGCGCGGTCACGACGAACAGCATCTTTGCCAGAGGACCACCCGGCCGGCGGCCGTACGAGATGGACTTCATGCGAACCTCTCGAGGGTTTCGTTTGAGCGACGGCCTCACGCGCGGTGAAACGAAGCTCGCGATTCCGAGTGGTTGGCCGCCTGCGGCACCGATGCAGACGCTTCAGCACGCCTCGTCCCGTTCATGGGTCTCCCACCGAGGAATTCCCTTCGAACGAGCCGCGGTGGCGTAACAGTCTTCTGCTCGGTTGTAAACGCGGATGCAATGCCGTTCCGGCCGTCTGCCGGGTTCTCGCGGCGGGCGTTGGCGCGCTGCTTTTGCCATCGAAAGGCCGTTAACCGGCCTGATCCAGCGGGGGTCCCGTCGCCGCTTACATGGGCCGACAGGCGCGCTTCCAGCTCTTGGAGCGCCTTGCCCCTGCCCGATTGCTAGGCTGCGCCGATGGATGCGCGCGCTCTCGATGGCCTCTACGCCGAGCACGTCGCGGCATTGCGGGTACGCCTCGACGCAGTCCTCGCGACGGAGGGATGGGACGCCATCGCCATCCACGCGGGCTCGCTCGCTCGGCGGAGTCGCTTCGACGACCAGTCGTGGCCGCTGCGCGTCTCGCCGCCGTTCCAGCATTGGCTCCCCTTGGCCGAGGCCGAGTGCGCCCTTGTTCTGCGACCTGGCTACCGTCCGACCCTGCTACGGCCCGCGACGACGAGCTTCTGGGAAAAGCCTAGCCCCCCGGAGAGCGCGGCGTTCGAGGAGTTCTTCGACGTATTGGAGGTTCGTGAAATCGACGCCTTCGTGCGCGCCCACCTCGGGCCCGGTCGCGTCGCGTTCGTCGGCGAGGACCCCGCGCGTGCTGCGGCGTGGGGACTGGATGGAACGGCCGCGTGCCCTCCCGGTCTCGTCCTGGCGCTCGAACGGCTGCGGTCGACGAAGACGCAATACGAGGTCGCTTGCCTGGCGGAAGCCAACCGCCGCGCAGCCGCGGGGCACGAGGCCCTGCGCCAGGCGTTCGCGGCCGGTGATGCCTCGGAGCTCGACCTCCACCTTCTCTTTTTGAAGGCCACGCTTCAGGACGATTCGGAGACGCCCTACAAGAACATCGTGGCGCTCGGCGCGCACGCCGCCACGCTGCACCACGTGGCGTATGCGCGCCTTACGGAGAGCCGCGCGAGCGAATCCCTGCTGGTGGACGCGGGCGCGACGTGCCGCGGATACGGGTCGGACGTGACGCGCACTTGGGTCAAGGGGGGCGGGGCAGCGGCCAGCACGTTCGCGCATCTCATCGCGAGCGTCGAGGCGATGCAGAGGCGCCTCTGCGCGTCGGTGGGAGTGGGCACGCCCTACGAGAGCCTTCACGACGAGTCGCACCGCCAGATGGGGGCCATCCTGCGTGACGTCGGGCTGATCCGGGGCTCCGCCGAAGAGGCCGTAGCGGCGGGCGTGACGCGCGCATTTTTTCCGCACGGTCTCGGCCATTCGCTCGGATTGCAGACTCATGACGTGGGCTGCGCCCTGCGGGCTCCACGCGCCGAGAACGCGTTTCTTCGCAACACATCCGACGTCGCCGTCGGCCAGGTGTTCACGATCGAGCCGGGCGTCTACTTCATCGACGAGCTGCTCGCCGAGCTACGCGCTCATCGCACCGCAGCCGCGCTCGTCGAATGGAAGATGGTCGACGCGATCGCGCCGCTCGGCGGTGTCCGCATCGAGGACGACTTGCACGTCGAGGCAGATGCCGTGCGCAATCTCACGCGCGAGCACCTACCCCTCGGCGGCGGCCGCGTGAGCTGACCGTGCAATCAGCGCGGGCTGACAATCGCGGCCGAATCGTGCTCCCAGACGGCGCGTAGAATCTCGGCGATCGCCTCGTAGAGCGCCTCGGGAATCGTGTCGCCGACGTCGAGCTCGACGAGCACGCGTGCGAGCGGCACGTCGTGCACGACAGGGACGCCGAAATCGCGTGCCGCTTGCAGGATCCGGGCGGCGAGCTCGCCTTCGCCGCGGGCCACGACGACGGGCGCCTCGTCCCCTCCCCGCTCGTCATAGCGGAGCGCGCACGCGAGATGAGTGGGGTTGACGATGACGACGCTCGCCGTACGCACGTTCGCCACTGCCGCTTCTGCAAGGAGCTCGTGATGGGCGCGCTCGCGGGCCGCTTTCGCGTGGGGGTCACCCTCGGATTCGCGGTGCTCCCGCTTGATTTCGTCCTTCGTCATCATGAGTCTCCGCCTCCAGGACCGCCGCGTCACGATGAGATCGACGGCGCCCAGCGCCAGCCCGAAGAGGGCCACGCGCCACACGAGGGGCCCAGCCACGTCCGTTACCACGGCAGCGAGCCAGCGCGGTCGCCCGCTCAGGCGAGCAAGGTCGATGACATGATCCGTCAGCCCACGCCAGGCGAGCCAGGCGACCACTGCGCCGCCGAGGAGCGCGCGCCCCACGCTGAAGAGCCGCGCCGTCGAGAAGATGCCTTTCATTCCCGACGCGAGGCTCAGACGCTCGAACCGAAGCGCGAGCCGCTCCGTTGCCATCACCCCACCGGTTTGCAACGCGAGGACGGCCGCGGCGGCGAGCGCTGCGGCCACGAGGACGGGCGCGACGAGGACGAGGACCGTCGTGGCGAGCTCGCCGGGTTCTACGCGCGGGAGCATTCGCGGCTCCGCCGCCTGGGCGATGGCCGCGCGCACCTCCAGCG
>JALYHV010000357.1 GCA_030776205.1 Myxococcota bacterium | reverse complement strand
AACACGACGATGGCGAGCCCCCAAAGGACGGCAGCCGAGGCGCGCCGGGAAGCGGGTGGGCCGGCCGGCGCGGGAGCCAGGGCTTGTGGGGGGCTCGGAGGCGGCGGAAGCGCCGCATCGCGGACCTTCCTGCGGCGGCGCTTGGCGCCCGTCCTTCGCCCGGGGCGACTCGTCATAAGCCAAGCCCTTATTTTCGGCCGAAACGGCGTGCGTCGAGCCACGATTGCAAGATGGCGCAGGCGGCAACCTCGTCCACGAGAGCGCGGGCCTTCTTGCCGTACACCTCGTTGGCGCGCAACGCTCTGTGCGCCTGCACCGTCGTGAGACGCTCGTCCCACAGCTCCACCAGCCGCCCCGTCACGTCGGCGATTCGCTGCGCCATCGCGCGGGCCCCCCGCGCAGCGGCTCCTTCTCCTCCCCGCATGTCGAGCGGCAGCCCGACGACGAACCGGACGACGTTTTCGCGTTCGGCCAAGGAGCTGAGCGCGCTGAGAAGGGCGCGCTCGTTGCGGGCGTCCAGCCTTCCCCGCGGGTGCGCGAGCATTCCCAGCTCGTCGTCGATGGCGACGCCGACGCGGGCACGCCCGAGATCCAGCGCGCACGTGCGTCCTCGTTCGTGCGACGCCAAGCTCACCCGGCTCGATTTAGTGTAATCAACGGCCTTCGACCACCCGGCCTTGCCCACCCGGCCTTGCCCGCCCGCCATGACCACGCGCGGCTTGACCCAGCTGCCGCCTCGGGGCCATATCTCCCGCCCATCCCCACGGCCTCGCCACCATTCGCCATCGGATTCCGTCTGCGCCCTCTTGCTTCCGCCGCGGCTTGCTCATGACCACGCTCCGCGCCGTCAAAGGCATGAACGACGTGCTCCCCGACGAAATCGACGTGTGGCATCGCGTGGAGCGGCTCTACGCGCGCACGATGGAGCTGCATGGCTTTCGCGAGGTTCGCACTCCTTGCGTGGAGCCGACCTCGCTCTTCGTCCGCGCGATCGGCGAAGTCACCGATGTCGTTGAGAAGGAGATGTACTCGTTCGAGCATCGGGGCGAGCCACTCACGCTCCGCCCAGAAGGGACGGCGGGCGCCGCGCGAGCGTACATCGAGCACGCGGTGAGCACGAAAGAGTCCGCATCGCGGTGGTGGTACGCAGGACCGATGTTTCGCGCGGAGCGGCCGCAGCGCGGCCGTTATCGCCAGTTCTACCAGCTCGGCGCCGAGGTCTTCGGCGAGGAGGCACCCGGTTCCGACGCGGCAATGATCGATATGCTGTTCGGGTTCCTCAGCCAGCTCGGCATCTTGGACCTCGAAGTGGTCATCAATTCCATCGGTGGCCAGGATGCCCGCACTCTCTATCGCGATGCGGTCGTGCGTCATCTGACGCCCAAAGCCGGCGAGCTCTCTCCGGAGTCGCAGCGACGGCTGACGACCAATCCGCTTCGGATCCTCGACTCCAAGGACGATCGCGATCGCAAAGCCATCGAAGACGGGCCGAATATTCACGACGTCCTCGGCGAAGAAGATCGGGAGCACTTCTCTCGATTGCGCGCCCACCTCGATGCTCTCGGGACGCCCTACTCCGTAGAGCCGCGGCTCGTGAGGGGCCTCGACTACTACACGCGAACCCTCTTCGAGGTCCGCGGCGCGTCCGAAAAGCTCGGCTCGGGAAGCACACTGGCAGGAGGTGGACGGTACGACAGTTTGGTCGCCGATCTGGGCGGTCCGCGCGTGCCTGCGGTGGGGTTCGCGATCGGGCTGGAGCGACTGCTGATCGCCAGCTCGCTCGAGCTTCGAGCGTCCGTGGTCGACGTGCTCATCGCGCCGCTCGGACAGGCGGCGATCAGCGCTGCCCTGGTCCTCGCTCGCCCATTGCGAAGCGGAGGCATCCGCTGCGAGGTCGACACGCGGGGGACGTCGCTCAAGAGCCAGCTTCGTCGCGCAAACGCGCTCGGGGCGAGCATCGTCGTGATTTTGGGCGATGCCGAGCTCGCGGAAGGCGTAGTCCAGGTGAAAGACCTCGCGGCGCACACGCAAGAGCGTATGACCGCCGAGGAGGCGGTGCGCGTGGTCGTCGGTCGATTGACGGGCCCAGCGGCGACGGTCGGCCCGCGCGGGATACAAGGCGAACCTCAGACCCACTCGGAGAAGTCGTGAGGCTCAGCGGCTGCGCCGCGGCGGCCGTGGTTCTGTCCCTCGCGGGTACGGCCAGCGCTCAGTTCCCGGGCGGCTCGGGGCGAGGCATGCGCCCAAACGACGGGAGCGTGAAGCCGAAGCCGAAAGCCGAGCCCAAGGAGCCCGATGAGGACCGGGCCCCCCTGCTCCGCGCCGAGCCAGCCATCGCTCCCCCTCAGGATCCGCTCGTCATGTCACCCGACACAAGGGAACGCATCGGGTCCGACTGGAGCTCGGGGCCGCCCTCGCCCGATGGGCCGCTCCTCCGTCGCCGCTGGTTCCCCTACTATGAAGAGGCGCGCGGAGACTACCGCCTGCGCCTCGTGCCGCCCGTCCTCATCGAGGTGTCGCGCGGACTGCGCGATGCGACACAACGCCTCTATGGCGTTCCTCAGGCGGAGGATACGGAGGGCCTCTACAGTCTTCTCTATTACCGACGTCGATCGCCGACGCTCGACATGGACGTCGTGTTCCCGGCCTTCTGGCGAGTGCGAGCCGGCAACAGCAAAACCGTCGTCCTCGGCCCGCTCGCACACCGCGAAGCACCCGGCGAGCACGACAACTGGCTCGCGCCGCTTCTCTTCGAGGGGGAGCGGCGGGACGGTGGTTATTTCCACGCGCCGCTCCTCCTGACCACATCGCACTGGGGAGCCGAGGGCGCGTTCACTCTCGTCGGACCTTACTTTCGCAGCCGCACCGGGAGCGACGTCGACTTGGGCGTGGCGCCGCTATTTTTCCACGGCAACAACGGCGATCTCGAAGGAAACGCGCGCTCCTACACGCTGATTCCTCCCCTGCTCTTCTACCACCACGACCGCGAGCTCGAAGGCACGTCTCTGACCATCGCCGGACCGGTGATCGCCCAGTCCGACCCCAAGCGCGCGGTGCTCGATATCGCGCCGCTCTTTTTTCATATCCATGGCAAACCAGAGAGCGGCGGAGTGGCCGAGTCGCACACCACCTTGTTTCCACTCTTTCACTATGGTCGGTCGCCCGAACACTCTCTCTTCATCGTGCCTGGGTATTACCGTAGCGTCACGCCGACGAGCGATGCGCTTCTCAGCCTCGTTTATTCGCACATCGAAGGCCGAAACGGCGCGACGTCGCTCACCGCCGCGGGGCCCATCGTTCCGCTCTGGTGGAGCTATTCGGATCGCGACATCGGCTTGCATTCCTGGGCCCTCGCACCGCTGTTCTACAGCTCGGACAGCCCGGTCGGGCACGACTGGCTCACCCCCCTCGTCGGGCGATTCGAGAAGTACGGGCAGTCTCGAACGTGGTGGGTGTTCCCTACGCTCACGCTGACGAGCGACACGCACGGCTTCGAAAACGATTTTCATCCCATCGTCTACACCGGTCGAACCGACGACTCGACGCATACGGTGGTCGCTCCGATCTTCTGGGATTTTGCCGATCCGAAGGGCCGGACCACCATCGGCTTTCCCGTCTACTGGCGCTTCGCCGAAGGTGCGGACGACTCCGTCGTGCAGGTCGCTGCCAACACGGTTTACGTGCAAAGGCGGGTGGCCGGAGGGCACGACTGGCAGTTTCATCTCGTGCCGTTATTTTCCTATGGAGAGAATCCGAACGGCTATTTCTGGAACGTGCTCTTCGGTCTTGCCGGATTCACGCGGCAGGGCGCGGGTGGCCAGGTGCGCGCGCTCTGGATCCCTTTCGATTTCGGCGGTGCCCCTGCGCCGAATCGAACCGCGACGATGGCACCCTGAGGGGCGCCTGATCGTTCATCGCTGAAGGACCCTGGCGGCAGAGGCCAACCCGGCCTCTATGTCGCCGAGCGTGGTCTCCTCGCCCAGCGAAAACCGAACGCTGCTTCGAGCGGCGTCCGCGTCGCCCATGGCCTCGAGCGTGGCCGAAGGCTCGGCGGTCCCTGCGCTGCAGGCGCTGCCACCCGACGCTGCCACTCCCTCGAGATCCAGGGCTGCCACGAGCTCCGCGGCGGCCCAGCCTGGGAACGCGATACTGGTCACGTGCGCCGCACGTACTGCGCGCGACCCGTTGGCACGTGCCCCCGGCGCAAGGCGATAAAGGCCGGCCTCGAGCGCGTCACGCAAGCTGCCGAGGGCCGCCCAACGGGCGGGCGAGGTCAACGCGTGATGGGCGGCGACCGCGAGACCCGCCGCTCCTATCGGGTCGACGGTTCCCGGGCGCAGGCCTCGCTCCTGACCACCGCCGAGCAGGATTGGCTCGACGAACACGCCGGGGCGCGCGATGAGCGCGCCGATCGACTTCGGCCCGCGGATCTTGTGGGCGGCCAGGCTGCGCGTGTCCGCCTCCTCGGCGATCTCGTCGGTTCGGCCGAAGGCCTGGACCGTGTCGACGTGGACGCGCACGCCCGCGTTCCTCGCCAGCGCAATCGCTTCGTGCACCGGTTGCACGACCCCCGTCTCGGGGTTTACCGCCTGAAGCGCCACGAGACGCACGTCGGCGTCATCGAGAGCTCGGGCGAGGTCTTCGAGGTCTACGGTTCCCTCGGGCAAAACTCTAAGCCAGCGAACTCGTGCGCGCCCTTCCCGTTGCAGCGCCTCGGCCACGCGCATCACCGACGGATGCTCGAGCCGGCTGGTTACGAGCACGCCCGGAGAGCGCACGAAGGCGCTTCGCAACGCAAGGTTGTTCGCCTCCGTTCCGCCGGAGGTGAGCACTACGTCGCGCGCATTGCATCGGGCCAACCGAGCGACCGCTTGGCGCCCGCGCTCCACTGCGGCCCCCGCCGTTCGACCGACACCATGCACGCTCGACGGATTGCCCCATTCCTGGCGCGCAGCGATTGCCATCGCGTCGATCACCTCTTGCAAGGGGGGCGTCGTGGCGTTCCAGTCGAAATAAACGCGCTTCATCGCGATTTGCGGCGCGCTGATCGCCACGCGATCGGGCGAACGCCGGTCATGGGGCCGTTTGGACGACGACGGCGGGGGCGCGCTTGGCTACGGTCAGCGCGAACGCTGCCCCGGTCAAATACATTCCCTCTATCGTCGCACCCTCCGCCAGCTGAACATCGCCGCCGAGCCCTCGGGCGACGCTCCGCGCAATGGCTAGTCCGACGCCCACGCCGCCGTGCGCGCGCGTCGGCGACCCATCCACCTGGTAAAACGGCTCGAAGACGCGCTGGAGCCGCTCAGCGGGGACGCCGTCGCCACTGTCGGCAACGAAGACTTCGTAGTGGGCGTCCAGCACGCGAACGCGAACGCCGACGATGCCGTTTCTCGGCGTGAACTTGCAGGCGTTGTCGAGCAGCTGGCTCATCGCTCTCGATAGCCGCTCCGAGTCGCCGTACGCGGGCAGCGGACCGCGCGGCGTTTCTTCCAGTAGCGTCAGCTCGTTTTCGGCGAAGGCATCGGCGTACGCCGCTATCGCTCGGCGTACCGTGTCGAGAAAGTCGTAGTCGCGATGGAAGAAACGCATCTTGCCGGTCTCGAGGCCGGTCACGTCGATCAAGTTGTCGAGAGTCGCACGGAGCCTGCGAACGCAGTCGTCCATGGCGCGAAGCGACTTCATTTGCGGCTTGTTCAGCGACCCGAGCTCCTCGTCGAGCAGCATGCGCAGGTAGCCAACGATGGGCGTCATGGGCGTCGCGAGCTCGTGGCTGATGTTTCGATAAAACTCAGTGCGAAGCCTCTCGATCTCGCGCAGCCGCTCGTTGGCCGCGCTCAACTCCGCCACCTTTTGCTCGAGGTGACCGACGATGCGGTGGCTCTGGAGGCGCAGTCGTTCTCCCGTCGCGTCGGCGCTCGACGTATAGGGCTCCCGGTGCCCCGACAGGTAACGACGCACCAGGGAAGCGAAGCTCCGGGCGTCGATCGGCTTTTGAATGAATCCGTCGCAGCCGACCGCGAAGCTCGTATCGCGATCTCCCTCGGCCGTGATCGCCACGATCGGAACACCACTCAGCGACGGCTCGCTGCGCAGCCGGAGCGTCACCTCGTAGCCGTCCAGCCCGGGGACGTTGAGATCGACGAGGACGAGGTCCGGACGAAGCGCGAGCGCGCAACGCACGCCCTCCAGCCCGTCGGTTGCGTCGATGACCTCGTGGCCGTCCGCCGCGAGCAGCTTCCGCACGAGCAAGCGATTTCGCTGGTCGTCCTCTATGTGAAGAACGCGAGACATGAGTTGTGTCTCTCGCCTTTGACTTTGGGCCCGTTCCCGAAGTAATGCCAGCGAGAATGCCCGACCGATTGTATCACGTCCTGCTCGCGATCACCTCCACGCTGGCGCTCGCCCCGGCTACGGCCTGCTCGGCGCTCACGCAGCCGCCGGCCCCCGAGCCCGTTGCAATCGCAGCAGTCTCCGCCAGCGACGCCGGAACCGTTCCTCAGCCGTCGAGCACTGCAACCGCCCAGCTGCCGGCGGCGATCCCCGCAGCCCCGGTGCGCGAAGAGAAAATGGCATCGACCGTGCTCGCCCAAGGAAAGGGCGCGCAGGCGAAGTCGGGCGACAAGGTGCGCGTGCACTATGTAGGGACGTTCCCGGACGGGAAGAAATTCGACAGCTCGCGTGATCGCAATCAACCATTCGATTTCACACTCGGCCGGGGGCAGGTCATCAAGGGTTGGGACGACGGGGTCGTGGGGATGAAGGCGGGCGAAAAGCGCAAGCTGATCATTCCGCCGTCGCTCGCCTACGGGCCTGGTGGCCGGCCCGGAATCCCGCCGAATTCCACGTTGGTCTTCGAGGTAGAGTTGCTCGCCATCAACCCTCAGTAGTGGACGCGCGCTAGAAAGGGTGCTGGATGGCAAGACGACTTCCGCGCCCGCAAACCCCGCCGGTCTCGATGTCGCGCGCGGGCATCTTGCCGCTTACCCCGCGCATTGCCTACGCGGCCGCCCTGCTGTCAGGGCTGCTCTACTGGCTCTCGTTTCCAGGCAAGGATGTCTGGCCACTCGCCTTTGTCGCGTGGGTTCCTCTGGTCGTCGCGATCCACCGCCAAACCGCCGGCCGGGCGACGCTGCTCGCCTGGGTGACCGGCACCACGATGAACGTGGCCGGGTTTTTCTGGTTGCAACCCTTTCTGCAGACGTTCAGCGGGTTCCCGGCGCCCATTTGCTTCTGCTTCGTCTTTCTTGTGTGCGCGTACCAGGGTGGTCGCATCGCGCTGCTCGGTTGGCTTTATGCTCGCAGCACAGCCCGCGGGTGGCCCGGGACCCCCATGTTTGCGGCGGCGTTCGTGGCCAGCGAAACTGCCTACCCCCTCCTTTTCCCCTGGTACTACGCGGCAACGGTCCACCAGCTCCCCGCGCTCATGCAGGTGGCGGATCTCGGGGGCCCCGTTCTCGTAGGCCTCGTGCTCGTCGCCGCGAACTCCGCCGTAGCGGAAGCAATGCTTGCGTGGGCCGAGCGCCGCCGTCTTTCGCCATTCGCGCCGCTCGCCGGAGTGGCTGCGGTGGGGCTCGCCGTGCTCTACGGCGCGCTGCGCATTCACTCGGTCGATCGCATCGCCTCGGCGGCGCCGGCCGCAACGGTTGGCGTGGTCCAGGCGAACATGGGGCTCATGGAAAAGCGGTCCGCCTTCGATGAAGGCCTGCGCCGTCACCTGAGCCTTTCGTCGCACCTCGAGCAGGAGGATCACGCGGACTTCGTGGTCTGGAGCGAGACTTCCGTCATGCGCGCAGTTCACGACGAGACCTACGCGGACGAGCTCCGCGCGGGCGTGGGAAGGCACATCGGCGCTCCGGCCATCTTTGGCGCGGTGATCGTCCGGCCGGTCCCGGACCAGCGTCGGTACGTACTCTACAACTCCGCGCTGACGAGCGACGCCGCAGGCACGATTCAGAGCCGATACGACAAGGAGTACCTGCTGACCTTCGGCGAGTACCTGCCCTTTGGCGAACGATTCCCCATTCTCTATTCCTGGTCTCCGAACAGCGGTCACTTCACGCCTGGTGTCTCGCTCGATCCGCTGTTCGTCGAGGTGCACGGTGAAAGGCACGCCGTAACAGCGCTCATTTGTTACGAAGACGTCTTGCCGCGTTTCACGAACGACGCTGTGAGGCATGCGAATCCAGAGCTGCTCGTCAACATGACTAACGACGCGTGGTTCGGGGACACGAGCGAGCCGTGGGAGCACCTCGCGCTCGCGCAGATCCGCGCGGTCGAGCACCATCGCTACCTCGTGCGTGCCACCAACAGCGGCGTGAGCGCGATCGTCGACCCTGTGGGCCGGATCGTGGCGCGCTCCGGGACATTTCGAGAAGAGGCGATCTCTGCTCCCATTCGCTGGCTACGTACGCATACGGTGTACGAACGACTGGGTGACTGGCCGTGGGCGCTCGTGACGCTCGGAGCTATCGCCGCCGCTTTTTGGCGCAGATCCGACCGCCACCAGCCTGACTGAAGTTTGCGGGCCATTGCTCCGTCCTACTGAGGTGAACGTCACAATGAAGAGTTCGTCTTTGCGCGCTACGCTCCTACTTCTGCCCTGCATGGCCGTCGGTACGTCGGCGTGCACCGTCACCGTAGGCGGCGACGACGGGGGAACATCGGCCTTCGACGTCGCGACGGTTGACGGAGCGACCCCCGAGGCAGCGTCGACGGCAGACGGAAACCTGCCGCCAGATACGGGATCGACCGGCGACGCCGAGATCAAGTGCACGGCCGCGCAAGGCAGCAACGCCTGCACGTTTTGCCTGGCAGCGAGCTGCTGTCGCGAAGAATCGGCCTGCGCATCCGAGCCGACGGATGGTGGCACGACGGAGTGCCAGGACATCGCGAGCTGCTACAACGACTGCCTCGCGCCACCTGCCGATTCCGGCGTAGCCGCCGGCACGTCCATGGAGTGCGAGACGGCGTGCTTTGCCAGCCACTCGTCTCAGGCGATCACCGATTTCAGCGCGGTGAAGGCCTGCGCGACCGCGTCATGCGGCGCTACGTGCCCGTGATCTCCTCACTCTGACCCGCGCAGGCGATGCTCGGCTGACGGACGAGAAACCGGCGCGCCGCTCTGCGCCTAAAGCCTCAGCGCCTTCTTGAGACGCTTCGCGTCGGCGAACATGTCCACGTTCGTAAAGACGTAGGTAGCGTTCTCGTTGGCGGCGGTGCCCGCGATTTCGGCAAGTCGTTCGATGGCCGGGTCTTCGTAGCGGCTCTTGTGCCCCGCCGGCCCAGGCAGGCGGTAGTACGCGAAGGGCGCGGTCGTCGTCCCGTGGGCCAGCGGATCGCGCGCGGCCGTGGCACCGCTCTCGTGGGCGAGCTGTTGCGCGTCATCCGCGTCCCACAGCGACGGCGGCTCCCAGACGATTCGCTTGAACTTCTTTTTGACGCCGGACAAAAAGTCCTTCACCGCGGCCTTGTTTCCGCGGGACGGCGTGAAATCCGCGGGCGCCACGAAGACTGCCGTGTCGCCGTCCAGCTCCTTGGCCACGTCGATCAAGTTCCGCAGGGCCGTCTCGGTCACCTTTCCCTCGCGAAATCCCTCCTGGCCGATGTCGCGCGGCGCGAGCAACGCAAAGCCAAAACCGGGGGGCGCTTCGCGACGCCAGCGCCGAATGGTGCCCGTTCCGGGCTGTGTGACATGCGTGTCCTGCACTTCGACGAACGAGAATTCTTTGAAATAGCGTGTGGCGGGGACGGGAAAACCGGCACACCCGATCGTGATCATAGAGCCGCGGGAGCGTAGCACGCCCGGTGCGGCATGGCCCTTTCACCGCTCGAAGCCCTCTTCGCTCGTGCCGACGTCGCCCTCGAGGCGCCGCGCCAACTTGCGGCCGAGGCGGCGCGCGACTGCCCGGAGTGCATCTGCCGTATGAAATGAGCTCACACTCTCACGCGTCTCACTGGGATCGACTCGCCACTCCGCCGCCACCAGGTCCACTGCCCTCATGTCACCGGTATCGCGCTCGGGTGACGCCCCCGGCGAGCGGACGATCCACGCGCGCGCGACCACGCCCAAGTCGACACCGCGAGCGTAGGGCGCGCGCGCCGCGACGGCGATGCCATCGCTCGATTCGTCTTCCCGCAGCACCTCGATCTCGACGAGGGGCCAGCCGTCGCCCGGCGCCAGCGCACCGCCGCGCGCGAGCTCTTCGCGCACGCCCGTCGCCACTTCATCGCTCGCCACCACGTCTGGCACGAGCGTACGCACCAGCTTGACGTGAAGGCGGGCAGCGCTGTCCGGCCCGTGGACAGCGCGCCCGTAGACCGGCCGATAACCACAGGCCGTCAAAAGGACGAATAAGCATGCCTTGTGCGCCCGGAACATGATCAGCCAACGATGATGCTGACGATCTTGCCCTTCACGTAGATGAATTTCTTCAGCGCCTTTCCGGCGACGTACTGACGGACCCGCTCATCGCCGAGCGCGGCCTCGCGGGCCGACTGCTCGTCCGCCTCCACGTCGAGCGTCACCGTGCCGCGCAGCCTCCCGTTCACCTGGACACCAATCTCGACCCGTTCGTCCTTGACGAGCACGGGATCGAACTCCGGCCAGCGCTCTTGCGCGAGCGAGTGCGAATGGCCGAGCCGGCGCCAGATTTCTTCGCCCAGGTGAGGCGCGAAGGGCGAGAGAATGAGCGTCAGATCGCGCAGCGCATCGCGCGGCACGCGATCGAGTGTTCCCAGGTGCCTCACGAGGATCATCATGGCGCTTATCGCTGTGTTGAAATGCAGCCCCTCGATATCGCGCGTGACCTTCTCGATGGTCTTGTGCGTGAGCCGGCGCGTCGCATCGTCGTACGAGCCAGCGTCGCCGGAGGCCCCGACAGTCGCGAGGTTCCACACCCGCTCGAGGAACCGTCGTACGCCGTCGATACCGCTTGTCTGCCACGGCTTCACTTGCTCGAGCGGCCCCATGAACATTTCGTAGACACGCAGCGCGTCTGCGCCGTGGGCCCGGACGATGTCATCGGGATTTACGACGTTCCCGCGCGCCTTGCTCATCTTCTGCCCGTCCTCGCCAAGGATGACGCCCTGGTGGACGAGCTTGAAGAACGGCTCCGCGTGCCTGACGAGCCCGATGTCGTAAAGCGCCTTGTGCCAAAACCGTGCGTAGAGAAGATGCAGCACCGCGTGCTCGCCGCCCCCCACGTACAGGTCGACGGGCATCCAGTCGTCGTAGGATTGGGCCGTCCAAGGCTCTCGCTCGTTTCGAGGGTCGAGGTACCGCAAGTAGTACCAGCAGGACCCCGCCCACTGCGGCATGGTGTTCGTTTCGCGCGCGAACCAACGGCCGTCTTTCTGGAAAAACCGCCAGTCGGCGACACGCGCCAGCGGCCCGGCCGGGTCGTTTCCCGGTTTAAAATCCTCGAGATCCGGCAGCCGGAGCGGCAGGTCCGCGGCGTCGGCAGCGATGGGCTGCTCGTAATGAATGGTCACCTCGGCGCCCGGCGCGCGCGGATCTCCTTCGCAGGTGACCGGGAAATGAATGGGGATGGGCTCGCCCCAGTAG
>JALYHV010000356.1 GCA_030776205.1 Myxococcota bacterium | reverse complement strand
GATTTCACTCGACCGCGGAGAGATCGTGGACCCCGATCTGCTCCGCGCGTACCTACCGCGAGGCGCGGAGATGCACCTTCTGCCGGGCCACGGGCGCTTTGCGCTCGGATGTCAGGTCACGTTGGCGGAGCACCTCGCGAGCGGGACCCTGGACCTCGCGTCGAAAGGGCTCGCCGTCGCGTTTCGCGATTTTCACGTGCGGACCGACCTCCGCGCGAAGGCGCAGGTGCACGACTGGCGCTGGGAGCGCGGCGACCTCGCCCTCGACCGGGCAAACGTCGATCTCGGCGAATTGTGGGTCGATCGCGTGGACGCCGGGTCCTCCGACGCCCCGGTGGGGCGGGTCGCCGCGCCGCCGCTCGCCCGCGAGGGACAACCGGCTCTCTCGATTGCGCGCCTCTCGCTGGGCGCTGCGAGCCGGCATTTCTCCTTCGCCGACCCGCTCGCCGACGTCGAGCTGACCGCATCGCTCGTCGACGCCCGCGTTTACGACTCGGCGATCGTGAACGCGTTCTTACCTGCCGGCGCTCCGTTCGCGATACGCGCAGACGAGGGCGGGTTCTCGAGTGACCTGCGGGTCGCCGTCCGCGCGCACGTCCTCGACGGCACGATTGCGGTCCACGCCGAGCGCATGGGGATAGGAGGGCAATCCTTCGACATCGCCGGGAACGTAGATGTGCTCTCGCGCGTATCGAGCTGGGATTTTGCTGCCCACACGCTGGCGGTAGACGACGCGCACGTTGTGTTCTCGGACGTGGTCGGCGGTTTCCACCGCGCGGCGCCGGGACAGCTCGACCCGGCGCACGAGGGCTCCCACTCCGCAGGCAACACGGACTTTCGCGCGCAACGCGTGGAGCTGTGGGCGAGCACTCCGAATCTCGATCTCGTCAAGCCGTCGCGGCAAGGGGTCGACGGGCGGCTCGTCGTGCTCGGTGCGGAGCTCCCCGACGCCACCGTTCTCGAGGGCTTCATGCCCCCCAAATCGGTTCTCGGCGTCGAGTCGGGCGTCGCGCGGATCTCCGGCGACATTCAGGTGTCGTCGCGCCAGCGGACCGCGCGAGGGACTCTCGACATCGAGCTCGGTCACGCCGGTATCCGGTTCAACGAGACCCACCTGGTCGGAAACTTCGCGGTGACCGCTCATTTGCTCGGGTACGACCCCGAACGCAACCTCTTCGACGTCTCCGGCAGCCGCGTGGCAATGCGCGACGTCCAGGTCACGAACGCCTCCGCGAGCACCTTGCAATGGCGAGGCGACGCCGCCTTCGAGCAGGCGACCTTCCGCCTCGTGCCGCAGCCAGAGCTCGAGGGAAGACTCGCGGTCCAGGCGGCGGATGCCAGCCCGATACTGGCGATCCTGCTCGGCAACGGTCTTCCCAAGATCTTCGTGGGCCTCGTGCGAATGCCGCAGCTCTCCGCTTCCGCTCGGCTGACGATGGGAGCACGCCGGGTCGCGCTGCGGGACCTCGATGCACACGGAGGGGATCTCTCGATACAGGGAATCTATGTGCTCGGACACGACCACCGCGCCGGTGCGTTCGTCGTGGGCAAGGGCCCCTTATCGTTGGGATTCCGGTTGGACGACGAGGGCGCCCGGCTCCGCTTCTTCGGTCTTCGGGGCTGGCTCCGCGACGAGACCAGAAACGCCTTACGCCTGCTCGACGACCCCGCTCCTCAGGCCGACGCGCCTCCAGTGGAACGGCCGTGACCGGCCGCTTGGCGACGTACGAAGCAGCGGGCTGAACGGCTTTCCGGCGTGAGCCGCCGCTGGAACGCCACTTGCTCCGACCTCCAGCGCTCCAAGGCTGTGCCTGGACGGGTGAGGATGCAACGACGTCATGAAAGTCATCCGAAGCATCTGGCCGTTGACCAAGGACACCTTTCAACGGTGGCTGGACGACAAAGTGCCGCGATTGGGGGCCGCGCTCTCGTACTACACGGTCTTTTCGCTCGCGCCCGTGCTCATCCTCGTCATTGCGCTCGCCGGGCTCATCTTCGGCAGGGACGCGGCCCAGGGGAAGATCGTCGGCGAGCTGCGAGGACTCGTCGGCAACGACGGCGCAGCCATCATCCAGTCGATGATCCTTCAGGCCAGCATCAAGAGCGGGGGCGTCATCGCGACCGTCGTGGGGGTCGTTACGCTGCTCGTCGGCGCCACCGGCGTCGTCGTCGAGTTGCAAGACGCGTTGAACACCATCTGGAAAGTGGCGCCCAAACCCGGGCGTGGCGTGATGGGCATGGTGCGCGACAGGATGCTCTCGTTCGGGCTCATTCTCGCGTTCGGTTTTTTGTCGATCGTGTCATTGGCGATGAGCGCGGGGCTCGCCGCTCTCGGCGGCTGGTTCAGCCACATCGTTCCCGGCTGGGTCGTGCTCGGGTACGTGGTGAACTATGGTATCTCGTTCGCCATCATCACGCTGATGTTCGCAACGATGTACAAGCTGCTGCCCGACGTGAAGATTGCGTGGCGCGACGTGTGGGTCGGGGCCGCCGTGACGTCGGTGCTCTTCCACATCGGAAAGTTCCTCATCGGGCTCTATCTGGGGAAGGCGACCGTGGCCTCCGGGTTCGGAGCCGCTGGCTCGCTCGCGGTGATCCTCGTGTGGGTCTACTACACGTCCCAGATCGTCTTGCTCGGGGCGGAGTTCACGCGGGTGTATGCCGACATGTTCGGCTCGCACGTGCGGCCGTCGGACAACGCCGTGTCCGTCGCCGAAGGGCCCGCACCGCACGCCGCGCCGGAGCAAAGCGCGAGCTCTCGCCCGCTCCCAACGGCGTCGCCCAGCAGGTGATCTGAGCGACTGCTCGGACCCGGAGGGCGCGGGCCCCCTTGCTTCGCGCCCGCCTCCCAGTCAGCGGCCCCGTCGCTTCACCAGCGCGCCCGCAGCCAGCAGCAGAACGAACGCGCCGCCGAGCGGCACCGATCTTCCGGGCGATTCGAGCGCGCAGAAGCCTCCGCCGGCGGTCCCCCCCGCTTGCCTGTACGTCGCGAAAAAGTCATTTACGGGGGCCGGCGAGTCGCACACTTGGCCCGTCGGTGGGCCGACGTTGCCCGAGCCGTCTATCGATGCGACGACGACCGTGTAACGGACGGAATTCTGCAGCCCGGAGATGGTGTAGCTCCCGGACGATTTGTCCGAAACGGTAGGCGAGGAAATCCCTCCACCGCCGACCAGGAGCAAGTTGGGAGGCAGATTGGACGTTCCCGCGCCACTGGTCGTCGTGCCCCCCTCGCTGTCGACGGCGACGCTCGAGCCCGCGTCAGAGGTCAACAGCGTGCTCCCGCAGGAACCGGCTTGGCCGGAGCCTCCCGTCTGGACGTACACGCACGATGCGTCGGCCGCTGCGTCGTCGGCCGTCGTGGCGTCGGCCGTCGCGGCGTCCGCGGCATCGCCGGAGCCCGACGCGGCGTCCACGCCGGACCCGGAGCACACGAGCGTGGGTTCCGGTCCGGCGCCGCCGCTCGTCGCGCCCTCTTGGCCCGGATACGGGTCGATGTACACGTCGTAGCCGGCGGTATCGGCGTCGCTGTTCGGCGTCCAGTTGACGACGAAGAGCGTGTCCCCGACCGCGAGCGAGGGGGAAGCAGGGGCCGGGGGTCCGACGAGATCCGTCGTGACGGCGTAACTGTAGACGTGCGAGCCGCTGATCGCGTGCCCCGAGGAGTCGGTGGGAATGAAGAAGACGCTGATCTTCTGCGCTGTATCGACCGTCTGCGCTTGGCACCCGGCCGAGCCAACTCGCGAGTACGTAGGCGTCGTGGGCACGCTCTGCTGGTGACCGACGAGATCCTGCGCGCGGACGTTGAACGTGATGGGCAACGACGCGCCCGAGCCTACCGTGATCCCGGCGAGGGACTGGGTGACGAGCCAGCAGGAAGGTGTGGCGCCGACGCCGCGGCTGATGTCCGACGTGCAATCGGCGGTTCCGGCCCAGACCTGGACGAGCTGCGTCCCGTCGAAGCCCGAGGCGATGACGTCGAACTGCAACGTCATGTCGGTGAGGCAGTCCGCGAGATTGATGCCGAGCGGATTCAGATTCTGAGGACGGCTGCTCGCCGTGGCGCCGTTGACCAGTCGCAGGGGGTTCAACTGCCCGCTGCTCTGGGTGATGCTGGGGGCCGCCGTCGAGACCTGGGCCGCTGCGACGTGCGAAACGAAATACGCCGAACCGGAAGCAAGCACTGCGCAGAAGACGTTCCGGGGGCGGCGCATCTGCCGGGGGGCAGCAAGCTACGTGCCACGGCAGGGTGTCAGGCAACCTGCGAACAAATGCCCTCTCGACGCGACTCCCTCGGGCCAATCTGTCAGCCCAAGGGGGAGCCCAATGCGTCTCGCGACAAGGTGACAGCCGATGCGCGTCCTTTGCGCACAACGCTTGCGCACGACGCTCCGCAGCCGAATCACGGGGTGCGCTGAGGAAACTTGGCTCGGCGCTGACACCCGTCGTGACGTGCAGCTAGGTTGCGTCGTCGAGGCTGCGCCCGCCGAGGTTCGCGATCACGGTTGCCAGCTCCGCCAGCTCCGCCGGCTTGGAGACGTGGGTTTGGTAGCCGGCCGCGAACGCCCGCTGCGCGTCCTCCTTTCGCGCGTATGCCGTCAGCGCGACCGCCGGCGTTCGGCCGCCAAGCTGCGCCGGCAACGCGCGTATTTTCCGTATGAGTGAATAGCCATCGATCTGGGGCATTCCGATGTCGCTGACGAGGACGTCCGGCCTGACCGCCCCGAATTTGTCCAGCGCCTCGGCGCCGGACGCGGCGACGTGCACATGTGCCCCCTGCTCGGTCAGCATCTCGGCGAGGAGCTCTCGGCCGTCTTCCTCGTCATCGACGACGAGCAGCGTGAGGCCGTCCAGCCGCGGAGGCTGCTGGTCGGGCGGGGTCAGCTTTTGGGCCGCGGGCCGCGGCGGACGACCACTCGCGGGAACGACCGATCGCGCGGGCAACCGCAGCGTGAACGTGGCCCCACGGCCTTCCCCTTCGCTCGTGGCCGACACGGTCCCCCCGTGGGCGGCGATGATCTGCTTCACGATCGCGAGGCCGAGCCCTAACCCGCCGTGGCGCCGCGTCGTGGACGAGTCGGCCTGGCGGAAGGGCTCGAACACGTGCGGGAGCACGTCGGCGCGGATTCCCTCCCCCGTGTCGCTCACGCGAACGATGACGTCCGGACCGTCGCGGCCGGCTCGAACCGTGACCGTGCCGCGCTTCGGCGTGAACTTCACCGCGTTGGCGATCAGGTTCCAGACCACCTGCTGCAGGCGATCCGGATCCGCGGTGATGATGAGGGACGGATCCTCGGTCTCGACAGCGAGCCTGACCTCTTTCGCGTCCGCCGCCGGGGTCACCGCTTCTACCGCGCCCTCGATGGCATCGGCGATTCGCGTCGGGCGAAGACCGAGCGAGAGCTTGCCGCTGATGATCCGGGACACATCGAGCACGTCCTCGACCAAGCGGGTCTGCGCCCGCGCGTTTCGCTCGATAACCGCGAGCACGCGGTCGATGTCGGGCGGCGGGTTTCGGCCCCGCAGGGTCACGGTCCAGCCGAGGATGGCGTTGAGCGGTGTCCTCAGCTCGTGCGACACCGTGGCCAGAAACTCGTCCTTCGCGCGGTTGGCCATCTCGGCCTCTCCGCGGAGCAGGCGTTCCTGTGCTCGCGCCTCGTCGGCCGCTCGCAGCGCGAGCGCGTTTTCGACGGCCATCGCCGCGCGCCGCGCGAAGTCTTCGGCGAACGCGAGGTCGTTGGCGCCGTAGCGGCGGCCGGAATCGGCGTAGATGAAGGTCATTGCGCCGAGCGTGCGCTCGCGCCCGCGGAGCGGCACCACCATCACGGATTCCAGCCGCAGCTCGCGCAAGGCGCGGGCATGCTCGGCGTCTCGCGCGCTAGCCTCCAGCCGGGCCGCCGGGATTTCCTCGTAGAGCTCCGCCTTGCCCGTTCTGATCACGTTGGATGGGCCGGTCGGGGCGTCGGGGTCTGGCGGGTACCGCTGTCCGAATTCGCGCGCGTATTCCACCTTCGTCGGATCCGCGTGTGCGACCGCGAGCTGCTGGGGCCCCCTCGCTCCGGGTTCCTGGATGTCGACCGTGCACCAATCGGCGAGCTGCGGCACGGCCAAGCGCGCCACGGTCGACAGCGTAGCTCGGTAGTCCAGCGACGAGGCGAGCGTCTCCCCGGCCCGCGCGAGAAACTCACGGCGAGCCTGCTCGCGCATCTCCGCGCTTACGTCCCGAAAGACGAGGACCACCCCGAAGATCGTACCGTTCGCGTCTCGTATCGGCGCGCCGCTGTCGGTGATGGGGATCTCCGCCCCGCTTCGCGAGCGGAGGACCGTATGATTGGCCAGGCCGATCACGGTCCCCCCGCGGAGCACCTTCGCGACCGGGCTCTCGACGATGGTTCGTGTCTTTTCGGAGTAGATGGCAAAGACCTCTGCAAGCGGGCGCCCTTGCGCGTCATGCTGGGTCCAGCCGGTCAGACGCTCGGCGACCGGATTCATGAACGTGATGCGCCCCCGGTCATCCGTGGCAATCACGGCGTCGCCGATGCTCTGCAACGTGGTGCTCAGCCACTGCCGCGCGGTGTCCTCGCGCTCGCGACGAACGGCGCGGAAGAGCGCCTGGGCGCACTGGTTGGTGAACGCCTCCACGAAGGAGCGCTCGTCCTTGGAAAATGTCCTCGGCTGATGGAAGCCCATTCCGAGCAGGCCGACGGGCAGCCCCTCTGCGATGAGCGGCGTACACCAAAACGCCTTGGCGCGAGGTCCCGTAGCCACCATTGAAGAAAGAGGCGGAAAGAGCTGGGCGTACTGCTCCTCGTTCTCTGCCCACAACGACGTGCCAGTCGTCATGGCCGAGTACGTTGGGTTGGCGCCGTCCCTGGTGATGCGGCGAATGCGATCCAGGACCTCGGGGGCCGTGCCCTGCTGGCCTATCAGCTCGAGCGCTTCGCTTTGCGGGTCGAGAATGTACAACGTGCAAATGTCGGCGTTCGCCGCGCGCATGCCCCTATCGATCACCGTCGTTGCCACGTCCTGCCGGCTCGCTGCTCCAGAGAGCGCGAGCGCGAGATCGGTCAGCGTTTCGAGTCGCGCGCGAGAGTCCCGCTCGTCATGAACGTCGCTGTTGGTGCCCACCCAGCTGACGATGGCGCCCTCGTCGTTGCGGAGCGGCACCGCTCGCGTCAAGAACCAGCGGTACATGCCGTCGTGACGACGAAGCGGAAACGTCAATTCGAAGGGCTGGCCGCTGGCGATCGAGGCGCGCCAGTGTTCGACGACGGTTGGCAAGACGCTGGGGTCGTGGACCGATTGCCAGCCCCACCCCTCCATCTGGTCGGGCGTCGTCCCCGTGTACTCGTACCAACGGCGGTTGTAATAGTAGATCCAGCCGCTCGCGTCGGCGGCCCAGCCGAGGTGCGGCATCGCTTCGAACAGAGCATTGCCCTCGAGCAGCTCGAGCCGGGGGTGCAGCGGCATACGATCTTATAGCTCGGTTTTTGGGGGCCCTCGAAGATGGCGCGCGTGCCAGATCGTCGCCAACCCGTCTAGCGCGCAGCGGTGGTCGCCGTCGCCGTAAGCGGGTCGGCGAGGCTGCCGTCCGGCTCTCGGTCGGTGCGAAACACACCTTCCCACCGGGCGATCACCACCGAGGCCACCGCGTTCCCGGTCACATTCACGGCCGACCGGGCCATATCCATGACCTCGTCGACCGCGAGGAGCATCGCGATCCCTGCCTCCGCTGGCAGCGCGAAGCTGTCGCACGTCGCCGCGATGATGACGAGCGTCGCGCGCGGGACCCCAGCCACACCCTTCGAAGTCAGCATCAGGGCCAGCATCATCGTCACTTGCTGCGCCAAGGAGAGTTCGACCTTGGCCGCCTGCGCGATCGTGACGGACGCGAGCGCGAGGTACAGCGTCGATCCATCGAGGTTGAACGAGTATCCGGCAGGCACGACGAAGCTGGCGACGGGCCGCGGAACGCCGAAATCGACGAGCTGCTCGAGCAGCTTGGGCAGCGCTGCCTCGCTGCTCGCGGTGGAAAAGGCGGTGAGCACCGGGTCGCGTATGGCCTTCATGAACGCGAACGGCGGCACGCGCGCGACGATCACCAGCACAGGCAGGAACACGAGAACGACGAGCGCCGAGAGCGCGAGGTAAAGGCTTCCGACGAGCACCGCGTAACGGCTGAGAAGATGGAAGACGGCGCTCCAGCCCTTGATCACCGCGTCGCCCGTGCGCCAGCCGGACGCCATGTGGCTCACGTTGGCCGCCATGGCGCCGAACACGCCGAGCGGCGTGATGCGCATCACCATGTCCGTGTATTTGAACATCGTCTGCGCCACGCCATCGAAGAACGCGATCACCGGCGCGCCCTTCGTGCCAATGCGCATGAGAGCGACGCCGAAGAGCGTCGCGAACACGACGATGGGGAGAATGTCCGCATCGGCGGCGTGCTTGACCAGGTTGGTCGGCAGCGCGTGCAGCGCCATGTCCCACGCGCTGAGCGGCTTCGCTGCCGGTACGACGCCGTGCGCGGTGAGGTCGAGCGGAAGGTTCTCTCCCGGGCGCATCGTGTTGACCACGACGAGCCCGATGACGAGCGCGATCGTGGTCACGACTTCGAAGTAGAGGAGCGCCTTGGCCCCCATGCGACCGACGGCTCGGATATCGCCGGTCTGCGCGATCCCGACCACGATGGTCGAGAAGAGAAGAGGGACGATGAGCCCCTTGATCAGCCCGATGAACGCCTTGGAGAGAAACGAAAAGGCGTGGTGGGCGACTGGGTGGGCCTCTTCCGGGAGGAGGCCGCCCAAGACCACGCCGAGCGCCAGTCCCGCGAAGATGAAGAAGGTGCTCGTGCGGTACCAGCGCTTGCGGACGTGAGCCATGCCAACCGGGCGTTTACGCTAGCGCGAGAGTGACCAGCGCTTCTAGGGCTCGGAAGGCCGGTGAGCTTAGCCAGAAATGCCGGAGTCTCTCGGGACCCCGGCGTCGCTCGCATCAGGTCCGCCGTCCGTGCGGCCGACCCCTGAGCCGTCGACGCCGCCCTCGACCGGGCCGGCTTCGGCCGCCGTGCCTGCCTCTCCGGCGCCGGCTTCGCTCGTGCCCGCGTCGATTGCCGTCGTTCCGGCATCGGCCCCCGGCGCGCGGCAGGTGTTGTAGAGATTGCCTGTCGAGGCTCCGGCGGAGCATTGTGTGTCGGTGCTCGCGCAGTCGGCGAGCGTGCCGCAGACAACGCGCGTCCCCGACGGACAGCTGGCCGCACACTGCGTGCCGAGCGGCTTCGACGACCCGTTCGCGCCGCAGCACTGCTGGCCGTTGCAGTCTCGCGGGGCGGTGCACGCGAGGACGTCCGTTGCCGCGCACGCAGCGGCCGTCGTGCACGAAGGAGCCGCGCCCCTCACGGCGCAGCACACCTCGCCGCCGGTGCACGTGGGTCCGGCGCAAGCCGTCCCGCTGCCACGGGGGACGTTCGCGTCGCTTGCCCCCTGCGCGTCCTGGGCGGAGGACGTCGCGTCCGTAGTGGTAGGCCCCGAATCGGTGTTGGGGGCCGGCAAGGTATCCGAAGAGCTGCTGCACGCCACGGCGAGCGTGGCGCCGACGATGGCGAAAAGCGGACGTACTATTTTCATTCGCGAACCTTACCTCGAAAGCGTCTCTCGAGAGGGCTACTCGAGACGGCTACTTGGGTTGAGCGCTCCGGCGACGCGCTCGCGCCGCCCGCGCCGCTGGCCCGCGTGCGGCGTGCCGGTCGTCTTTGTGGCCTCGGCGGGCAGCCGTTCCGAGCCGCGCGGCGCGCGCCTTTCCGGCGCTGGCAACCGCACGGATGCTTGCGCGAAGGTTCTGGGCCAGGCGCGTTGCCGGTGTCGTTCGTGCGGCTCGCTCGAGCACTGCGCGGACGAACGACTCCTCTTCGACGGTGCTCGCGTCCGTGCGCGGCGCGCGACTTCTCGGTCTCCGCGTGGAGCCGTCGACGCCGGACGGCAAAAGGGACCCGTCGAGGTACGCGTCGAGGACCGCCGGATGGACGTAACTGCGTTTGCAGACCGCCGGCGTATTTCCAAGGTGGGCCGCCACGGTCTTGATGCACTGCACGATGTTTCGGTGGGCGCGGCCGCGGGCGGACGGCACCGCGAGGCTTCGAAGGGTGACGGCGGCGAGGACGGTGCCCGCCCACGTTCGAAAGTCTTTCGCGGTGAACGGCTGGCCCGCTGCGGCATGGATGTACCGGTTGACCTCCCCCGAGTCGATCGTGCAAATAGCGCCGTTGGAGTCGCGGTAGTGAAAGAGCTGGTGACCCGGCAGCTCGCTGCACCTGGCGATGATCCGCGCGAGCCGACGGTCATGCACGCTGAGGTCGCGTGTCTTGCCTGACTTTCCGCGGAAGTGAAAAGAGACGTTTGGCCCCTCGATGCGCACGTGCCGATCGCGCAGCGTCGTCAGTCCATAGGAGCCGTTCGCGCGCGTGTATTCCTCGTTGCCCACGCGCATGTGCGTCATCTCGAGCAGCCGGACCGCCGTGGCCAGCACCTTTTCGCGCGGCAGCCCTGGCCGCGCCAAGTCGCGCTCGCACACGGCGCGAATGCGGGGCAGCGCGTCGGCGAACGCGATCATCTTATGGTACTTCGTCTCGTCTCGGATCTCGCGCCAGCGAGCGTGGTAGCGGTACTGTTTTCGTCCCCGGGCGTCGCGGCCGATCGCCTGCACATGCCCGTCCGCCTCAGGGCAGATCCACACCGCTTCCCATGCCGGCGGAATCGCCAGCTTACGGATGCGCTCGAGCGTGCTCGGATCGCGAACGCGGTGGCCTTTGGGATCGATATAGAAAAACCCGCTTTTCTGCCGCACGCGCGTGATGCCAGCCACCGCGCCGGGGTCCACGTGACGGAGGCCAGCCCGGCGCGCCGACCGAACCGGCTCGAGCGAAAACGAAGCCGCTGCTGCCGCCGTCGCCACATCGCGTGGCAGTGCATTCCGCGGGCCATCCTGCCCTGCCCCCTTCCACGCTGCGATCGCAGGCTCTGCGGCGCTCTGGCAAGGGGGGCGTGGTGCGCACTATAACGCTGCGTTCCCGAGCGCCTCGTGAGCGAGCCCCGATCAAGCAGCGACCGCGCCGCGAGCGAGCACCGAGCGACAGTACGAGAGGAGACGAGAGAGATGGGCGGCGTGCGCATCGAGTCGGACAGCATGGGCGAGGTCGAGGTCGCGGAGGACAAGTATTGGGGTGCGCAGACGCAGCGCAGCCTCCAGAACTTTCGGATTGGCGGCCACCGCTTCGGCAGGCCGGTCATCCGTGCCTTTGGCCTCGTGAAGAAGGCGGCCGCGCTGACGAACCGTGACCTCGGCAAGCTCGACGCGAGCAAGTGCGAGCTCATCGTGCGCGCAGCCGACGAGGTCATCGACGGCCAGCTAGACGGCCATTTTCCGCTCGTCGTGTGGCAGACCGGGAGCGGCACCCAATCCAACATGAACGCGAACGAGGTCCTCGCGAACCGGGCCATCCAACTAGCGGGCGGCAAGATGGGCTCGAAGAGGCCGGTACACCCGAACGACGACGTCAATCGGTCTCAGTCTTCGAACGACGTCTTTCCGACGGTCATGCACATCGCCGTCGCGCTCGAGCTAAAGGAGCGTGTCATGCCCGCGGTCGCCAGGCTGCGCGCGACCATCGAGCAAAAGGCGACGGCGTTCGAGGGGATCATCAAGGTGGGGCGGACCCATCTGATGGACGCGACTCCGCTAACGCTGGGCCAGGAGATGAGCGGATGGGCCGCCCAGCTGGCGCTGTGCGAACGCGGGCTCGACCGGGCGCTCGACGGCCTCTACGAGCTCGCATTGGGCGGCACGGCCGTGGGGACGGGGCTGAACACCCACCCGGAATGGGCGCGGCGTGTTGCCGTCCGAATCGCAGAGCTGAGCGGCGTGCCTTTCTGCACCGCTCAGAACAAGTTTGCCGCGTTGGCAGGCCATGAGCCCCTCGTGGCGGCGAGCGGCGCCCTACGGGTCCTCGCGACGGCGTGTTTCAAAATTGCCAATGACGTGCGGCTGCTCGGCAGTGGGCCACGCTGTGCCATCGGCGAGCTTGCGCTGCCCGAGAACGAACCGGGGAGCAGCATCATGCCCGGAAAGGTCAATCCCACGCAATGCGAGGCGATGACCATGGTCTGCGTCCATGTGATGGGGAGCGACGTCGCGGTCGGCTTTGCCGGCGCGAGCGGGCACCTCGAGCTCAATGTGTTCAAGCCCGTCATCGTGCACAACGTCCTCGAAAGCTGTGCGCTGCTGGCGGACGCGTGCTCGAGCTTCAACGAGAATTGCATGATCGGAGTCGAGCCCAACCGGGAGACCATTGCGCGACACCTTGAGGCAACCTTGATGCTGGTCACCGCGCTGAACGAGGTCATCGGCTATGACAACGCCGCAAAGGTGGCCAAGGTCGCACACGCAAAGAACATCACTCTCCGGCAAGCGGCAGCCGAGCTCGGCCTCATCAAGCCGGAGGATTTCGACAAACACGTCCGTCCCGAAAAAATGGTATCGACGAGCTGAAGCGTAGCGCGCCGGCGCGTTGGGACGTCGTCGAACGCCTGCTCGGTTTGGCAGGGCACGTGCAGGGCACTGCTCTGTGGACCATCGCGTCGGTTCGGCCCGTGAATCGATGGGCGATGGTGCGCCAGGGGGGACGGAAGTGCGGCGGTGGACCGATGCCCCCGTACCTGACGCCGCGAGCCCTCGCGCCGATGGCGGAGGGGGCGCTCGCGCGGGGGGTCACACGGCCAGCGGGCCCATGGTCGAGGAGATAGCCCGGCGGGTTCTCGTCCACACCCCGGTCGGCGAGGATGCGGAGCTCGTGCATGGGGTCCTCGCGAGCCAACGGATCGCGGCGCGTCGTTGCGCGACCGTGGACGACCTTGCCGCAGCCCTCGAGCTAGGCGCCGGCGCGCTCGTGCTGACGGAGGAGGCCCTGTCTCCCCCCGCGCGTGCACGCTTGCAGCGGGCGCTCGACGCGGAGCCCGCCTGGTCGGACATTCCGATCATCGTCTGCACTGCGGCTGCGGAAAGTTCGCGAGTGATGGGCGTCGGATCGGGTTGGCTCTCAAGAAACGAAGGCCGCGGACACGTGACGCTCCTCGAGCGGCCGCTCCACGTTCGCACGTTCGCTACCGCCGTGCGGTCGGCGCTCCGTGCCCGCGCGCGTCAGTACGAAACACGCGAGCTGCTAACGAAGCTCGCGCGCGCCGCGACCGAACGCGAGCGCCTGCTCTCTGCGGAACGCGAAGCGCGCGCAACGGCGGAGGCCGCCAATTGCGCCCAGTACGAGTTTTTGGCGACTTTGAGCCACGAGCTTCGAACGCCCATGAACGCGATCCTCGGGTGGACCGCGATGCTCGTCAGCGGGGTAGTCTCACCGGAGAAGAGGCCGGAGGCGCTGGCGGTCATCAATCGCAACGCGCGCATGCAGACGCAGCTCATTCAGGACTTGCTCGATGTCTCGTCGATCGTAAGCGGAAAGATGCGGCTCAATCTGCAACCGGCAGATTGGCGCAGCATCGTCGAGCTCGCGATCGACACCGTGCGGCCCACGGCGGAGCTGAAGGACATCGTCATCGAGGCGGTCTTCGACTCGCGCGGCGCGGCCATCCGCGGCGACCCCGATCGGCTCCTGCAGATTGCATTGAACTTGCTGACCAACGCGGTCAAGTTCACCCCCGCGGGAGGCCGTGTGCGCGTCCAAATGGAGACCCTCGACAAGGCAGTGCGCCTCACGGTGAGCGATACCGGACGCGGTATCCCTACCGACTTCCTCCCTTTCGTTTTCGAAGGGTTTCGTCAGGCAGACGGAAGCAAGACACGCAGCTTCGGGGGCCTCGGGCTGGGACTCGCGATCGTGCGTCACCTGACGGATCTCCACGGCGGAAACGCGGACGTCTGCAGCGACGGAGAAGGCACGGGCGCGACGTTTTCGATCACTCTCCCAAGCCTGTCGCGAGTCTAGGGACCCTCGCCGCCCGTCTTCTGGAAGACGCGCACCCAGTCCACCTTCATCGTCTGCGGGAAGGTGGTGCTCGGGTCAGGATCGCCGGGCCACGTTCCGCCCACCGCCAGGTCGAGGACTAGAAAAAATGGGTGGTCGAAAGGCCATGGGCTTCCTTTCGGTGCGCTGGCGACCGTTTGCGTCTCGTACAGAGCGTCGTCCACGTAGAAGCGAACGGTTGTCGGCTCCCATTCGGCGGCGAAGGTATGAAACGACTCGGCGAGGTTGCCGGCGTCGAGCGCATAGCCGCCTGTCAACCCCGCTCCGGGATAGCCAGGGGCGTGGAGGCTGCCGTGCACCATCGCCGGCTCGCGTCCGATGTTCTCCATGACGTCTATCTCCCCGCATGCCGGCCACTGCACCTGGGCGATGTCGTTGCCGAGCATCCAAAACGCCGGCCACATACCCTGGCCGAACGGCATCCGAATCCGCGCCTCGAACCGGCCGTACGCCTGCGCGAATTTGCCCTGCGTCTTCAGCCGGGCGCTCGTGTATTGACACGGCCCGTACCAGCATGGGGGCGGCATCGCGCCGGCCACGTCTGCTGTGATCACCAGCTGGCCGCCCTGCACCACCGCGTTGGCGGTGCCGTCCGTGTAGTACTGGCGTTCACGGTTGCCCCCGCCGCTACCGCCCACGTCGTGAGCCCACTTGGACGGGTCGACCGCCGAGCCGTCGGGTTCGTCGAATTCGTCCGCCCAGACGAGAACCCAGCCAGGCCGGCTGCCGGCGTCTCCCGGCAACGACGCGTCTCTGGCCGCGCGCTCGTCTGCCTCGAGCACCGCGTCATCGGGCGCCGCAAACGACGCATCGCTCGCGCCGGATGGTGTCGAGGTGCCCGCGTCGATCCCGCTGGAGGGAGGCACTCCGGCCGCCGATGGCGTTCCGCAAGCCTCTGTCGCGAGCGCCAGCACGCCGAACGCCAGCGCCGCCCCGAACCGCGTCCGCCGCCGGTCCCGAGCACGCTGCAATGAGCCCATCACGCTCAACGGTACCACTCGGCCTCGCGGCTTGCCCGCGACGTTCACGGGGACTAGTCCCCCTCGCACCGCCCATGTCCGACACGTTCGCCGCAAAATCCACGCTCAGAGTCGGCTCTGCTTCTTATGGTTTCTTCCGCCTCGCCGCCGTATACGAGCGGTTTTCGCAGGCGGCGAGGCTGCCGTACTCCCTGAAAATCCTCCTCGAAAACTTGCTACGCACGGAAGACGGCATCGCCGTTCGCGCGGAGGACATCGAAGGGTTGGCCGCGGTCGACCTCTCCCAGCAGCCCACCCGCGAGATTGCCTTCACTCCGGCGCGGGTGCTCCTCCAGGACTTCACCGGCGTGCCCGCGGTGGTGGATCTCGCCGCAATGCGCGACGCCATGAAAACGCTCGGCGGAGACCCGAAGAAGATCGAGCCGCTCCAGCCTGTGGAGCTCGTCATCGACCATTCCGTCCAGGTAGACGCGTTTGGCTCGAGCGACGCGCTCTCCATCAACTCGCACCTCGAGTTCCTGCGGAACAAGGAGCGTTACCAGTTTCTCAAGTGGGGGCAGCGCGCGTTTCTCAAGTTCAAGGTGGTTCCGCCGGATACGGGCATCGTGCACC
Organism: Myxococcota bacterium; assembly: GCA_030776205.1. Taxonomy (GTDB): domain Bacteria; phylum Myxococcota_A; class Polyangia; order Polyangiales; family Polyangiaceae; genus Palsa-1150. The sequence goes on along the minus strand of JALYHV010000356.1, from coordinate 4,266 downwards.
AGGTCAATCTCGAGTACCTCGCGCGCGTCGTCATGAAGAGCGACGACGGGCTGACCGTCTACCCCGACACGCTGGTCGGGACCGACTCGCACACGACGATGATCAACGGCCTCGGCGTGCTCGGCTGGGGCGTAGGTGGCATCGAGGCCGAGGCGGCGATGCTCGGGCAGCCCGTGAGCATGCTCATTCCGCAGGTCGTCGGCGTGAAGCTCGTCGGCGTCCTCTCCGCAGGCACCACCGCCACCGATCTCGTTCTGACCGTGACCGAGATGCTTCGGAAGAAGGGGGTTGTCGGCAAATTCGTGGAGTTCTTCGGTGACGGGCTGAGCCATCTTCCGCTCGCCGATCGGGCCACGATCGCCAACATGGCGCCCGAATACGGCGCCACTTGCGGCATCTTTCCCGTAGACGCCGAGACGCTGCGGTACCTGCGCTTCACCGGCCGCAGCGACGATCAGGTGCGCCTCGTCGAAGCGTACTTCCGCGAGCAGGGTCTCTTCCAGGAAAAGGGCGCGCCCGAGGCGATCTACTCGGACGTCGTCGTGCTCGATCTGGCTACGATCGTCCCGAGCCTCGCCGGGCCCACGCGCCCGCAGGACAGGGTCACGCTGACCGCGTCGAAGGCGAGCTTCCGTGCCGCGCTGGAGAAACTGCTCGCCAAATCGCCGAAGCCGAGCGCCATCGACGCGAGGGTCGAGGCCACCATTGACGGGCACGGCGTCGCGCTGACGCACGGGTCGGTGGTCATCGCCGCGATCACGAGCTGCACGAACACCTCCAATCCGAGCGTCATGGTGGCGGCCGGGCTGCTCGCGAAGAACGCCGTCGAAAAAGGGCTCACGCGCAAGCCGTGGGTCAAGACGAGCCTCGGTCCGGGCTCCAAGGTCGTGACGGAGTACCTCGCCAAGGCAGGGCTCACGCGCTACCTCGACGCGCTCGGCTTTCAGACGGTCGGCTACGGGTGCACGACGTGCATCGGCAACAGCGGCCCGTTGCCCGAGCCTGTCTCCAAGGCAATCGAGCAAGGCTCGCTCGTTGCCGCCGCCGTGCTCAGCGGCAACCGCAACTTCGAAGGGCGGGTGCATGCCGAGGTGCGCGCCAATTACCTCGCATCGCCCCCGCTCGTGGTCGCGTACGCGCTCGCGGGCACGATGGACATCGATCCCTACGCGGAGCCTCTGGGGCTGGGCCGCGACGGGCGGCCGGTGTTCTTGAAGGACGTGTGGCCGACGCGCGCGGAAGTTCAGACCGCCATGGACGCCTGCATCGATCGCGAGATGTTCGAGCACGTCTATGGCCGCGTGTTCGACGGCGACGAGGAGTGGAAGAAGCTGAGTGTTCCCACGGGCGACCGATACGCCTGGGACGAGACCTCCACGTACGTGAAGCATCCGCCCTACTTCGAGGGGATGACCCGTGAGCCACCCGTTGTCCGTGACATCACCGGGGCGCGCGTGCTCGCCGTTCTGGGCGACAGCATCACGACGGACCACATCTCTCCGGCGGGCTCCATCAAGAAGAACGGGCCCGCCGGAACGTACCTCATCGAGCACGGTGTCGACGTGAAGGACTTCAACTCGTACGGTTCACGTCGCGGCAACCACGAGGTCATGGTTCGAGGCACGTTCGCCAACGTTCGTCTCCGCAACCTGCTCGCTCCGGGCACGGAAGGAGGGATCACCCGCTACCTCGGCGCGGACGGCCACGGCCAGACGATGAGCATCTTCGACGCGGCCGTCCGCTACCAGAAAGACGACGTGCCTCTCGTGATCCTTGCCGGAAAGGAGTACGGGTCCGGATCGTCACGGGACTGGGCGGCGAAGGGTCCGAAGCTGCTCGGAATCCGCGCTGTCATCGCGGAGAGCTACGAGCGCATCCATCGCTCGAACCTCGTCGGAATGGGGATCCTGCCCCTCGAGTACACGGCGGGAGCGAACGCGACCACCCTGGGCCTCACCGGCGAGGAGACCTTCTCGTTCGAGGGCCTCGCGGCGGCGGTGATCGAGCGAAAGCTCGTCGTCCGTGCTGTCGGAGGCGACGGCGCGATACGCGACTTCGTCGTCACCCTGCGCATCGATACGCCCCAGGAGCGGGAGTATTACAGGCACGGGGGCATCCTCCCCTACGTGCTGAGGCAGCTATTGCGCTCCTGAGCGCTTGCCTGCTTGTCGGTATCTTCGGCCGGAGGGGGCTCGATGCTCCGCGCCTGCTGCGCTCGCGCCTCGCTGAGCATGCAGTTCAGCTGAACGCCGAGCAAAAGGGCGAGGGAGAAGAGCCAGAGCGTCATCATCGTCACGCCGACCACGGCAAGGCTCGCCTGGTAGGCGCCGCCGCTCCCCAGCGCGGTGACATAGACGCCATAACCCCAGCCGAGGGCCGTCTGCAGGCCGACCGAAACGGCCGCGCCCGGGAGGACCGCGATCCCGCGAGCGCGCGCAGCGCGCGGAATTCCGACGCGGTAAAGCCCCGCAGTCAAGCCGACCGCGATGAGCAGGCCCACCAACCAACGCACCAGCTGACCCACGGGGCCTTGCTCGCCGCGAACGAGCGCCGCTGGGACGGCCGAACCCGCCAGCGTCTGGACGGCGGTGAGGCCGGCCACCAGAAGCGCCACGAGGGCGACCCCCGACGAGAGCGCGATGCACCCTCCGATGGCAAGCAGGCGCTTCTTCCACCAAGGGCGTGAAGTGCCGCTCTGCACCTCGATCGCGTCGAAGACGGCGTGGACGCCGCTCGAGGCCAGCCACAGGAAGGTGAGCACGGCAAGCGGCGCTACGGTTCCGCGTTTCCACGAAGCCACTTGCTCCACCTGAAGCGCGATGAGACCGCGCGCAGAAGCAGGGACCGAGGCCAGGAGCGACCAGAGCGCGGCGGAGCGGTCGGACACCGCAATCCGAGCGGCGACGAGGCCCGCTACGGCGGCCAGCGGGACGAGCGCGAGAAAGAGCCAGAAGCTCATCTCGGCGGCAAGCCCGAGCGTCCGCGCGTGGTCGACGCCCGCGGCGATCGACTTCAACCAGGAGACTATCCGCCGCCAGGGCTGGGCGCCTCGAACCATGCCTGACCTCACGAGCTCCGCTACCAGCATCGCACGTGCCGAACGGCGACGCGCGGCAATACAGCCGCCGTCGATGCCGCCGCGCCGGGACGCGCGCTTTCCGGCGCCGAACCTCGACTGCAGGTCCAGCGACCGATTGGCAAACAGCTATCGCGCACAAGCCGTAGATACCAGAATGCCCCGCAAGTCGACTGGATTGCCACAAAGCCTTCCCGTTTGCGCGGCGGCAGCCACTTCACTCGTCGCGGGAACGACCGGCGTGTTTCGCGCCCGTTTCCGTCCAGCGCTTTCCGTGCAGGCACCCGTCCGGTGCGCGACGCCGCGTCAGGGCCGCTCGGCCCGCTTTCCTCGCTCCTCAGCCTCGCGAAGCGCGTCGCCCTCCGGCCCTTCCAGCGCCTTCTTTGCCTTCTCGGCGAGCTCGGCGACCCGCTTTTCGTCCTTGGCTGCGCGCTCCGCCTTTTCGTCGTAACGCCTGGCGCCCGAGCGGCTCCCTTCGCCTTCGTTTTGCAGCTCGGGATCGGTCGGTTTTTGCGCGCCTTTTTCGGTGCCAGTCGCGCCGGCTTGTTGGGACGGGCGCTGTTGCGACGGTTCGTTCTTCGGTATCGATTGCGGCATCGTCAGTCTCCTTTGCCGAGCTTGCAGAGCATCGACCGTGCCGGTTCGGATCGGCGGCCACCGAAGCTTGCGCGCGTTCGGGCACCCGCTATTCTTGAGTGGCTCACGGACGTTTCCAAGGCAACGACGCTCTCTCGAACCAACCATGGGACCGCGGCTCGCGCTCGAAGGTGACGCAACGTGTGGGCGCGTCGGATTCCGCCGTCGCGCCCCTGCTACCGATTCCGCGGCTGATTGGATGGCAGGCACTACGTGACGGCGCTCCGAGGAGGGGCGTTCTCGTAGCCGTGAACGAGAGAAGAGTGAGCCATGGGAACGCGTCTTTACGTTGGCAACCTGTCGTTTTCGTCCACCGCGGAGAGTGTCCGCGAAGCCTTCGCGAAAATCGGTGAGGTCACCGACGTTCACATCGTCACTGACCGTGCGTCCGGTCAATCACGAGGATTCGGCTTCGTCACGATGGGCTCGGCGGCCGAGGCCCAGAAGGCGATTGAATCGATGAACGGCGCTTCGCTCGACGGTCGCGCGCTGCGGGTCAACGAAGCAGAAGAGCGGCCGGCACGCGGTGGCGGTGGAGGCGGCTTCGGTGGAGG
>JALYHV010000355.1 GCA_030776205.1 Myxococcota bacterium | reverse complement strand
GGACGGCGCCACCGACGGCGGAGGCGACGCGACGACGATGGGCCACGATGGAGGCGCCGACGCGGGCCCGGACAGCGGCAGGCAGGACGCCACCGCAGACGGCGCGGCCGAAGTGGCCGTCGACGGTGGTCACGAGGCCGGCCACGATGCGGGGCTCGATGCGAGCAATGACGGTTCGAGCGACGGTGGCGTCGAAGCGGGCCACGACGCCGAAACCGACAGCGGTCGCGATGCAGGCGCCCTGAGCTTCGCCACGAACGTCTGGCCGATCGTGGGCCCCGTCTGTTCGGGGTGCCATGGTTTCGCGCCGGACGGGGGTGTTGGAGCGGGTCTCGAGTTCGGTCGCCTCGACCTCAGCTCCGAGGCGGTCGCCTACGCAGACCTGCTGGTCGACGGCGGCGTCGCTGCCGCCGGGACGGCGTGCGCGGCTCTCGGCGTCGACGCCGGACTCAAGCGCGTGGTCCCTGACGACCCGCTGGCCAGCCTCTTGTACAACAAGGTCGCGAGCAACGACGGAGACGGCGGCGGCTTGCATGCGCCCGACGGTGGGCCCCTCGTTTTCTGTGGCAGTCCCATGCCGCTGCATCAAACCGCGTTGAGCGCAGCGGAGCTGACGACAATCCGCGACTGGATACAGCGGGGCGCGCTTCCGTAGAAAGCGGCGTTGCGGTCACCGCGGATTAATCGTGGAGCCGTGCACGCGCGAACCCTCACGGGATCTCGCTGAACAGGAACATTCCGCGTAAGCAGGGGGGAAACAAGCAATGCCCGTGGCGGGAGCCAAGCAACGGGATCGATTCTCCTCGGACCGGCATTAACCCGGATCGGCGATGCGTGGCATCGCGGTGCGCGCGGCATCTCGCGCGCGGTGAGGGTGTACGCATGAGCGAGGTACGAATGAACGCGAACGGCAAAACTGTGTTTCTCGGGGCGGGGTTGGCGACGCTGCTCGCATGGGGCGCGGCGTGCTCCGGCGGCGATCCGACGCCGGTCGTCGTCGGGCCCCCGAGTGGCGCAAGCAGCGGGTCCGGCATGAGCTCCGGCAACAACGCTGGCACCGGCTCGGGGAGTAGCTCTGGTTTCGGGAGCGGCGTCAGCACCGGGACCGGTTCAGGTAACTCCAGCGGTGCTGGAGCCGGCACCGGGTCCGGCAGCGGCGGCAGCTCGGGGAGCACCGTTTCCGACGACGCGGGCAGCTCGGGCGCGAGCGGCAGCTCCGGGAGCCCCGCCACCTCCGGAGACGGCGGGAGCTCGCCAGGCAGCGGCAGCTCCGGGAGCGTCGCCACCTCCGGAAGCGCGGGCTCGGGAAGCACCAACACCGGCACGAACGGCGTCGGCCCGAACTGCGGCAAAGACGATCCCAACCTCGCCGGCATCGAGCCGAAGATGCCGACCACCGTTTGCAAGACGCTCACGCCCGGCACAGACATTCAGGCCGCGCTCAACTCGTGCGCCGGCATGGGTGCAGTGAAGCTCACCGGCGCCGCGTCGTTCAGCGCGTCGTCCTTGACGATGGGGGCCGGCGCGGTGCTGTGGATCGACGCGGGCGTCACGTTGAACCTGACTGGAAGCGGAACTCCAGGCGTGATCAGTGTCACGGGAGCGAACGCCGGAATCTACGGCGAGGGGACGATCGACGCGAAGGGAGCGGGCTCGGGCACGACGATGATCCACTCGTCGGGTGACAAGTTCGTCCTGTACAAGGTTCACTTGCACAATTCACAGAAGATGCACGTGAAGGTGCAGGGCGCAGGCTTCGTCATTTGGGGCAATACGCTCATCACGCCCCCCACCGCGTCCAACACGGACGGGATCGATCCCGGCGCTGGCCAGCACGGCGTCAACACCACCGGCGGATACATCGTTTGCAACGTCGTGACGGTGGGGGACGACCAGATCGCCATCAAAGGGGCGACCGGCATGGTGAGCAACCTCACGATCGCGCACAATTATTTTGGTGCCGGCCACGGGATGTCCATCGGCAGCGAGACGGGCCCCGGAGGCATCGACGGGGTAAACGTCTACGATCTCACGATCGACGGCGACTACTATCCCGGCGCCAGCGCGGTCAACGCCAACGCCATTCGCATCAAATCGTACAACGGCGCCGGCGGCCCGGTGGACCACATCACGTACAAGAACATCTGTGCGAGAAACCTGCACAACGCGATCTTGATCACGCCGAACTACACGCAAGGGACGGTGAGCGGCGGCGGTGCGCCCCTCTTCGGAAACGTGAGCATCACCGACTTTCACCTGCTCAAGGGGTCGGGCAGCCAGACACCGGTCATCGGCATCACCGGCACGTCGGGCGCGCTCAAGACGTCGGTCACCCTCGACAACGTCGTCGTCGACGGCCTAACGACGCCGATCGCGCCGAGCAATGCCACGGTCACCGTTGGTCCGGGCGGTGCGAGCCCGGGCGTGAAGAGCGCGACCGACGGCTCACCGCATCCCCTCGATTGCAGCTCGCGGTTCATCACGTTCCCGACCAATTAGCGACATCCGACGGGGCTGCGTCGCTTGGTACGGGCGCGGCTCGGTTCGGCCGATGCCCACCTGAAGGGATCCACTGTCCGAGCCGCCTGCGCCGTGCCCGCTTCACCCCGCCGTGACTATCCACGCGCTCGACGGCATCACCACTCCCTCAGCAGTGAGGTACGGCGTCAGCCCGGCCTTGAGCGCGGCGATGACCGCGGGTCTCCGCTGCTCGCCGTCCTCGCCGGCCAGGCGCATGACCTCACCTGCCGGTCCGAGCGCCATGGCAAACTCGATCGCCTCGCGAACGTCTCGACCGATGCAGACGGGCGCGTCGTGGCGCTCGAACGAAACGTCTCGGAACCCGGCGCGTCCAAGGATGTCGCTCGTGACGTCCGCGCTCGACATCGAGAACGGACCCGGGCCGCAGGTGGGCTCGCTCGAGTCGTGACGCTCCGGCACGAGGCCGCGCACAATCTTCTCCGCGACGTGGACCCAAGGGTTGTCCTCGCGCTTGCGCCACACCACTGTGCAAAGGCGCCCACCGGGCTTGAGCGACGCTCGCAGGTTGCGCATCGCCGCCACGGGGTTCGCGAAGAACATCGTACCGAAGCGGGAGAAGATCGCGTCGTACGGACCGCCGACACCGTCCGTCTGCACGTCCGCCCGAAAGAAGCGCGCGTTTTCGATCCTCTCGCGCTCCGCGTCTGCGCGTGCTGCGGCCACGAACCGCTCGGCGACATCCACTCCCGACGCCATGCCTTCGCGTCCAGTGGCCCGTGCCAGCGCCGCGGTCACGTCGCCGAAGCCGCACCCCACGTCGAGCACCCGCGATCCGCGGGTCACAGCGTGCCGCCGGAGCGCCGCGTCGCTGTGGCGTGTGAAGCCGCGGGTGAGCACGTCCCGGAATCGAACGAACTTGTCGAAGAGCACCCCGTTCCACGCCGCCGTCGCCTCCTCGTTCGATTCGGAGGCCGCCGGACCGCTCGGCGCCGACCCTTTGCCGAGGAGAGCCCGCAGCTTGGCCATGAGCTCGGGGTATTCCTCGATCGCGAAGACGCTCGCAGCCCAGACGCGCTCGTACGGAATCCCCGAGCTCCGGAGCGCATCGCGCACGGCCTCGGCGTCCGGCGCTTCGAACTCGCAGATCATACGAAGACGATCGGCCGACAGAGAGCTGCGTCGCCACATGCCGTCACGAACCTCGAGGCAGGGGTCGAGTCTCTTCGCCGAAGCGGCATAGAGCTCGTCACTCAATGGCTCCTGAAATACGTGCTCCGCCATCAGCCGGGCCATGGGATACCTCGTGGTGTCGTTGGGGTGGTGTCACGGGAAGATGCGGTCCGCCGGGGGGCGATGGGTTTCGATCTCGCGAGCAAGCTCGTTTTCACGGGCGTGCCTCCAGAACGAGATTAAAAGGGTCGCGCGGCGGAATCGTGTGAACCCCCCGCCGCGGACCACCACCTCGCGGAGGCGCGCTTCTCCCGCCTGCGCGCCCAGCGCGGGACCATGGCGGGAGAGCGGCAAAGGCCGCGTCTCGCCGCCGCGACGGACGTCGAGCTCTCCCAAGACGCAAATCTCGAGCGGCAAGGCCATGGCCGACAAGGAATCCTTCCCCATCGTGGGACGTCCCACAAGAGCAGCTCGTGACACCACGGCGCTGCGCCTGCGCGTGCTCCTCATCAAAGAGACAATCCATGCAAACCGACGCGAGGGCTATCAGGAATCGGGGCGATTTCGCATTGGGAAATGACGGTGGCCCTCCGAGTCGAACCACAGCATCCGATCCAGCACCTGCGCGGCGCTGAGAGGCACCTCTTCGTGCGCACGCGACCAGGCGGCGAGCTCCGTCCGCCCGGCATCCGCGGCGGAGCGGAACCATTGAACCATCGCCACGAAGGCCGACGCCCCGTCCGAGGCTGGCTCTCCGAGCACGAAAGCGCGCGCCGCCGGGGGCATGAGCGGCACCCTCTCGGGGACCAGCAACGCGAGGACCTTGCTGATCGCCTCCACGGCATTGGGCTCCGGGCCGATGGCGCAGATACCGCCCGCCAGCGCTTCGTTCGACGTCGCGCTCCACGGCGCCGCTTCCTCCAGCACGTCGACGAGCGCCGCCCATACCTCGCGCTCGGGCGAGAGCGCCCACCGGCGAAGCATCCGCGAGTCCGCCGGACTGTTGACGCACCAGCTCGCCGGCAAGGCGAGCGGAAGCCGGTCCAGCGTGGAGAGCCCAGCGGCCCTTGCCTTGCGCAAAGCGTTGGCGGCAAGGTCGAAGACCCGCGCTCCGGGGAGCCCGCCGCGGAGCGAGAGCTTGGCGCCTATGTCCATCAGCTCCCACGCCCGTCCATTGGGTCTCGAGACGACCACCGCACGACAGACTGGCCGACAACTGGCGCGCGGACAACTCATGCCGACTGATCGCCTTGCGCGAACAAGGCGATTCCGCAGTGGGTGCCTTTACGGAACACCAACCTCATGAAGCGGCGGCGTGCGAAGCAGACGGAAAACCATCCCGGACAAGACCCCACGATCGCCCAGGCGGCACGGTGGCTGGCAAACCTCGGCGGATCCACAAAGCAAGCGGTGGACCTGGCGCGGTTACGCTCCGACGCGGCCGCCCATACATCGCGCCCGTCGCTGCTGCTCTCGAGGCCAGCAAAGCAGATGGAAATTGTGACGAATGGCCAGAACAACGGGGGAGGCTCAGGTGGTGACGCTCTCGATGATCTCTCCCTCCCCCGTCTACGTCGGCGCGCAACTCGACCGCGTCGGCTAACCTGCGCGGGCAGGCTTGCAGAGGGGTAGCACGTGCGCGCCCCGAGTCGCTGCTCGAGGCTTCCTACAGTCGCTCCGCGGACCGCCTGATCGCGGCGCGGATCCTTCCCCGTACTCGTCATCGCGAAGTGCAGCGAGCGACGCATTCGCGAGCGCGAGGTGCGCGGCGGTCACGCCGTCGGTCACCGAGTCATCGGCCGCCTTGAGGTGCAGTGACGGATAGAAACAGCGCACCGACGTACTCGAGGCGTGCGTCTTCATGTGCGCTCGTCGTCAACGAGTCGGCTGCCTTCAGTGCACAAGATCCCAGGCCAGTTTCTCGCGCACATCCACCTGGCGTCGGCCATAAACGTGCGTGAGGGCGATGGAGCGGATCTCCCTTGCTCACGACCTCGCAGAGCTCCGCGAAGACGCTGGCGGGCCTCGTCGACCCGGCCGGCGGGATACAGCGCGACCGCGTCCTTGATCTCAGCCGTGACG
>JALYHV010000354.1 GCA_030776205.1 Myxococcota bacterium | reverse complement strand
TCGCCGTCGACTGCGCTCACGCCGAGCTCGCCGCTCGAGGCGCGCTTCAACCACTTTCCGTACCGGGTCTCGGCAACCATCGCGAGCGCGCGGGCGGCGCCATCGAGGGCGGTGAAGTGGCTGGCGTGAACGAACCACCACTCCTGCCAATCGGCAACCGCTCGCCGCGCAGCGTCATCGTCCGCGGCGGCGTCGAGAACCGGCCCACGTTCGGTGCAATGGTTCGCGACTCGCGTCAGGCGCTGCAGCGTTGGGAGATCGGATGTCGACGTCATCGCGCGCAGCACCTCGGGCAACGCGAATGTGTCGAGGGCGACCAGATCGCCTTCGCGGAGGTCGCTTCCGTGCTCGACGAGCCTTCTCACCGCCCGCTCGACGGCAGACCGCGCGAAGTCGAGCGCGCGGTTGTCCCAGACGTGCGTCCAGAAAAGAACCGCCGTCGGCGGATCCTGCAGCTCACGTTCGTCGGCCAGGTGCATCCTCGCGGCGAGGGGTGCGAGCGCGATCGCGACGCGCGCGCGGCTGTCCGGAGCGAGCGACTCCAGCAGCGGCAGCACGTAGGGGAGCGCTGCGCCCCCCAGGACGCGAAGCTCGCGCGCAGAACGCCCGCGCTCCGCGTCGTCTGCGGCGATGTGCTCGACGGCCTTGTACGCGCGCGAGCGGACGTCTTGCGGGCGTGAGTTGAAGAAGCGTGGCAGGTCGAGGAACCGCGTTCGCCGCGCCTCGATCAGACCCGAAGGCATTGCCGAGCCGAAGCCGGGGTCCTCCTGCGGCGTGACGGGATCCGGCGCCAGCGTCGTAACGAAGAAGAGAACGAGACTCGTCGCCAGGAGAGTCGGGATCGCCCAGAGGACGCGGCGCAGCGCGTAGCGGAGCATCGCTCGCAACAACTATGGCACGAGTCCCGCGCGGAAGGGCGGTACTTGGGCGCTCACCTCCCAGCGCGTTCCGGTCCCTTTGCGCGCTGCTCGCATGGCGCCGTATGCCTGTTACGTCTTTACGATGCAGCGCGACGACCTTCGCACGCGGGCGGAGCAATGGCTCGAGGATGACCCCGACCCGACCACTCGAGCCGAGCTACGTTCGCTGCTCGCCCACCCGGATCCAAGCTCCACGGATTTGGAGGACCGGTTCGCAGCGACGCTCGAGTTCGGGACGGCCGGGCTCCGCGGCGTCCTGGGGGCGGGTCCAAACCGCATGAATCGAGCTGTGGTGGCGCGGGCGACGTGGGGGGTAGCTTCGGAGCTGCTCGCCAGCGTGCCCCGTGCTGCGGAGCGTGGGGTCGTCGTGGGGGGCGACGCACGCCGGCTCAGCCGCGAGCTCGCGGAGGACGCGGCGGCCATCCTCGCCGCGGCGGGCCTACGCGTCGTGCTTTTTTCCGGCCCGGTCCCGACCCCGCTGGTCGGCTTCGCCGTGAAGACGTTAGAAGCCGCGGCCGGTATCGTCATCACCGCCAGCCACAATCCCCCCGAGTACAACGGCTACAAAGTGTACTGGGAAGACGCGGCCCAAATCGTGCCACCGACCGACGCCCGCATCGCCGCCGCGATCGCTCGTGCACCGCCGGCGCGAGCCATCGCTCGGCCGCCTCTTGCGGCACTGCGCGCCCGCGGTGCCCTGGTCGCAGCGCGTCCTGGAATCGCGCGGGGCTACCTCGCAGCCGTTCGCGCGCTCGCCATCCATCCCCACGAGGGCGACCGGAGCCTCCGCATCGTTTACACGCCACTCCATGGCACCGGTGATGCGCTCATGCGCCGCGCCCTCGACGACGCGGGCTTCACCGAAACGACCAGCGTTCCGGAGCAACGCGCGCCCGACGGCGCGTTCCCCACCGTCGCCTTCCCCAACCCCGAGGAGCCGGGGACCATCGACCTCGCCCTTGCCCTCGCGCAAAGGACAGGTGCGCAGCTGGTCCTGGCCAACGATCCGGATGCCGATCGACTGGCGGTCGCCGTTCCGAACACCACTCCCGAGGGCCTCGGCTACTACCGTCTGAGCGGTAACGACGTCGGCGTCCTCCTCGGGCACTACCTGCTCACGGAGCGTCCCGCGGTTCGGCCGCGGGCCGTCCTCGCTTCGATCGTGTCGTCGCCGCTGCTCGGCCGGATCGCCACCTCGCTCGGCGTTCGCTACGAAGAGACGCTGACCGGCTTCAAGTGGATCGCGCATCGCTCGCTCGAGCTCGAACGGCAAGGATACGAGGTCGTCTTCGGGTACGAAGAAGCCTTGGGTTACTGCGTCGGCGACGTCGTGCACGACAAGGACGGCATCTCGGCGGGCGTGCTCGTGGCGGAGCTTGCCGCCGTGCTCGGCGCCGTCGGTCGGACTCTTTCGAGTCGGCTCGAGGAGATCGCGCGCCGTTGGGGCGCTCATTGCAGCTTGCAAGTGAGCATCGTCAAGAGCGGCGCCAGCGGGGCTGACGTTTTGCGCGAGATGATGGGCCGGCTGCGCCGGGGGCCTCCGCGTCGGATAGGCGACGAAGCAGTCATCTCAATCGAGGACTACGACGTGGGCACGCGTCGTGACATGCGCACCGGTGAGGAGCACCCGCTCGCGCTTCCATCGAGCAACGTCCTCGTTTTCCACCTTGCCTCCGGCAGCCGGATCATCGCGCGCCCGAGCGGCACGGAACCGAAGGCCAAGTTTTACTTCGATGTGCGCGAAGAGGTGAGCGACGACGAGCCGCTGTCGGGCGCTGCCCAGCGGGCGAGCGCACGGCTTCAAGCCCTCGCAGGGGCCTTCATGGCCATCGCAACCCCCCCCGTGTAGAATGGATCCGTGGGTTTCTCGCATTGAAGGGCGTGCGCATGGGTGCCGTTCGGGTCGGCGTCGTCCTCGCCATCAGCGCCGCCGGTTGCGGGATCGGCGCCGAGGGGCTCTTTAACGGCGATGCGGGGGGCGAAGAGTCGAGCTCGCCGAGGCAGGACGGGACGACAGGGGCGGCCGATGTCAGCGCGGCCGCGCCGGTCGACTCGAGCGTCGATTCGACGGGCGACGTTGCGCCGGCGTCGCCAGACGCCCCCGGCGTCCCGGACGGGAGCGGGGGCGGTCCGTTCTCGGACGCACCGATGCAGCCTCCGTCCTTCGTGTGGGATGGGGGCATGATCCCGGATCGCGTGCTGGCTGACTCCGTCTGGACGAGCTTTTGTGTCGCGCTCGGGGCTTGCGGACAATTCCCGAATGTAAGCGGTTGCCTTGCGCACATTCCCCAACCCGCAGGCGCAGACGTGCTTTTCCCGTCTGCCACGCTCCTGCAGTGCGTCGCCAACGCAGGAACGAGCTGCGGCGCGATCGCGCAGTGTCTCAACGACGGTTCGAAGTGCAAGCCGAACAAGAACCCCGATACCTGCAGCGGCTCGATCCTGGCCACGTGCCGCTGGGGCTTCAAATTGACCACTGATTGCGCCGACGTGGGAATGATCTGCACGAACGGGCGCTCGAACGTGGGGTGCGGATTTGGCGACTGCGCGCCATGGCAAGAGGGCGCGACGTACTGCGCGGGCCCACTCGTCGTCACTTGCAGGCATGGCCGCTACGCGCCCACTCTGGATTGCAGGGCGTTTGGCTCCGCGTGCGGCGGCAACGCGGGCACCGCCGACTGCCAACCCTCGGGTCCGCCTTGCACGGGCGCCGCATCGGGGCCGTCATGCCAGGGTTCGAACATCAGCGCGTGCCTGGGCGGGCAGGTCGGCAGCGCGAGCTGCGCGGCGCTGTACGGCGCTGGATTCAGCTGCTTCATGGATCCAACGAGCAATTCCCCAGGTTGTGCCCTGGACAGCGCCTGCGATCCGGCGACGTACCAAGACAGCTGCAACGGGCCGACGCTCGATTACTGCAACGCGGGCGCTGTCAGCTCTTACGATTGCGCGGCAAATCAGTGGGGCGCCGGATGCGCGCACGGCGGCTGCAGCCCATGAGACCGGCCAGGCGGCGAGCGCTTGACAACGAGGTGCCTTCTCTTATTGTGCGCACCCCGCATTCCGCCGGGCTCTTCGAAACCGCCGCACGCCCAAGCATTCGGACCAAGATCTGGACCGAGATGGTGGGCCCGGCGACCCGCGCGGCGAGCGGCAGCCGAGGTAGCACGATGCCCAAGATGAAGACCAATAAGGCGGCGGCCAAGCGCTTCCGGGTGACCGGCAAGGGCCGAGTTCGCCGTCCCAAGGCCGGCGGCAACCATGGGATGCAGGAAAAGTCGCGCAAACGCTTGCGGCGCCTCCGGCAGAACGACATGATTCACAAATCGATGCAGAAGCGCGTCAAGCGCCTGCTCCCCTACGGTTGAGCGAACGCCGCCATGCCCCGCGCAAAACGAGGTTTCAAGGCCCGTCGTCGCCGCAACCGCATCCTGAAAGAGGCCAAGGGCTATCACAGCGCCCGATCACGCCTGTTCGCGTACGCCAAAGAAGTGGTGATGAAAGCGTGGGTTTACGCCTACGCCCATCGCAAGCTGCGCAAGCGCGACTTTCGCCGCCTCTGGATTACGCGCATCAACGCCGCCGCCCGCCAGAACGGAACGACGTATTCGCGTCTGATGTTCGCGCTCAAGAAGGGTGAAGTCGGCCTCGATCGCAAGGTCTTGGCGGACGTTGCCGTGAGCGATCCCAAGACGTTCAGCGAAATCGTGAAGCAGACGGCGGTCTGAGACCGATTCCCAAACCCCGCACGGACACTCCCGTGCGGGGACGTGGCGACCCGGCTTGTGCTATCGAGCGCGAATGAGCAGCACGGGCGACTCCGCCGCCGTTCACCTCGAGATGGAGCGTTCGCTCCTCGCGCTTCGGGCCACCTTCCGCGCTCGCTTCGAGTCAGCGACAACCGAGCAATCGCTGCGTGACGAGAACGCAAAAATCGTCGGTAAAAAGGGGGCGTTGACCGCGGTTCTCAAACAGATGGGCAGCGTCCCCGCCGAGGGCCGGAAGGCGGTGGGCGAGCTCGTCAACTCCGTCAAGCAGGAGGTGGAACGCGCCTTCGAGGAGCGCCTTCGCGCCATGGCGCGCGGTCTGCGTGACACGGAGCTCGAGGGGGTGCCGTTCGATTTGACGCTGCCTGGGCGTGAGCTCGCGCCCATCGGCCACGGCCACCCTATTTCGATCGTGCGTGACGACATCGTCGATGTGCTCGCGAGCCTAGGCTTCGCGGTCCATGACGGGCCGGAGATCGATACCGAAGAAAACAACTTCACGAAGCTCGGGTTTCCAGCCGATCACCCGGCCACCGACATGCAAGACAGCTTCTGGACCACGAACGGCCTGCTCTTGCGCACGCATACGAGCAACGTTCAGGTTCGGGCGATGAGCACCAACACGCCGCCAATGGCGTTCGTGGCGCCGGGTGTCGTCTACCGTCGCGACGACGACGCGACCCATTCTCCGATGTTTCACCAGGTCGAAGGTTTCCTTGTCGACGAGCGAGTTACGCTGGCTCATCTGAAGGGGGTCCTGGCCGAGTTTGCCGAGCGCTTTTTTGGTGCGGGCACGCCGATCCGTCTGCGACCGAGCTACTTTCCCTTCGTCGAGCCGGGGGCTGAAGTCGACGTCGCCTGTCCGTTCTGCAAGCGGGCGGACGGGACCCGCGCAGGCTGCAGCGTGTGCAAGCGCACCGGATGGATCGAAATCCTGGGCTGCGGAATGATCCACCCGGTTGTCTTCGAGAGCTGCGGGATCGATCCGGAAAAATGGACGGGCTTCGCGTTCGGAATGGGCATCGAGCGCGTGGCCATCGTCCGTTACGGCATCCCGGACATCCGCCTCCTCTACGAGAATGATCCCCGTTTCCTCGCCCAGTTCTGAGCGCGCAGTTCTGAGCGCGCAGTTCTGAGCGGTCGAGCGGCTTCGCGTGCGCCGTCCGAAGCGCCCGTTCGTCTTCGCGCGCAGGCGAAGACGGCTGGAGCGGCGCGCTCCCGGTGAACGTACTACGCTTCCACGGTGGCCGGATTCGACCTGAAGACCAGCTTCGAGCCAAAGGGGGACCAGCCGGCAGCCATCGCGCAGCTCGTGACCGGGCTGAAGGCGCCCCTGAGCCAGCAGGTCTTGCTAGGCATCACCGGCTCCGGAAAGACGTTCACGATCGCGAACGTCATTCAGCAATCCGGAAAGCCTACCCTCATCCTGGCGCCGAACAAGACCCTCGCTGCGCAGCTCTACGGCGAAATGCGGGAGCTCTTTCCCCACAATGCCGTCGAATACTTCGTCAGCTATTACGATTATTACCAACCTGAGGCGTACATCCCTTCGACGGACACGTTCATCGACAAAGACGCGATCATCAACGATCAAATCGATCGCATGCGCCACTCCGCGACCGTCGCGCTGCTGTCGCGGCGCGACGTCATCATCGTGGCCAGCGTCAGCTGCATTTACGGCATCGGCAGCGCGGAGAGCTACCATGGCCTCGTCATCCAGCTCGTAGCGGGAGAAGAGCTGAGGCGCGATCGGCTGCTGCGCCAGTTGGTAGACATCCAATACGAGCGCAACGACGTCGACTTTCACCGCGGCACGTTCCGGGTGCGCGGCGACGTCGTGGAGATCTTCCCGGCGTACGAGCACGAGACGGCAATTCGCGTCGAGCTGTTCGGCGACACGGTCGAGTCGATCAAAGAAGTCGATCCGCTTCGCGGCCGCGTGAAGGCGACGCTCGACCGATATGCCATTTACCCAGGGTCGCATTACGTCACGCCGCAAGCCCAGATGCGACGAGCGACGGAGGGTATCCGCGAGGAGCTGCGCGAACGTCTCGACTATTTCGACAAGCAGGGGCGCTTTCTCGAGAAGCAGCGACTCGAGCAAAGAACGCTGTACGACCTCGAGATGATGGAGCAGATGGGCTTCTGCCAAGGCATCGAGAACTACTCTCGTCACCTGTCGGGCCGTAAGGCGGGAGAGTCGCCGCCGACGTTGCTCGATTATTTTCCGTCCGATTTCCTCATCGTGCTCGACGAGTCGCACCAGACATCACCGCAACTCCAGGCGATGTATCGCGGCGACCGCGCACGCAAAGAGACCCTCGTCGAATATGGGTTTCGCCTCCCGAGCGCGCTCGACAACAGGCCACTGAAGTTCGAAGAGTTCGAGCAGCACGTCAGACAGATCATCTACGTGTCGGCTACGCCGGGCGAGTACGAGCTTGCCAAGGCGCAGGGGGTCATCGTGGAGCAGCTCATTCGCCCGACGGGCCTCACCGAACCCGAGATCGAAGTGCGTCCCGTATCGGGTCAGGTCGACGACCTCCTGGGCGAGATAAAGGACCGGGCGAAGAAGAACGAGCGCGTGCTGGTGACGACACTCACCAAGCGAATGGCCGAGGATCTCACCGATTATTATCGGGAGCTCGGCGTACGCGTGCGCTACTTGCACTCTGACATCGACACGCTCGAGCGTATCGACATTCTCCGCGATCTGCGCCTGGGCGAGTTCGACGTTCTCGTCGGAATCAACCTGCTGCGCGAGGGCCTCGACTTGCCCGAGGTATCGCTCGTCGCCATCTTCGATGCCGACAAGGAGGGCTTCTTGCGCAGCCCTCGCTCGCTGATTCAAACCATGGGGCGCGCCGCGCGCAACGTGAACGGCCGAGTGATCATGTATGGCGACTCCCTGACGAACGCCATGCGGTTCGCTATCGATGAGACGACGCGTCGTCGCGCGGTGCAGCGGGCATACAACGAGCAGCACGGTATCGTGCCGCAGACCATTGTCCGCGCGATAATGAATATCAACCCGGCGAGCGGCACCATCGATTACTTCAATGTGCCAAAGCTAGCCCGAGGTGCGCGTGGGGACGGTGCCGCCGGTGCCGCCGAGGACGCGCAAGAATTTCAGGAGCGGATCGCCGCGATGCGACTCGAGATGTTCGCCGCAGCGGAGGGCCTCGACTTCGAGAAGGCGGCACGCCTTCGAGACGAGCTGAAGAAGCTGCAAGGGCTGGCCGGCGCCGAAGGAGGTGGCGTCTCGGAGAAAACGGCCTTCGATCCCTACGCCGGGGCGACGAGGCGGAAGTCTGGTCCGCGCCGGGCTGTGGGTGCTGCCGCTGCGCCAAAACAGGGACGGCGGGACAAGGCGCGCTGAACGCCGGCCGAGCGGAAGCCCTTCGTGCGTTCTTGGATGGCCCCGTTGGCAGCCGGTTTGCAAAGGCTCCGAGCACGACAGGTCCCAAGGCAATCAGAATGACGGGACCGCTCAACGGAGGACGGGCCGTGGCGGCATTCGACAAGAAGGGACAGAACGAGCGGCCTTATCGATCGGTGTCGGGAGTGCGCCCGCGAGACCCGTCCGAAGCCGGACAAGACGGCACGGCCGGGGAGCCGGGGGGCGCGGCATGGTCCCCACCAGCCGCGTCTGCGGCCCAGGAAGCCTGCTCAGATCACAAGCAGGCGGCCAATCTGCTCGGTGAGGCCGCGCAGTGGATGGCTCGAGTGCCGCACGGACCTCTCCGGCAGGAGCTTCAGCAGACGCTGGAGCGCTACCGCCGAACGCTCCGCGACTGGGAGCAGCGTCCACCGAGTGACGCGCAACGGGCCATCCTGCTGCAAGGCGTCCAAATCCTGCGGAGCGCGATAGCGCGCGCGACGCGGGCGGGTTGACCCGACGGGGGGCCGCTAGGTTTCGACTCTCAATGGCAGCGCTGCGCGACGGAGCGCACGACCGTGGTAATCGTCTGGCAGACGGCGACGCCGGGGCCGGTGGTAACTGCGCCACACGTCACGAAGGTGCCAATCTCCCCGCAAGCGAGCGAGGCCTCCGAGAACCCGCTGACCCCGTCGCACACCTTCATTGTCTGGCCTTTGTTGAGGCCTATCGCAAGCGCCGGGCAATCGATTCCGGTGGGGTAGAGCGATTGGCCCCCAGTGCAGATGCACCCGGCGCTGCCGCTGCTGGAGGGAGAGCCACTGGCGGCGCTGCCGCTGCTGGAGGGAGAGCCGCTGGCGGCGCTGCCGCCGCTGGACGGAGAGCCACTGGCGGCGCTGCCGCTGCTGGACGGAGAGCCACTCGCAGCGCCGCCGTCGGTGTTGGGGCTGCCGCTGCCGGCAACTACGGAAGCGCTGCTGCCGGCTCCGCCCCCGGCCGATCCGCTGCTGGCTATGGCCGTGCCATCCGCGCCGCTCGCGGCGCCGCTCCCGGAATTGAGTCCCGAAGACCCGCTTCGTGCGACGCTGCCGTCGCCGGAAAGGACCGTCGGTGTTCCGCTCCCAGCGCTTCCCGCACCGCTCGACGCGGCGTCATTGGCG